>JBOFCR010000115.1:0-6470 GCA_051646165.1 Pseudomonas sp. | reverse complement strand
GAGGTATGCCAGCAGGCGCCGGCCCAGGTCCTTGACGTCCGAGGCGCGCTCACGCAGGTAGTCGTCGTCCATCAGCTCGAAGCGGTTGACGTGCTCGCCGACCACCTGGCGCAGCGCGCCCTGGGCCCACTGGCCGGTCTTGATGACGGTGGTCACTTCGCTGCCGAGGGCGGCGTCCTCGAGCATCATCAGGTAGACGTCGAACAGCGCGCGCTCTTCCTTGCGCAGCTGACTGGCCAGCTTGGCGGAGAGCGCGTGCATGTCTTCGCGCACCCATTCCAGGGCCTTGCCGAACAACGCCAGCTCGGCGTCGATATCGTCGACCGATTTGTCCGGTACCACGTTGAGGTCGGCGGGCGGCAGCACCACCACGGCACGGCCGACGGCAGCGCCCGGTGCGCCGGGCACGCCGACGAAGCGCGCTTCCTGGATGCCCTTGCCCTGTTTGCCCAGGCCACGGATCGAGCCGGTGGCTTCGGCATGGGCGATAACCCCGGCGAGCTGGGCGCTCATGGTCACCAGGAAGGCTTCTTCGCCCTCGTCGAACTGGCGGCGTTCCTTCTGCTGTACGACCAGAACCCCCATCACCCGGCGGTGGTGGATGATCGGTGCGCCGAGGAAGGAGGCGTAGCGCTCTTCACCGGTTTCCGGGAAGTAGCGATAGCGCGGGTGTTCGGAGGCGTGTTCGAGGTTGAGCGGTTCCTCGCGGGTACCGACCAGGCCGACCAGGCCCTCGTTGGGCGCCATGCTGACCTTGCCGATGGAGCGCTTGTTGAGGCCTTCGGTGGCCATCAGCACGAAGCGGTTGCTCTCCGGGTCGAGCAGGTAGACCGAGCAGACCTGGCTGCCCATGGACTCCTTGACCCGCTGCACAATGATCGTCAGCGCCGCCTTGAGGTCCTTGGCGGAGTTCACTTCCTGAACGATCTTGCGCAGCGTGTTGAGCATGCTTGCTTTCCGTCAGTCGCGCGCCAGCAGGCGCGGGGCTAATTCCTTGAGCGCGCGGCGGTAGACCTCGCGCTTGAATGTAACGACCTGGCCCAGTGGGTACCAGTAGCTGACCCAGCGCCAGCCGTCGAACTCGGGTTTACCGGTGACATCCATGCGCACGCGGTTTTCATCACCGGTCAGGCGCAGGAGGAACCACTTCTGTTTCTGCCCAATGCACAGCGGCTGGCTGTGCGTGCGCACCATGCGCTGGGGCAGACGATAGCGCAACCAGCCGCGGGTGCAGGCGAGAATCTTCACATCCCGCTCTTCGAGGCCGACTTCTTCATTCAGTTCCCGATACAGCGCCTGTTCCGGCGATTCCTGCGGGTTGATCCCGCCCTGGGGGAATTGCCAGGCATCCTGGTTGATTCGCCGTGCCCACAGCACTTGGCCAATGTCATTGGTCAGGATGATGCCGACATTGGGCCGAAAACCATCGGAATCGATCACCACACAACCCCTCGAAAACGCATGTTTCGGCATTGTTCCACAAAGGCCGCGGGCGCAGCAAACGCGCGGCCCCGGGAATGGGCAGTGAGGCGGAAAGCGGCTATTCTGGCGCCCTTTTCGGCCTCTGCGATCCAGGTGAAACGACGTGCGCCTTGCCCTTTTCGATCTCGACAACACCCTGCTGGCTGGCGATAGCGATCACAGCTGGGGCGAATTCCTCTGTGCCACGGGCCGGGTCGACGCTGCCGAGTACCAGGCACGCAACGATGCCTTCTATGCCGACTACTGCGCCGGAACGCTGGATGTGGTCGCCTACCAGAGCTTCACCCAGGCCGTGCTCAGCTGCACCGAGCCGGCCGAGCTGGCACGCTGGCAGGCCGAGTTCATGCGCGAGGTGATCGAGCCGATCATCCTGGCCAAGGGCGAGGCGCTGCTGGCGCGGCACCGCGAAGCCGGCGACAAGCTGGTGATCATCACCGCGACCAACCGCTTCGTCACCGCGCCGATTGCCGCGCGCCTGGGCGTCGAGACCCTGCTGGCCACCGAGTGCGGCATGCAGGATGGCCGCTATACCGGTCAGGTGGTCGGTGTGCCGTGTTTTCAGGGCGGCAAGGTGGTGCGTCTGAACGAGTGGCTGCAGCAGACTGGCCACAACCTCGACGGCGCTTATTTCTACAGCGATTCGCGCAACGACCTGCCGTTGCTGGAGCAGGTGGCTAACCCGGTAGCGGTCGATCCGGACGACACCCTGCGTGCCATTGCCAGCGAGCGTGGCTGGCCGGTGCTCAGCCTGCGCTAAAGAGCGTCGTGTAGGGCGCGTGAAACCCGCGTCGGTGTGCTCGCGGGTTGCACCCGCCCTACCGCAGTCGGCGCAGGGTGGATCACAGCGGCTTGGCCACCATCAGCCAGAAGATCGCGATAAAGGCCAGAAACGCTGGCCAGCCCAGGGCGAGCCAGATGCGCATATAGCGGTTGGCCCGCTCCGGCAGCGGCGTGCTATCGCGCAGCGCCTGGGCGGCCATATTGCGCACGCGAATCTGCAGCCACAGCACCGGCAGCCAGCACAATCCGGCGAACACGAAAAGCCCGGCGCTCCACAGTAGCCACCACTGGTTCAGCGGCCAGCCGGCGATCTTCGCCAGGGCCAGGCCGCTAAGTGGCTGGAATACCGCCGTGGTAGCGATAAACAGCCAGTCGGCGCTGACCAGATGGCGGAAGGTCGTGGCGATCACCTGCACTTCGCCGCTGCGCCAGGCGCGCAGGGCGTAGTAGGCCGACCCCAGGCCGGTGCCGAACAGCAGGGTGGAAGAGAGGATATGCAGGGTCTTGAGCAGCAGGTACAGGCTCATTGCCCGGCTCCCTGCTGCCCGCGCGGGAAGGACGACATCAGGCCGGCTTGGCCCCCATCAGGGCGAAGATCGCCAGCAGCAGAACCAGCATCAGCACGCCATAGGCCATGACGAAGCGCAGCAATTTGACGCTGACCGCGCCATTGCCGACCGCCGTCTGCCAGGCGCCCAGGCGGCTGTGCAGCAGCAGGCCGAACAGCGCCAGCAGGGCAAACAGTATGGCGCTGTACAGCAGCCAGCTGGCGCCCAGCGGCAGGCCGACCGTGTGCACCAGCCACCAGCCGCTGATGGGCAGGCTCAGCGTCACCAGGCCGATGGCCGGCATGCTGTACAGGCGGGTGACGCGCAGCTTGCGGGTCAGAATCGCCGCATCGCCGGAGCGGTTGGCCTTCCACAACATGAAGGCGTGGGCGATGAAGCCGGCCAGGATCAGTACGGCAGGGATCAGGTGGGCAAACTTCAGCAGTTGGTAGTGCTCCATCACGGGCGTCCTGTTTTCTAGTTATTCGTTATTTGCCGAGAAACAGCTTGTAGGCCGGGTTGTCGCTCTCGTCCCAATAGGGATAACCGATGGCGTCCAGCGCGGCCGGGATCAGGTGGCGCTCGTCCGCCGGCACCTGCAGCGCGGCCAGCACGCGGCCGTCGGCGGCGCCGTGGTTGCGGTAGTGGAACATGGTGATGTTCCAGTGCCCGCCGAGCTTGGTGAGGAAGTTGAACAGCGCGCCCGGGCGTTCCGGGAACTCAAAGCGCAGCACCACTTCATCGGCCACCGCTGCTGCATGGCCGCCGACCGTGTGGCGGATATGCAGCTTGGCCAGCTCGTTGTCGGTCAGGTCGAGCACCGGGAAACCCTGGCTGCGCAGGTTCTCCACCAGCGCCGCGCGCGGGTCGGTTTCCGGGTGGGTCTGCACGCCGACGAAGATGTGCGCTTCCTGGTCGGTGTGGTAGCGGTAGTTGAACTCGGTGATCTGGCGTTTGCCGATCGCCTCGCAGAAGGCCTTGAAGCTGCCCGGCTGCTCGGGGATGGTCACGGCGATGATCGCCTCGCGCTTCTCGCCCAGCTCGGCGCGCTCGGCCACATGGCGCAGGCGGTCGAAGTTGACGTTGGCCCCCGAGTCGATGCCGACCAGCACCTGGCCGCTGAGGCCTTCGCGCTCCACGTACTTCTTGATCCCGGCCACGCTCAGCGCGCCGGCCGGCTCGGTGATCGAGCGGGTGTCGTCGTAGATGTCCTTGATTGCTGCGCAGATCTCGTCGGTGCTGACGGTGATCACCTCGTCGACGTAGCTCTTGCAGATATCGAAGGTGTGCGCCCCGATCTGCGCCACGGCCACGCCGTCGGCGAACAGGCCAACGGTCGGCAGCACCACGCGCTCGCCGGCAGCCATGGCCGCCTGCAGGCAGTTGGAGTCATCCGGCTCTACGCCGATGATCTTGATTTCCGGACGCAGGTATTTGACGTAGGCGGCGATGCCGGCGATCAGCCCGCCGCCGCCGACCGGCACGAAGATGGCGTCCAGCTGGCCCGGCTGCTGACGCAGGATTTCCATGGCCACGGTGCCCTGGCCGGCGATCACGTGCGGGTCGTCATAGGGGTGGATATAGACGAAGCCCTTTTCCTCGACCAGCTTCAGCGAATAGGCCAGCGCTTCGGGGAAGGCGTCGCCGTGCAGCACCACCTTGCCGCCGCGCGAGCGCACGCCCTGCACCTTCAGCTCGGGGGTGGTGCGCGGCATAACGATGGTGGCTTTCACCCCCATGTGCTTGGCGGCCAGGGCCAGGCCCTGGGCATGGTTGCCGGCCGAGGCGGTGACCACGCCGCGCGCCAGTTCTTCCGGGCTGAGCTGGGCCAGCTTGTTGTAGGCGCCGCGAATCTTGAACGAGTAGACCGGCTGCAGATCCTCGCGTTTCAGCAGAATCTGGTTGCCCAGCCGCTCGGAGAGCTGGCGGGCGGGTTGCAGCGGGGTTTCCACGGCGACATCGTAGACGCGCGAGGTGAGGGTCTTCTTTACGTACTGTTCGAGCATCACGGCTTCACTGGCGGGCGTTTCACGGATTCTGGAGTCTACCCCAGCGCTCCGACCCACGGCCACCGACAGTCCGCCCGGAAAACCGCATAAGAGTAAGCGCGGCGATAAAACGCAGCCGGTTGCGCCGGGGGCGGGGCTATAATTCGGCCCTTCCCGTTACCCTCTCAGGCGCATACCGCGATGACCCAGGATCAGCTCAAGCAGGCCGTGGCCCAGGCCGCCGTCGACCATATCCTTCCCTTCCTCGACAGCAAGAGCGTGATCGGCGTCGGCACCGGCTCCACCGCCAACTGCTTCATCGACGCCTTGGCTCAGCACAAGATGGCCTTCGACGGCGCCGTGGCCAGTTCCGAAGCCACCGCCGCTCGGCTCAAGGGTCACGGCATTCCGGTGTATGACCTGAACAGCGTCAGTGAGCTGGAGTTCTACATCGACGGCGCCGACGAGAGCGACGAGCGCCTCAACCTGATCAAGGGCGGCGGCGCCGCGCTGACCCGCGAGAAGATCGTCGCGGCTGTGGCCAAGACTTTTATCTGCATCGCCGACGCCAGCAAGCTGGTGCCGGTGCTCGGCGATTTCCCGCTGCCGGTGGAAGTCATCCCCATGGCCCGCAGCCATGTGGCGCGCCAGCTGGTCAAACTGGGCGGCGACCCGGTGTACCGCGAAGGCGTGGTCACCGACAACGGCAACATCATCCTCGATGTGTTCAACATGCAGATCACCGACCCGGTGACCCTGGAGCGCGAGATCAACGCCATAGTCGGCGTGGTCACCAACGGCCTGTTCGCCGCGCGCCCAGCCGACCTGCTGCTGCTCGGTACTGCTGAAGGCGTGAAGAGCCTCAAGGCTTGATCGTGGGGCGGGTGAAACCCGCGTGATGCAGCGCCTTGCGGCAAAACAAAAAACCCGGCACATGGCCGGGTTTTTTGTGTGTGCCTGAAGCTATCAGGCAGCTTCGATGCGCCCGGCGGGCTGTTTGCTCGCCTTGATCCAGCGCGGTCCTTGCGGGCCATAGACTTCGGCCGGCTCGGGGAACAGGCTCAGTAGCAGCAGGTACAGCACCGCGGCCAGGCCGAGGGTGACCGGCAGGCTGATATCGATGCCGCCAGCCAGCTCGCCGAGCGGCCCGACGAACTGCCCCGGCAGGTTGACGAAGGCCAGGCCGACCGCCGCGCTGGGCACCCAGGCGCCCATGCCGCGCCAGTTCCAGCCGTGGTGGAACCAGTAGGCACCGCCGCGCTGGCCACGGGTGAACACCTGCAGGTCATCGGCGTGGTAGAAGCCACGGCGCACCAGCAGGCCGAGGATCATGATGACCATCCACGGGCTGGTGCAGGTGATGATCAGCACGGCGAAGGTCGACACGCTCTGCACCAGGTTGAAGGCGAAGCGGCCAATGAAGATAAAGGCAATCGACAGTAGGCCGATCAGCAGGGTGGCCTGCACCCGGCTGAGCAGGCGCGGCAGCACGCTGGACAGGTCCAGGCCGGTGCCATACAGCGCGGTGGTGCCGGTGGACATGCCGCCGATCACGGCGATCAGGCACACCGGCAGGAAGAACCAGGTCGGTGAAACGGCCAGCAGGCCGCCGACGTAGTTGTAGCTGGCGATGTAGTCCGGAGCCTGCAGGGCGACGATGGTCGCGGTGACC
>JBOFCR010000114.1:0-2611 GCA_051646165.1 Pseudomonas sp. | reverse complement strand
GCCAACCTGCGCCTGTACATCCTCGACGAGGCTCAAAAGCCACTGCCGATCGGCAGCATCGGCGAGCTGTACATCGGCGGGGTCGGCGTCGCTCGCGGTTACCTGAAACGTCCGGATCTGACCGAGGAACGTTTCCTCGCCAGCCCATTTTTCGACGGCGACCGCCTGTACCGCACCGGCGACCGTTGCCGCTTCCTCGCCGATGGCAACATCGAGTACCTAGGGCGCCTCGACCATCAGGTGAAACTGCGCGGGCAGCGGATCGAGCTGGGGGAAATCGATGCGGCACTGCTGACACAACCGGGCGTTCACGACGCAGCCACCTTGTTGCTCGACAAGCGTCTGGTGAGCTTCTGGTGTGGTGACGCCGATGAAGCCGCAATCCGCGCAGCATTGAGCGACAGCCTGCCAGCACACATGCTGCCAAGCCTGCTGGTGCAACTCGACAGCCTGCCACTCAACAGCAACGGCAAGCTCGACCGTAAGGTCTTGGCGGCCACGGCATTGCCAGATGCTGGCGACGGTCAACCTCATGTGGCACCGCGCAACGCCACCGAGGCGGTGCTGAGCGAATTGTTCTGCGAGGTGTTGGAATGTCCGGCTGTCAGCGTCCACGATAACTTCTTCAATCTTGGCGGTCACTCGCTGCTGGCAGCGGTGCTGTTTGCCCGTTTGCGTCAGCAGTTCACTCGGGTGCCCCCCCTGCGTAGCCTTTTCGAAAACCCGACACTGGCTGCGCTCGCGAGCCAGCTCGGCGATCCTTTGGCCACTCCGGCCACTACCTGGACCGGAGCGCCAAGACCCGCCCGACTGCCACTGTCTTTCGAACAGCAACGCTTGTGGTTCCTCGAACAACTGAGCGCTGGCGGTGGCGAATACAACGTGGTCAGTGCCGTGCAGTTCGACGGTGAGCTGAACACCCAGGCCTTGCAGTCCGGCCTGAACAGCGTGGTTCAACGCCACGAAATCCTGCGCAGCCGGATCGTGCGCGACACCGACGGCGAGTTGGCACTGGTCATCGAACCCCAGGTCAACCTCACCTTGCGCGTGGCAGCGTTGGACGCGGCGACCGACGACCGCTGGCAACACTTGACCGACGAGGCGATCCTCGCCGAAACCGGACAGCGTTTTGACCTCGCCGCCCAAGTGCCGGTCCGCGCCACGCTGGTACAGCGCAGCGGCCGCGCCCAGGCGCTGTTGTTGCTGACCGTACACCACTGCGCCACCGACGGTGCGTCAAGTCAGAATCTGCTGGATGAACTGGCGCAGCTCTACGCGGCCCAGTGCCAAGGAACCGTCGCTGCACTGCCGAACCTGGCCCTGCAATACCCGGATTACGCCCTCTGGCAGCGCTCCTCCGCGCAACAAGCATTGTTCCGCAGCCAACTCGACTACTGGCACACCCAGCTGGAAGACGGCAATTACCTGTTGGATCTGCCCACCGAACAGGGTCGTCCGAGCCTGCTCGAACCGACCGCAGGCGCGGTGCAGCTGCAACTGCCGCCAGAGTTGGTGGGACGCTTGCGTCAGTTCGCTCAACAGCGGGGTGCCACCCTGTACATGCTGATGCTCAGCGCGGCGCAACTGTTGTTGGGGCGCTACGCCAACCAGCGCGACGTGCGGGTCGGCAGCCCGGTTGCCCAGCGTCCGCTGGCCGAACTGCAGCCGCTGATCGGTTGCTTCGTCAATACCCTGGTAATGCGCGCCGACCTCGATCTGGCGCTGGATTTCGAAGGTTTGCTGAGCCAGGTGCGCAACCGCGTGCTGGATGCGCAGCAGCATCAGGACGTGCCGTTCGATCAAGTGGTCGAAAGCCTGGCGCCGGAGCGCAGCCTCGGTCAGACGCCATTGTTCCAGGTATTGTTCGTGATGCAGAACGCCGACTCGTCGACCAGCCACTGGCCGCAATTGCAGGTGCGCGAACGGGCGGTAACGGCTCAGGCCACCAAGTACGACCTGAACTGGGAAGTGCATGATGGCGAAGTGCTGTCGGTGTTGCTGGAATACCGCGCCGCGCTGTTCAGCGAAACCACGGCCAAGCGTTGGCTGGCGCAGTGGCAACAGCTGTTGGAAACCATGCTCGACGCCCCACAGACCCGCCTTGCTGACTGGTCGCCATTGACTGAAAGCGAGCGTCAACAGCAACTGATCGAGTGGAACGCCACCGAGCGCCAATACCCCGGCCCGACCAACCTGCACACGGCCCTGAGCCAACAGGTCGCCCTCAGCCCGAATGCCCCGGCGCTGGTGTTCGAAGGCCAGCGCCTGAGTTACGCCGAGCTCGATCAGCGCGCGCAAACCGTCGCCCGAGCCTTGCGCGCCGCCGGTATCGGCCGCGATGCCATTGTCCCGGTGTGCATGGAGCGCTCCGTGGACATTGTCGTCGCCCTGCTCGGCATCGTGCATGCCGGCGCCGCCTGGTTGCCGCTGGATCCGCAATTGCCCGCCACGCGCCTGGCCTTCCTGATCGAGGACGCCGACGCCCAGGTCACCCTGACCCAACCACAGTGGCTGTCGCGTCTGCCGGCCGGGCACACTGCCTGGACACTGGATACGCTGCCGTCGGCGCCTGCGGGCGATCCGCTCAGTGTTGATGCCAGCGACCTGGCCT
>JBOFCR010000113.1:0-3114 GCA_051646165.1 Pseudomonas sp. | reverse complement strand
ATGCCAGCGACCTGGCCTATGTGCTCTACACCTCCGGCTCCACCGGTCAACCCAAAGGCGTGATGAACGAACACGGCGCCTTGATGAACCGCCTGTACTGGATGCAGGACGCCTTCCCGATTGGCCCGAACGACCGCGTGTTGCAGAAAACCCCATACAACTTCGATGTGTCGGTGTGGGAGTTCTTCTGGCCGCTGATCACCGGCGCGACCCTGGTGGTGGCCCGCCCGGATGGTCATCGCGACCCGGCCTACCTCAGCGAACTGATCCAGCAGGAGCAGGTCACCACCCTGCACTTCGTGCCCTCGATGCTGCGGGCCTTTGTCGAAGAACCGAGCTTGGTCAACTGCCACAGCCTGCGTCAGGTGTTCGCCAGCGGCGAAGCGCTGCCGGTGGACCTGGTGCGGCGCTTCATGACGCAACACCCGGCCGCATTGGTCAACCTTTATGGTCCGACCGAAGCGGCCATCGACGTCTCGGTATGGCGCTGCTCGGTGGACGACGTGAGCGTGCCGATCGGCAAACCGATCGCCAACCTGCGTTTGTACATTCTCGACGAGGCCATGCAGCCACTGCCGATCGGCAGCATCGGCGAGCTGTACATCGGCGGGGTCGGCGTGGCCCGGGGTTACCTGAAACGCCCGGACCTGACCGAGGAACGTTTCCTCGCCAGCCCGTTCATCGACGGCGATCGCCTGTACCGCACCGGCGACCGTTGCCGCTTCCTCGTGGATGGCAACATCGAGTACCTAGGGCGTCTCGACCACCAAGTGAAACTGCGTGGCCAGCGCATCGAGCTCGGGGAAATCGATGCTGAATTGCTGGCGCAAACAGGCGTTCGCGACGCCGCCACCTTGTTGCTTGATCAGCGGTTGGTGAGTTTCTGGTGCGGTGACGCCGATGAATCCGCCGTACGCGCAGCCTTGAGCGACAGCCTGCCCTCGCACATGCTGCCAAGCCTGTTGGTGAAACTCGACAGCCTGCCACTCAACAGCAATGGCAAACTCGACCGTAAGGCTCTGGCAACCACGACGTTACCCGAAGCAGGCAGCGATCAGCCGCGCACGGCGCCGCGCAACGCCACTGAAACGGTGCTCTGCGAGTTATTCGGCGAACTGCTGGAATGCTCGTCTGTGGGGATCGAAGATCACTTCTTCCAGCTCGGCGGCCACTCCCTGCTGGCCACCCGTCTGGTCGCCCGGGTACGCGAACGCCTCGGTGCAACGCTGCCCTTGGCACTGGTGTTTGCCCAACCGACGGTGGCGGCATTGGCCGGTCACCTGCAGGCGGCGCTGCCCGGTGAACGGATCACCGCGCAACCGCGTCCGGCACAGCTGCCGCTGGGCCTGGCTCAGCAACGGTTCTGGATGCTCAGCCGTCTGGTGCCGGATTCCCGCGAGTACCACATGCCGTTTGCCCTGACCTTGCGCGGCGACCTGCACGTTCAAGCGTTGCGTGAGGCGTTCGAGCAAGTCAGCGCGCGTCATCTGGTGCTGCGCAGCCGCATTGTCGAAATCGAAGGCGCGCCGCAGTTGCTGATCGACGATCAGGCCCCGGCGCTCGCGGTCACTCCGGTCGCCCCGCAGGACTGGACGACGGCCTGCACTGAAGCCGAGAACGCCTTGATGGCGCCTTTCGATCTGGCTGCCGCCGCGCCTTGGCGTGCACACCTGCTGCAACGTCAGGGCAGCGACGAAAGCCTGTTGCTGGTTTGCCTGCACCACAGCGCCACCGACGGCTGGGCGATGCAGTTGCTGATCGATGAGCTGGCCCTGGCCTACACCGCCGCCCAGCACAGGCAAGCACCCGCCTGGGCGGCGCTGGACATCGACTATGTCGATTTCGCTCTCTGGCAACAGCACCCGGACACCCAGGCCCGGCGCAATGACAGCCTGCATTACTGGAAGCAACACCTGGGTCAAGACGACTACCAACTCGACCTGCCCCTCGACCATCCCCGCGGCGCCGAAGCGGATCGTCGCGCCGGGCAACTGATCGTCAGCCTCGGTGCAAGCCGTGCCGAAGCCATTCGCCAGTTCGCCCGCCAACGCGGCACCACCGCCTATGTGGTGCTGGCCAGTGCCCTGAGTGCCCTGCTCGCGCGTTACAGCGGTCAGCGCGATATTCGCCTCGGCACCCCGGCCGACCAGCGCGATCAGCCGCAAACCCAGGCGCTGCTGGCATGCCTGATGAATACCCTGGTGATCCGCAGCGAAGTCGATCAACAGGCTCCGGCCGAGCAACTGCTCGTCAGCCTCGAAGCAGATCTGCGCGCGGCCCAGGCCCATGCCGACCTGCCGTTTGCAACCCTAGTCGGTGCCGTGGCCCAGCGCCGCGACCTGAATCGCACGCCGCTGTTCCAGATCATGTTCTCCCTCAACCACGGCCGCATGGACAGCAGCCAGTGGCCGGGCCTGAACATCGAAGAGCAACTGCTGCCGGTGATCGACGCCAAGTTCGAACAGAGCTGGGAAGTCCAGGACGACGGTGTCGACATGACCCTCGCCCTCGAATACCAATCGGTGCTGTTTGACGAGCCGACGATGCAGCGCTGGAGCACGCAATGGTGTGCCCTGCTGGACGCGCTGGTGGCAGCGCCGCAGCGGCCGCTGGTCGAGCTGTTCCCGCAGCATCAGGATCAGCAGCAACTGATCGAGTGGAACGCCACCGAGCGTCACTACAACGGCCCGACCAACCTGCACACGGCCCTGAGCCAACAAGCCACCCTCAGCCCCAACGCCCCGGCGCTGCTGTTCGAAGGCCAGCGCCTGAGTTACGCCGAACTGGATCAGCGCGCGCAAAGTGTGGCCCGTGCCTTGCGTGCCGCCGGCATCGGCCGCGATGCCATTGTCCCGGTGTGCATGGAGCGCTCCGTAGAACTGGTGGTGGCCCTGCTCGGTATCGTGCATGCCGGGGCGGCGTGGTTGCCGCTGGATCCGCAATTACCCGCCGCGCGCCTGGCCTTCCTGATCGAAGACGCCGACGCCCAGGTCACCCTGACCCAACCACAGTGGCTGTCGCGTCTGCCGGCCGGGCACACTGCCTGGACACTGGATACGCTGCCGTCGGCGCCTGCGGGCGATCCGCTCAGTGTTGATGCCAGCGACCTGGCCT
>JBOFCR010000073.1:0-8095 GCA_051646165.1 Pseudomonas sp. | reverse complement strand
GGCCGGTTTTTACGGTGAAGACAACAAGCAGGACTGGTTCATCATCCGTGGCTTCAAACAGGCCAACAACGGTCTGTTCATGGATGGCTCGCGCATCTACTCCAGCGCCTTCTACAGCTGGCAGATCGACCCCTACATGCTCGAACGCATCGAAGTGCTCAAGGGCGCTGCGTCCGTGCTCTACGGCCAGACCCCGCCCGGCGGCCTGATCAACCTGCAGAGCAAGCGCCCGACTGCTGAAGGCAAGAACGAAGTCGGCGTGCAGTACGGCAGCTTCGAGCGCAAGCAGATCAACGCCGACGTCGGCGGCAAGCTGGATGAAGAGGGCAACCTGCTGTATCGCGTGGTGGCGTTGAGCCGCGACACCGGTACCCAGGTCGATGACGTGGACGCCGCACGCATCCTGCTGGCGCCGTCGATGACCGTCAATTTCAACGACGACACCTCGCTGACCGTGCTGGCCAGCATGCAGAAGGATCGCTCCGATCCGCAGCTGCAGTTCCTGCCGTCCAGCGGCACCATCGAGCACAACCCGAACGGCGACATCGACACCGATACTGCCGTCGGCAATCCCAAGTACGAGACCTTCGAGCGCGACCAGTACACCCTGGGCTACGAGCTCAACCATCGCCTCAGCGACAACTGGGACTTCCAGCAGAACCTGCGCTACGGCCACATGGACCTGGAGCTGCGCCAGCTGTTCTTCTACGGCAATCTCTCCGACAGCGTGATCAACCGTGGTCTGACCTACAACGACGGCAAGGCCGACAACCTGTCGGTGGACAACCGCCTGCTGGGCAACTGGTTCGGTGACCGCTGGGAGAACACCCTGCTGCTGGGCGTCGACTACCAGCAGCTGAAGATCAACGATCGCAGCCCCAACGGCTACCCGAACTTCGGCGTAATCCCGCCGCTGAATATCTTCAACCCGGGCAACACCACCCCGATCTTCGGCTTCCCGGTTGGCAACGACGCGCCTATCGGCAACTTTGCCCTGGAAGACAAGGACACCCGTGCCGACCAGATGGGCTACTACGCCCAGGAGCAGTTCAAACTCGACCAGTGGGTGTTCCTGCTCGGTGGCCGTTACGACAAGTCCCGCACCGACTTCGATAACCAGACCACCGGCACCGGCCACAATGTGCGCGACGAGGACTTCACCTGGAGCGGTGGCGTTGCCTATGTCTTCGACAATGGCGTGACTCCTTATGCCAGCTACTCGGAATTCTTCCTGCCGGTCACCGACCTGAACACGACGGTCAGCCCGAACAAACCCTACGAGCCGGAAACCGGCAGCCAGAAAGAAGTGGGTATCAAGTACCAGCCAGAGGGCCTGGACGCGATGTTCACTGCAGCGGTATTCGAGCTGACCCAGGAGAACGTCAAGAAATACAACGCCGGCACTTATGTGCAGCTCGGCGAGGTGCGCAGTCGCGGTATCGAGCTGGAAGCGCAGGCCAATGTCACCGACAACCTCAGCCTGATCGCCAGTTATACCAAGCTGGATCCGGAAATCACCAAGACCAGCAACCCAGCCGAGAAAGACAAGACGCCGTCCAACGTCGCCGACGAGATGGCATCGGTCTGGGCCAACTACAAGATCCATGGTGGCCTGTTCGATGGCCTGGCCCTGGGCGGCGGCGTGCGCCACACCAGCTCCAGCTACGGCGACAACACCGAGACCCTGGAGGTGCCGTCCTTCACCCTGCTGGATGCCATGGTCAGCTACCAGATCCAGAGTGTGCGTCTGCAGCTCAACGCCAACAACCTGACCGACAAAGAGTACGTCGCGGCCTGTGACTACTACTGCTGGTACGGCAACCGTCGCAACGTCATCGCCAGTGCCACCTATGAGTTCTAACACGCTGAGCCGGCTGCCGCTGCCCAATGGCCGGCAGCTCAGCGCCCGCGACGATGGCGACAGCCTGGCCCTGCACCTGGATGGGCGTGCGCTGCTGCGCGCGCGGCGTCAGGGCGAGCTGCTGGTTCCGCTGGAGCTGGCCCTGGCCGACCAGGCCGAAGCCCTGTGGCTGCTGGCCTACTGGTGTTTCGCCAGCCAGCCGCAGCGCCAAAGCCTGGCGTTGCAGCTGGAACAGGTCGACCCGGCGCTGCTGAACAGCGGTCTGCTGGTAGCTGAAGGTGACACGCTGCGTATCGAGCGCGGGCTGTTCTGGCAATTGCCGGGGCCGTTCCTGCGCAATGCCAGCCACGCCGGCTACCCGCAGCAGATGGTCATGCATGCCAGCGGGCGCCGTCATCCACGCCGCGGGCCCAAACCGGCCGGCGAAGTCTACCGGCGTTTCGATGCCCGTCTGGGCTCGTGGATTTCCCTGCGCACGCTGGATATCGAGCTGGATCTGGAACGCTTCAACCGCTGGCAGAACAGCGCCCGGGTAGCCGCGTTCTGGCAGGAAGAGGGCGACCTGCACAAGCACCGCCGCTACCTGCAGGAGCTGCTCGACGATCCGCGTGTGCTGCCCCTGATCGGCTGCTTCGATGACCAGCCGTTCGCCTATTACGAAGCCTACTGGGCCAGGGAAGACCGCATCGCGCCGTTCTACGACGTGGACGACTACGACCGCGGCATCCACATGCTGGTCGGCGAGGAAAGCCATCGCGGCCCGCACAAGGTAGCCAGCTGGCTGAACGCCTTGACCCACTACCTGTTCCTCGACGACCCGCGCACCCAGCGGGTAGTTGCCGAGCCGCGTGCCGACAACGCCAAAATGATCGGCCACATGCAGGCTCAGGGTTACCACAAGGACAAGGAATTCAATTTCCCCCACAAGCGCGCGGCACTGATGATCCAGTCCCGCGAAGTGTTCTTCGACCACTGCAGTCTGGCCTAGGCAAGGTTGCAGGCGGTGCAGAAACACTGTCGCCTGGCATGAATACACAAGATGAGCCGCGCTTAACGCGGCCGTTAACTGATGAGGTTGGGCAAGGCGAGTGCCGTTCCGCCACAGGACCCACTTGACCTTCACACGAGCCATTCGCGGGATCGGTGCCTGACATGAGCATAGAAACGCTGGAATACGATGTAATCGGCCTGGGCTTCGGCCCGGCCAACCTGGCCATTGCCGTGGCCCTCGACGAAGACCGCCGCACGCGCGAGCAGGGTGGTCTGCGCTATTGCTTCCTGGAAAAGAAACCGGCCTTCGAATGGCACGGTGGCATGCTCCTGGAAGACAGCCGCATGCAGATCTCCTTCCTCAAGGATCTGGCTACCTTGCGCAACCCGGCCAGCCGCTTCACCTTCGTCAACTACCTGCACCAGAAGGGTCGTCTGGAGTCCTTCATCAACGTCGGCACCTTCACGCCGTCGCGGCTGGAGTACAACGACTACCTGGGCTGGGCCGCCGCGCACTTTGCCGAGCGTGTGCACTACGGTGAGGAAGTGATTGCCGTCGAGCCGGTGCAGGATGGTGGCGAAGTCACCCGGGTCAAGGTGGTTTCCCGCCTGGCCGATGGCCGTACCCGCTCGCGGATCACCCGTAATCTGGTGGTCAGCATCGGCGGCGAAGCGGTGGTGCCGGAAGCCTTCCGTGCCCTGCGCGGTGACGACCGGGTGATGCATTCCTCGACCTATATGGAACGTGTCGGCAAGCTGCGCGCGGGCGCTCAACGCCTGGCCGTGGTTGGCTCGGGACAGAGCGCCGCGGAAATCTTCAGCGATCTGTGCAGCCGTTACCCGGATGCCGAAGTATCGCTGATCATGCGCAGCCAGGCCTTGCGCCCGGCGGACGACAGCCCGTTCGTCAACGAGATCTTCGATCCGTCCTATACCGACGTGGTTTACGGCCAGCACCCGGCAACCCGCCAGGCGTTTATCCAGGCCAACGCGCAGACCAACTACTCGGTGGTCAACCTCGATCTGATCGAGAGCATCTACCATCGCCTGTACCTGCAGAAGGTTACCGGCCATGCGCCGCACCAGCTGCTCACGCAGCGCCTGGTCGAGCAAGCCAGTGCCGAAGAGCAGGGCGTGCGCCTGTGTATGAGCGGCCCGCAAGGCAGCGAAGAGCAGCTGTTCGACGCCGTGGTGCTGGCTACCGGCTACCGCCGCGATGGTCACAAGCGCCTGCTGGAAGGTGTACAGGGGCATCTGGGCGAAGGTGATGTAGCCCGCGACTACCGCATGCTGTGCCAGCCGGGCTTCAGTGCCGGGATCTTCCTGCAGGGCTGCTGCGAGGCCAGCCATGGCCTGAGCGATACGCTGCTGTCGGTGCTCGCCGTGCGCTCCCAGGAAGTGGTCGATGCACTGCTCGACGGCCGTCGCCGGCGCGGCCAGGAAGTGGCCAGCGCATGCGCCTGAGTGCAGTGCCGAAGTCGTGATCGCGGCCATTGCACCGCTGTTTCAGGGGCCTTTCGCGCATTACCGTGATGTCCTCACGCTGACCGGCGACCCGCGCCCGGCTATGCCGGCGCGCGAGTTCGTCAGCGCCGGGAACCTGGAGCAGCAGCTACTGCGCTTTGGCCCCGAGCATGCGGAAGGGGACCGGCGTGCCTTACTTTCGTTGTGGTCGAAGTACTACTTCCTGCGCCTGATTCCGCCGGTGCTGGCCGCCAGTCTGATCCTCAACTGGCGGCTGCCGCTGGCCTTCGACGAGATTCAAGTCGTGGTTGGCGCCGATGGCCTGCCCGAAGCCTTCAAACTGCCGCATGCCGGCGAGCGCTGGAGCAGCCCGCCGGCGGACGGCTTCGAACGCTTTGCCGGGCTGCTGGACGACAATCTCGCGCCCTTTATCCAGGCCCTGATCGGCTACCGCAAGGTGGCCAGCCGGGTGCTGTGGAGCAATGCCGGCAACTACTTCGAGTGGTTCATGGCGACCCTGTCCGACATGCCGTTTCCAGCGGCCATGCTGGCACCCGGCCAACAGATACTGGAAGCGCAGAAACGTCCGGACGGGACGCGCAACCACTTGTTCCAGCCGGTGCGCTACGTCGACCAGGGCGAGCAGTGCCAGCCCTGGCGGCAGCGCCGCCTGTGCTGCATCCGCAACGAACTGGGCATGAGCATGTGCGAGAACTGCCCGCATCTGGACGCACCACCGGACGAAACCGTCGCCGCCTGATCGCAGGCCAGCGGCAAGAACCTGCCCATTACGGCAAGTTCACGCCTGCAACACCGCGGCAATACCCGCTGCAGGCCTCGAAGCAGAGCCTTTTCTGCAATTGGCCCAATATCTGCTACTTAGCGACGACACCGACTTCTTTGCGGAACGCGCCATGACCAGCATATCGAGCAACCCGATCGCGCTCGCCAGCTACACCGCCGCCAGCAAGGCCACTGCCACGGCTGGCACGGGCAATACGGCCAGCAACACCACGAACCAGCAGAGCAGCGAGAAGCCGGCCGACCCGGTCGCCGAGATCAAACGCCTGGCGCAGATGATGCAGGCGCGCCAGACCGGCGGCCTGTTCGCGGCCATGGCCAAGGGCTCCAGCCAGTCGAGCAGCCTGGGCGGACTGACCGGCAGTACCACCAGCAGCGGTAACACCGCGACCATTCCGCTGCCGGATGTCGGTGAGCTGGAGAAAGAGGATGCGCAGAAGCTGCTGACCCAGGTGCAGAAGCTGATCGACAACGGCGTGACCGATGGCATCAGCTTCAAGGGCTCGAACGGCGACAAGCAGACCGACTCGCTGACCACCTACCGCGACTGGCTGCAGGCCAAGGTCGGCATCGATACTTACGCCTGACAGGGCAGGGGTCAGTCCGCCGGCAACTGGCCTTGCCAGATCCGGCTTGGCTGAGCCTCGCGCACAATGCCGCGGGTCTCGTAGCGCAGCATTTCCGCCGCATCGATCAACTCAAGGCTCTCCAGCCTGGCCTGGGCGCCTGGCGCACTGCTGTCCTGCAGGGCGATCAGCAGCCGATTGCCATGGGCCTGCAAACGACTGCGCGCCAGCGGGAAGTCGTCCGGCGACAGGTGTGCCCACTGGCCGCGCTCGACATCCGCCCATTGTCCCTGGCCTAGCCAGTGGTTGTCGCTGAGCCAGCGCCCGATCACCACGCCATTGAGGAACAGGGTGCCCTGCAGATTGCGCCCATTCAGGCGCAGTGCACGAGGTGCCTGCATATCCCCGGCGGGCAACAGATCGTCGGGCAGGTCGATGGCCAGCCAGCGTACTTCACCGGGCACCAACGTCAGCGGCAGACTTGTCTGGCTCGTCGGCGCAGCGGCTTGCAGGGTCGTTTCGCTGCCCAGGTCGGCCCGCACACGCCAGTCGTTGATCGGAATATCGCGCATCAATAGGCCACTGAGCGCGGCCGGGCCGCTGACGCCCTTGCGGCTGTCGTAGCCGACTGCGCCCAGGCGGACCGAGGTGCCCAGCAGGTTGCCACGCGGGAACATGAAACTGCCCCGACCCCAGCGGCTGATGCGCACAGCCAGAACGTTTTCGCCCTGACGCAGGAATGGGCCAGGTGCAGCCAGGGCGGAGGCATCCAGCGCATTGCCTAGCGGGCTCACGGTTCCGAGGTAGTGACCGTTGAGGTAAATCCCGGCGTGGTCCGCCACGCTGTGCAGCGCCAGTTCGACCGACTGCCAGTCGGCCGGCAGGGCATCGAGCACGAAGCGCCCGCGGTACCAGGCATGCCCGGGTGCCATGCCCAGTTGCTCCAGGGCCTTGGGCTCGCCTTGCCAGTGCTGCCATTGACTGTCGTCGTAATCGACCTGGGCTTCGGCCACATCGACCCAGCTCGTGGCCTGGGCGATTGGCCGGTGATAGGTGGGCAGGGCAGTGCTCTGCAGCTGCCAGTCCGTGCGCTGCTGCCAGGCTGGGCCTGCGTCTGATTGCCAGGGCGCGGGAAGCGGCAGTGGCGGGCCATAGACCGAAAGATGCTGTAGTCCGCATTGCTGCTCGATGCGCCAGTGTCCGCCGCTTTGTTGCAGATAGTCGGCGCCCACCACCAGCCAATCCTGACCGGCATGCGAGACGAACCAGCTGCGTCCGGCTGCCTCGCTATCCAGTAGCAGAATGCGCAGCGACTCGCCGGCCGGGCCGCGTAATTGCAGTTGCCGGGGCTGCCCGTGGCGATAGCTGATATCCAGCCGCTCGCCATCGTCGCGGCGAACCTGGATACCGGCATCCTGCTCGACGATCCGCCAACCGGAGCGCCCCGCCAGGCTCAACTCGCGCTCGGCACCCTGCGGCCCGTGCAGGATCAGCCAGTGCTCGCCATTCAGCTTGCGCAGGGTCAGGGGTTCACTGGTGCTATAGGCCAGGGTGAGCGAGGAGAGCAGCGGCAGGTCGATGGGCAGCCACTGGGTAAAACCATGTTCCGTGGCCGAGAACTGGCTGGCCGAACGCTCCCGGGCCGGCAGCTCCAGCGCCTGATAGCGCGGCAAGTCGCTGGAACCCAAGTGCAGGCTGCCCGGCTCGATGCGCTGAGTGCTGGCGGAATCGTTGACCAGGCTGAGCAGCCGGGCCTTGTCGCCCAGCGCCTGCCAGTAGTGCACCTGGCCTTCGGCCTCGGCCACGCCAAGAGCCGGGTTGTCGATGCGCAGATAGCTATCGCCAGGCACGGCCCGCCTGGCCTGGCCCTGTGGCGCCAGCAGGGGCTCCAGCCAGTCGGTCAGCAGGTTGTCGCGGCGCAGCTCGTAGAAACTTGGGCGCAGCAGTCCCGATGCACTGACTGCGCCGGAAAAGTCGGTGACGCTGCCGAAATGGCCGACACCCAGGTGAATAAACGCATTACCCAAAGAGCCGCGGCTCCAGTCGAACGGCTGCTGCAGCCTGGCCGGCTTGACGATCAGCGCGTTCATGTAGCCTTCCTGGTGCAGGCCGACGATGTTGAAGGCAAAGGTGGCATCCAGCCCGGTATGCAGCATGCGCTTGAGCTGGTGCGGCATGCGGTCGGTCTCGCTGGTGCCGGCTGGCATGTTCCGGTAGCGGTCCTGGTGATTGCCCGGCGTATGCATGTCGTCCAGCAGGCGCCGCGCGCTAACTTCCGGCGGCTGGCCCAGCAGATCACGGTAGATATTGGCCCAGGGCAACACGCCTTCGACGTCGCCGGTGGCACTGACCAGGCCATCGCCGGGGCAGGTAGTGATCGGCACATCGATGCCGTCCTCACGGGCCATGTCGC
>JBOFCR010000072.1:0-59577 GCA_051646165.1 Pseudomonas sp. | reverse complement strand
CCGACGTCCAATGCGGGGATCCTCCTTGGGGAACAGGCACGGTTAGATCGCCGTATCATGGCAACAGTGTTCAGTATTTACAACACTCGACCCGCAAATCCCTCGCAGGCCAGGAGCTAACCCCCGGAATAGAGGCGTGGCACGCGCTTGAGGTTGCAGAACAGCTGGTAGGGAATGCTGCCCGCTGCCTGGGCCACATCGCTGGCGAGGACATTGCGTCCCCACAATTCGACCCGGCTGCCGAGCCCGGTCTGGGGCAGATCGGTGAGGTCGACGGTGAGCATGTCCATGGATACCCGGCCGATCAGGCGGGTCAGCTGGCCATCGACCAGCACCGGCGTGCCGGTCGGCGCATGCCGCGGATAGCCGTCGGCATAGCCCATGGCGACCACGCCGACGCGGGTCGGCCGCTCGCTGATAAAGCGCGCGCCATAGCCCACCGGCTCGCCGGCCGGCAGTTCGCGCACGCTGATGATCTTCGATTCCAGGGTCATCACCGGTTGCAGGCGCGCGGCCTGCTCCTGGGACTGTTCGAAAGGGCTGGCGCCGTAGAGCATGATGCCCGGGCGCACCCAGTCACTGGGGATGCTTGGCCAGCCGAGGATGGCCGGCGAGTTGCGCAGGCTGACCTCGGCCTGCAGGCCGTTGCGGACCTCGTGGAACAGTGCCAGCTGCTCGGCGCTGCGCGGGCAATCCGGCTCGTCGGCACGGGCGAAGTGGCTCATCAGCACGATCTTCTCGACCTTGCCGCTGGCCAGCAGGCGCTGGTGCGCATCGCGGTATTCGGCCGGGTGCAGGCCGACCCGGTGCATGCCCGAGTCCAGCTTGAGCCAGACCTGCAGCGGCCGGCTCAGGGGGGTACGTTCGATGGCCTCAAGCTGCCAGCCCGAATGCACCACGCACCACAGGCGATGGCGCTCGATCAGCGCCAGTTCGGCGGCCTCGAAGAAACCTTCGAGCAGCAGGATCGGCTGTTCGATGCCGGCCGCCCGCAGCTCCAGAGCTTCCTCGATGCAGGCCACGGCAAAACCGTCGACCTCGCCTTCCAGCGCCTGGGCGCAGCGCGTCGCGCCGTGCCCGTAGGCATCCGCCTTGACCACAGCCAGCGCTTTGGCGCCGCTCAGTTCGCGGGCCAGACGGTAGTTGTGGCGCAGGGCATTGAGGTCGATCAGGGCACGGGCGGGACGCATGGTTCGAGCTTCTTCAGATTAAAAAAAGCCCGGCGGGGGGACGCCGGGCTAAAGGGATGTTCAGGCTTGTGCGGCGATCACCATCATTTCCACCAGCACGCGCGGGTCATACAACGCCGCCTCGACGCAGGCACGACCCGGGGCAGCGCCTTCGGCCACCCAGGCGTCCCATTCCAGGTTCATGCCGGCATAGTCGGCCATGTCCTTGAGGTAGATGGTCACCGAGAGAATCTTGCTTTTGTCGCTGCCGGCCTCGACCAGGAAACGGTCAATGTTGGCCAGGGTCTGGCGGGTCTGCTCACGGATGTCGCCGGCGTAGTCGTCAGCCAGTTGGCCCGCCAGGTAGACGGTGCCGTTGTGGATGACGATTTCGCTGTAGCGTTTCTCAATGCGCAGGCGCTGGATGGACATGCTTGTGGGTCTCCTTGGGGTTGCTGTAGCGGGAAATATCCAGGCCTTCGGGGCTGATCTGCGGGCGCTTCTTCGCCATCAGGTCGGCGAGCAGGCGACCGGAGCCGCAGGCCATGGTCCAGCCAAGGGTACCGTGTCCGGTGTTGAGGAACAGGTTGCGGAAGGCAGTGCCACCCACGATCGGCGTGCCGTCCGGGGTAGTCGGGCGCAGGCCGGTCCAGAACTCGGCCCGGGCCAGGTCGCCGCCTTGCGGATAGAGATCGCCGGTGATCATTTCCAGGGTGGCGCGGCGCTTGGGGTTGAGGCTTAGGTCGAAACCGGCAATCTCGGCCATGCCGCCGACGCGGATGCGGTTGTCGAAACGGGTGATGGCGACCTTGTAGGTCTCGTCGAGGATGGTCGACGCCGGGGCCATCGCCGCGTTGGTGATCGGCACGGTCAGCGAGTAGCCCTTGAGCGGGTAGACCGGCACACGCACGCCCAGCGGCTTGAGCAGTTGCGGGCTGTAGCTGCCGAGGGCGAGCACATAGCGGTCGGCGGTTTCCAGCTTGCCGTCGATCCATACGCCGTTGATGCGGTCGCCAGCATGGTCGAGACGCTGGATGTCCTGGCCGAAGCGGAACTCCACACCGAGATCCTTGGCCATCTGCGCCAGCTTGGTGGTGAACATCTGGCAGTCGCCAGTCTGGTCGTTGGGCAGGCGCAGGGCCCCGGCCAGCTTGTCGGTGACGCCGGCCAGGGCCGGTTCGACGCGGGCGATGCCGGCGCGGTCGAGCACTTCATAAGGGACGCCCGAGGCTTCCAGGACGGCGATGTCCTTGGCGGCGTTATCGAGCTGGGCCTGGGTGCGGAACAACTGGGTAGTGCCCAGCTGGCGGCCTTCGTAGCTGATGCCGGTCTCGGCACGCAGCTCGTCGAGGCAGTCGCGGCTGTACTCGGACAGGCGCACCATGCGCTCCTTGTTCACCGCATAGCGGGCCGCGGTGCAGTTGCGCAGCATCTGCGCCATCCACAGGTACTGGTCGATATTGGCGGTGGCCTTGATCGCCAGCGGCGCATGCTGCTGCAGCAGCCACTTGATGGCTTTCAACGGTACGCCCGGGGCGGCCCAGGGCGAGGCATAGCCGGGGGAGACCTGGCCGGCGTTGGCGAAGCTGGTTTCCAGGGCCGGGCCGTTCTGGCGGTCGACCACCACCACCTCGAACCCGGCACGGGCCAGATAGTAGGCGCTGGCGGTACCGATCACACCGCTGCCAAGAACCAGAACACGCATTTTCGCCTCCTCGCTGCGGGCAGGCCCACGAGCGTTTGTTATTTTGACCAACGATGGGCGCAGTATAGGAAGGCGAAGGTAGCGATATTCACTGTTTATCAATCGGCATTTGGCGTTAGTTCTCGACACAGAGCGGTTTGGCAGGACGCCTGCCAGGCGATATGGCTGGACTTACGCCATACTCACAGTGAATTATCGCGTTCCGTTATTCCACACGCGCGCCCTGTCCACAGGCGCGCCCTGCCCGGAGCCCGCCATGCGCACCCAGCACCAGAGCCGACGCGAACTGGACAAGATCGACCGCAACATCCTGCGCATTCTTCAGGAGGACGGGCGCATCAGCTTCACCGAACTGGGCGAGCGGGTCGGCCTGTCCACCACGCCCTGCACCGAGCGGGTGCGCCGCCTGGAGCGCGAAGGGATCATCATGGGCTACCACGCCCGCCTCAACCCGCAGCAGCTCAAGGCCAGCCTGCTGGTGTTCGTCGAGATCAGCCTGGACTACAAGTCCGGCGACACCTTCGAGGACTTCCGCCGCGCCGTGCTCAAGCTGCCGCATGTGCTGGAATGCCACCTGGTCAGCGGTGACTTCGACTACCTGGTGAAGGCGCGGATCAACGAGATGGCCAGCTACCGCAAGCTGCTCGGCGACATCCTGCTCAAGCTGCCGCATGTGCGCGAATCGAAGTCGTACATCGTCATGGAAGAGGTGAAGGAGAGCCTGAGCCTGCCGGTGCCGGAGTGAAGCCGGCCGGATTGAACGCAGACGCAGGTTGGGTTGAAACGCGTAGCGGCGAAGCCCAACGGTGGACGAGCAGGCTACGACGCGGCCTGAACCTTCGTTCGCTGGGCTTCGTCGCGTTGCTCCTCAACCCAACCTACACCAGGCGCTGGCGGGTGCTGGCGATCAGCTGATGGATCTGCCGCTCGACCTGCGGCTCGATCGGTGTTTCCGGTCCCTGCCCGCGCGGACAGGGCAAACTCGGTGTGGTGCCGAACAAGCGGCAGATCAGCGGGCGCTGGTCATACACGGTGCAGCCCTGCGGGCCGAGGTGCACGCAGTTGAACTCGGCCAGCGCGGCATCGTGCTCGGCGTCGCTTTTCACCGGCAGGCGCGCCAGCTCCTCGGACGAGGCCGTCACAGGGCCACAGCAATCGTGGCAACCGGGCACGCAGGCGAAGCCGGGGATCTGCCGGCGCAGGTGATCGATCTTGCGGTTGGTGCAACTCATGGGCGCGCTCGGCAATGGACCCGCGCAGTTTACCCGCAGCGACCCAGCAAACCTTGCCGCGCGACAGCCGGCAGCCGGGAAAAACAGTTTTTACCGCACCCCTCTTGGCTAGCGGCAAGACACGCGCTTATCCTGCGTCAAATTTTAACAACACATAAAACAGGATTTCGCACATGAACGCCCGCGTTCACCAGCCGCAACAGCCAGCCGTGCACAGTGACCAGCACGCATCCTCCTACTACGCCGCCACTGCCAACCAGCAGCTGGCCTACCCGCCGCTGGCGGGTGAGGAGCTGGCTGATGTGTGCATTGTCGGTGGCGGGTTCTCCGGCCTGAATACCGCCATCGAGTTGGCCCAGAAGGGCTTCTCGGTGGCGCTGCTGGAGGCGCACCAGGTCGGCTGGGGCGCCAGCGGGCGCAATGGCGGGCAACTGATCCGCGGCGTCGGCCACGGCGTCGAGCAGTTCACCTCGGTGATCGGCCAGGACGGCGTGCGCAATCTGAAACTGATGGGCCTGGAAGCGGTGGAAATCGTCCGCCGTCGGGTCGAGCAGTTCAACATCAACTGCGACCTGACCTGGGGCTACTGCGACCTGGCCAACAAGCCCGCGCACCTGGACGACTTCGCCGAGGACAAGGCCGAACTGGAAAGCCTCGGCTACCGCCACGAGCTGCGCCTGCTGCAGCCCGGGCAGATGCACCAGGTGGTCGGCTCCGACCGCTACGCCGGCGGCATGATCGACATGGGCTCGGGCCACCTGCACCCGCTCAACCTGGCCCTGGGCGAGGCCGCTGCCGCGGCATCGCTCGGCGTCAGACTGTTCGAACACTCGGCGGTCACCCGCATCGACTATGGCAGCGAAGTGCGCGTGCACACCGCCCAGGGCAGCGTGCGCGCCAAGACCCTGGTACTGGCCTGCAACGCCTACCTCAACGGCCTCAATGGCAAGCTGGGTGGCAAGGTGCTGCCGGCCGGCAGCTACGTGATTGCCACCGAACCGCTGTCCCCTGCCCAGGCGCGCAACCTGATTCCGCAGAACATGGCCCTGTGCGACCAGCGCGTGACGGTGGACTACTTCCGCCTGTCCGCCGACAACCGCCTGCTGTTCGGCGGCGCCTGCCACTACTCCGGTCGCGATCCGGCGGATATCGCCGCCTATATGCGCCCGAAGATGCTGCAGGTGTTCCCGCACCTGAAAGACGTGAAAATCGATTACCAGTGGGGCGGCATGATCGGCATCGGCGCCAACCGCCTGCCGCAGATCGGCCGGCTCAAGGACCAGCCCAATGTGTTCTACGCCCAGGCCTATGCCGGCCACGGCGTGAACGCCACCCACCTGGCCGGCAAGCTGCTGGCCGAAGCCATCAGCGGCCAGCAGGGCGGCGGCTTCGAGCTGTTCGACAAAGTGCCGCACATGACCTTCCCCGGCGGCAAGCACCTGCGCTCGCCATTGCTGGCGCTGGGCATGGCCTGGTATCGCCTGCGGGAAGCGGTCGGCCTAGTCTGAATGGCGCGCCCCGCACCCTGCGAGCGGGGCTTGCAACGTTAGCGCAGCAACTGCCAGAACGGCCGGGTCGCTTCCTTGCGCGCCTGTTCGGCGCTCAGGCCAATATCGTCCAGCAGCCGCGCATCCAGCACCAGCAACTGGCGGCGCGTCTGCAGGCGCCGCCAGAACCTGTGCCACAGCCCTTCGGCCTCGGCCAAGGCATGAGGTGCCAGCAGCTCCTGGCGCTCGCGCAACCCCACATACACATCGCTCAACTCGCGCATGATGCCGTCCTCCACGGTCCGGTCTGCTTCGTGGGGAACATGATCCGTCGCGCCGGGCACCTCAATACAGATCCAAATAGTGCTTATTAACTCCATACAGAAAGGCCGGATTAGCATCTGAATGGTCTATTCTTGGCGCATCTGTATTGCCACACCCGCAGCGCAGGAGCCCATCTGTCATGACGCTCTACATGAATCTGGCCGAACTGCTCGGCACCCGCATCGAACAGGGCCTGTACCGCCCCGGCGACCGCCTGCCCTCGGTGCGCGCGCTCAGCCAGGAGCACGGGGTGAGCCTGAGCACCGTGCAGCAGGCCTACCGCCAGCTGGAGGACGACGGTCTGGTGGAGCCGCGACCGAAGTCCGGTTACTTCGTGCCCCAGGCCCGCCAGCGCCCCGCCCTGCCGATGGTCAGCCGCACCGCGCAGCGCCCGGTGGAAGTGTCGCAGTGGGACCAGGTGCTGGACCTGATCAGCAATCCGCCCGGCGGCGAGCTGGTACAGCTGGGCCGTGGTATTCCCGATATCGGCGCGCCGACCATCAAGCCCCTGCTGCGCTCGCTGTCGCGCCTCAGTCGGCGCCAGGGCATACGCGAGCTGAGCTATGGCAGCGTGCTCGGCGACCACAGCCTGCGCGAACAGGTGGCGCGCCTGGCGCTGGACTCCGGCTGCCAGCTCGCGAGCGAGGATATCGTCATTACCACCGGCTGCCACGAGGCGCTGTCCACGGCGATCCGCGCCATCTGCGAGCCGGGCGACATCATCGCGGTCGACTCGCCGAGCTTCCACGGCGTGATGCAGGCGCTCAAGGGCTTCGGCATGAAGGCCCTGGAGCTGCCCACCGACCCGCTCACCGGGATCAGCCTGGAGGCGCTCGAACTGGCCCTGGAGCAGTGGCCGATCAAGGCCATCCAGCTCACCCCGACCTGCAACAACCCGCTCGGCTACATCATGCCGGACGCCAACAAGCGCGCCCTGCTGGAGCTGGCCCAGCGCTACGACGTAGCAATCATCGAGGACGATATCTACGGCGACCTGGCCTACAAATACCCGCGCCCGCGCACCATCAAGTCGTGGGACGAAGACGGCCGCGTACTGCTGTGCAGCTCCTTCTCCAAGACCCTGGCACCGGGCCTGCGCATCGGCTGGATTGCGCCCGGACGCTATCTGCAGCGGGTGCTGCACATGAAATACATGAGCACCGGCATGAGCGCCCAGCTGCCGCAGCTGGCGCTGGCCGAATTCATCGTCGGCGGCCACTACGAGCCACACCTGCGACGCATGCGCAGCCAGTACGCGCGCGGCCGCGAGCTGATGACCGGCTGGGTCAGCCAGGCCTTCCCCGCCGGCACACGAGTCAGCCAGCCGCAGGGCGGCTTCATGCTGTGGGTCGAGCTGGAGCAAGGGTTCGACAGTCAGCGCCTGAACCGCCTGCTGCTGCCCAAGCAGGTGCAGATCGCCCCGGGCAGCATCTTTTCCGCCGCCGGCAAGTACCGCAACTGCCTGCGCATAAACTTCGCGACCACCAGCAACAGCGTGATCGAGCAGGCCGTACGCACGGCCGGTGCGAGCGCCTGCGCAATGTTGGCAGAACAGGCCGACGGCTAGTCGCGCAGGGCCTGCTCGCGCTCTTGCGGTGCCTCGAAAGCGCCGCGCTGCCAGGCCAGCCAAACGAACAGCGCCGCACCGACGGCCATCAGCATGGGCAGCGCATGGCCGCTTAGCCACTGGCTGGCGGCACCGGTAGACAGCGGCCCGAGCAGGCAACCGGCGCCCCACAGCAGGGCGATATGGGCATTGGCGCGGACCAGCGCATCGTCGCGGTAGAACTGCCCGACCAGGATCAGCGACAAGGTGTAGAGCCCGCCGGCCGCCGCACCGAACAGCACCAGCAATGGCCAGATCAGCGGTGTGTGCAGCAGGAACGGAATGGCCAGGCTGGACAGCAACAGGCCCACGCCACAGGCACGGAACAGCAGGGCGCGCGACACGCGGTCGGCGAGCAGGCCGATCGGCAGCTGCAGCAGGGCATCGCCGACCACCACCACGCTGGCCATCAGCAGCGCAGTTTCCTGGGCAAAGCCCTCGCGCAGCAGGTAGATCGGCAGTAAGGTCAGCACCATCGACTCGAAGGCGGCAAACAGCACCACCGCCCAGGCAATCGCCGGCAACTGCCGGCAGAACCGGCTGAGGCCGCGACCGGAGGCGCTGTGCGCATCGACCTTGGGCGCCCCCGTATGACCCAGCAGCACCAGGCTGCCGAGCACCAGTAGGCTGACCGAGAGCCAGAAGCCCGTATCGGTATCACTGCCGATCAAAGTCAGCAGCAGCGGCCCTGACAGCTGGCTCAGGGCGAACCCGGTGCCATACAGCGCTACCAGCCGCCCGCGCAGGCGATCCTCGACCAGCTGATTGATCCAGCTCTCGCCCAGAACGAAGACCACGGTCAGGGAAATCCCGATCAGCAGGCGCAGCAGCAGCCACAGCGGGTAGTACGGCAGCACGCCCAGCAGTCCCACCGAAACAGCGCTGGCCAGCAGGCACAGGCGCAAGGTACGCGGCGTACCGAACCAGCCAGCCAGGCGCCCGGTCAGGCGTGCGCCGAGCAGCACACCAATCGCCGGCATACCCGCCATCACCCCGATGGCGAACGGCCCGTAACCCCAACCCTCCAGGCGCAACGAGACCAGCGGCAGGGTCACGCCCAGGGCCAGGCCGACGATGATCACCGCCGAAGTGACGGCGAAGTAGGTTCCCCAACGCATAGCCATGTCCTTGTTTTTTCTGGCCGTGCTGAAATGCAAAACGGCCGGGTTTCCTAGGAAACCCGGCCGCAGGTGTGGCTCACAAGGAGCCGGCCCCGAGGGGCGGACCTTCAGACGCGCAAGGCGTCCACCAATCGAATTACAGTTTGATCCAAGTAGCCTTGAGCTCAGTGTACTTGTCGAAGGCATGCAGCGACTTGTCGCGACCGTTGCCGGACTGCTTGAAGCCGCCGAACGGCGCGGTCATGTCGCCCATGTCGTACTGGTTGATCCACACGCTACCGGCACGCAGCGCCTTGGCCACCAGGTGCGCCTTGGACAGGTTGCTGGTCCAGATGCCGGCGGCCAGGCCGTAGATGCTGTCGTTGGCGATGGCCACGGCTTCTTCGGTGCTGTCGAAACCGATCACTGCCAGTACCGGGCCGAAGATCTCTTCCTTGGCGATGCGCATGGCGTTGTTCACGCCGTCGAAGATGGTCGGCTCGACGTAGGTGCCACCGGTCTCTGCCAGCACGCGCTGGCCGCCAGCGACCAGCTTGGCGCCGTCGTCATGGCCGGCCTTGATGTAGGCCAGCACGTTGTTCAGTTGGGTGGTATCGACCAGGGCGCCGACGTTGGTCGCCGGGTCCAGCGGGTTGCCCGGTTTCCAGGCCTTGATCGCCTCGACTACCAGGGGCACGAACTTGTCCTTGATCGAGTTTTCCACCAGCAGGCGCGAGCCGGCGGTGCAGACTTCGCCCTGGTTGAAGGCGATGGCGCCGGCAGCACCCTCGGCGGCGGCCTGCAGGTCAGGCGCGTCGGCGAAGACGATGTTCGGGCTCTTGCCGCCGGCTTCCAGCCAGACGCGCTTCATGTTCGATTCGCCGGCGTAGATCATCAGTTGCTTGGCGATCTTGGTCGAACCGGTGAACACCAGGGTGTCGACATCCATGTGCAGGGCCAGGGCCTTGCCCACGGTGTGGCCGAAGCCCGGCAGGACGTTGAACACACCAGCCGGAATACCGGCTTCGATGGCCAGCTGGGCGATGCGGATACCGGTCAGCGGCGACTTCTCGGACGGCTTGAGCACCACCGAGTTACCGGTGGACAGCGCCGGGCCGAGCTTCCAGCAGGTCATCAGCAGCGGGAAGTTCCACGGCACGATGGCGGCGACCACGCCGATCGGCTCGCGGGTGACCAGGCCCAGCTCGTTGCGCGGGGTGGCGGCCACTTCGTCGTAGATCTTGTCGATCGCTTCGCCGCTCCAGCGGATGGCGCGCGAGGCAGCCGGCACGTCGATGCTCAGCGAATCGCTGATCGGCTTGCCCATGTCCAGGGTTTCCAGCAGGGCCAGCTCTTCGGCGTGGGCGTCGATCAGGTCGGCGAAGCGGATCATCACTTCCTTGCGCGCCACCGGGCTCATGCGCGACCACACGCCGGACTCGAAGGTGGCACGCGCATCCTTGACCGCCAGCTCGGCGTCGGCGGCGTCACAGCTGGCCACCAGGCCAAGCAGACGGCCGTCGACCGGGCTCACGCACTCGAAGGTGTCGGCGGCGACGGCCTCGGTGTATTCGCCGTGGATGAAGGCGCGGCCTTCGATCTGCAGGCTCTTGGCGCGCTGTTCCCAGTCGGCACGAGTCAGGGTAGTCATGGGTGCATCCTCGGTGGAAGCGTGTCGCAAATCGACAACACGCACTGTCAATTATTCTGCCAGGCCGATTGCCGGCCTTCGTGCCCGTACACTAAACCAGAGGCCCTAGACTTTTCAATATTTTTGACAGAGACCCAGGCAAACGCCTTGCAATGTTCGTTTTATCAAACATAGACTGCCGAACAATCGCTGACTCCAGCCCCCCAACCCATGGACAAGCCCATGAAAACCGAGCAGATCGTCGACTTCGCCAGCGCCAGCACTGCGCCCGACCACTACCGCCCCGCCGCCGAGAAGATTCTCAAGGGCGATCCGGAGCAGAGCGTGCGCAACCACTACAGCAGCCCGTGCAGCCAGTTCCATGCCGGCATCTGGGAAGGCGCGATCGGCCACTGGACGGTCAACTACACCGAACACGAGTACTGCGAGATCCTCCAGGGCGTCTCGGTCCTGCGCGACCAGGACGGCACTGCCAAGACCGTGCGCGCCGGTGATCGCTTCGTCATCCCGGCCGGCTTTTCCGGCACCTGGGAAGTGCTGGAGCCGTGCCGCAAGGTCTATGTGATGTTCGAACAGAAGGCCTGATGCGTCTCTAGCGCATCACGCACACCGCTTTACCCTGCGTTACTTGCCCGCGTCCCGCGGGCTTTTTTTCGCCCGGACTTTTCTGCGGGCAAAAAAAACCCGCCGATGAAGGCGGGTTCTTTTGCGGTTGCCGGATCAATTACTTGATCTTGGCTTCCTTGTACGCCACGTGCTTACGGACGACCGGATCGTACTTCTTGATCTCGATCTTGTCCGGAGTGGTGCGCTTGTTCTTGTCGGTGGTGTAGAAGTGGCCGGTACCGGCGCTGGACACCAAACGGATCAGTTCACGCATGATTTGCTCCTTAAACCTTTTCGCCGCGAGCGCGCAGCTCGGACAGAATTACATCAATACCACGCTTGTCGATGATGCGCATGCCCTTGGCGGAAACGCGCAGACGCACGAAACGCTTTTCGGACTCGACCCAGAAGCGGTGATGCTGCAGGTTCGGCAGGAAACGACGACGGGTTTTGTTGTTCGCGTGGGAAACGTTGTTCCCGGTTACCGGACCCTTACCGGTAACTTGACAGACTCTCGACATGCCTCAGCCCTCTAAAACCACATGCCCAACCCGGCATGGGTTGGCCGCTTGAACTTAAATAGTCATTTGGCGCTCAGCGCCGCGTTTCTCGGGGGTCTTACCGGCCGCAGCTGCTGGCGCAGTGCCGGGCCCCTAGAAAAGAGCGCTGCTTTATACCAGAACACCTCGGCACTCGCAAGAAACCTCGCCACCGACAACTCGATTCCAGCAGCCGCCAAAGGCCCCGCCGCGCCTGCGGTGGGGGTGGTGGCAAATAGACCGCTCGTCGCCTGTCCCGATTGTTAGCGGCAGCCCCTTGGTCTAGGGTAAGGCACTTACCGTTTGTCACCCCTGTCGGAGAAGCCCGGATGCGTCTTGCCGCCCTGCCCCTGCTGTTCGCCCCGCTGCTGAGTCAGGCCGCCACGCTGAGCGTGTGCACCGAGGCCAGCCCGGACGGTTTCGACGTGGTGCAGTACAACTCGCTGACCACCACCAACGCCTCGGCGGATGTGCTGATGAACCGCCTGGTCGAGTTCGATGCCCAGGCCGGCAAGCTGGTAGCGGGCCTGGCCGAACGCTGGGAGGTGTCCGCCGATGGCCTGCACTACAGCTTCACCCTGCGCCAGGGCGTGCAGTTCCACCGCACCGGCTACTTCTCCCCAAGCCGCCCGCTGAATGCCGACGACGTGCTGTTCAGCTTCCAGCGCATGCTCGATACCAACCACCCCTGGCACAAGGTGGCCAAGAGCGGCTACCCGCACGCCCAGTCGATGCAGCTGCCGGCGCTGATCAAGCGCATCGAGAAGACCAGCGAGCAGCAGGTCAGCTTCACCCTCGACCACCCGGACGCGACGTTCCTCGCCACCCTGAGCATGGGCTTCGCCTCCATCTATTCTGCCGAGTACGCCGACCAACTGCTCAAGGCCGGCACGCCGGAGCTGCTCAACAGCGCCCCCATCGGTACCGGCCCGTTCATCTTCAAGCGTTTCCAGAAGGACGCCCAGGTGCGCTACAGCGCCAACCCCGACTACTTCGCCGGCAAGCCCGCGGTGGATGGCCTGGTGTTCGCCATCACCCCGGACGCCAACGTGCGCCTGCAGAAGCTGCGCCGCGGCGAATGCCAAATCGCCCTGTCGCCCAAGCCGCTGGACGTGCAGGCGGCTCGCCAGGACCCGGCGCTGCAGATCAGCGAAACGCCGGCCTTCATGACCGCCTTCGTCGGCCTCAACAGCCAGCACCCGCCGCTGGACAAGCCCCAAGTGCGCCAGGCGATCAACCTGGCCTTCGACAAGGCCAGCTACCTCAAGGCCGTGTTCGAAGGCAGCGCCACGCCGGCCAGCGGACCTTATCCACCGAACACCTGGAGCTACGCCAGGGACCTGCCCGGCTACGCCCATGACCCGGAAAAAGCCAAGGCCCTGCTGGCCGAGGCAGGCCTGGCCGATGGCTTCAAGACCACCCTCTGGACCCGCCCAAGCGGCAGCCTGCTCAACCCCAACCCGGCCCTCGGTGCCCAGCTGCTGCAGGCCGACCTGGCCAAGGTCGGCATCCAGGCCGAGATCCGCGTGATCGAGTGGGGCGAGCTGATCCGTCGCGCCAAGGCCGGCGAGCATGACCTGCTGTTCATGGGCTGGGCCGGCGACAACGGCGACCCGGACAACTTCCTCACCCCGCAGTTTTCCTGCGCCTCGCTGCAATCCGGGCTGAACTTCGCCCGTTACTGCGACAAGCAACTGGACCAGCTGATTGCCGACGGCAAGACCGCCGCCAGCCAGGAGGCGCGCAGCGCGCTGTACCTCAAGGCGCAGACGATCATCCAGCATCAGGCCCTGTGGCTGCCGCTGGCCCACCCGACCGCCTTCGCCCTGCTGCGCAAAGGGGTGGAGGGTTATCAGGTCAATCCCTTCGGCCGCCAGGACTTTGCGCGGGTGATGCTGTAGCAGCCACGGGAATCAGAGCCAGCCGAGCTCGGCCATCGACAGCGGCTCGCCGTCGCCGACAATGAAGTGGTCGAGCACACGCACCTCGATCATGCCCAGCGCCTCCTTGAGGCGCTCGGTAAGCACCCGGTCCGCCTGGCTCGGCTCAGCCACGCCGGAAGGATGGTTGTGTACCAGGATCGCTGCGGCGGCGTTGTGCGCCAGGGCGCGCTTGACCACCTGCCGCGGGTAGACACTGGCGCCGTCGATACTGCCGTGGAACAGCGCCTCGAACTCGATCACCCGATGCTTGGCGTCGAGGAACAGACAGCCGAACACCTCGTGCGGTTCGTGGCGCAGACGCGCCTTGAGGAAATCGCGTACCGCCTGCGGGCTCTCCAGGGCGGAGTCGCGCTTGAGCCGCTCGGCCAGATGGCGCCGACCCATCTCCAGCACCGCCTGTAGCTGGGCGAACTTGGCCGGGCCGAGGCCCAGACGCTGGCTGAACGACGGCAGATCGGCCTCGAGCAAGGCGCGCAGACTGCCGAAGTCGCTCAGCAGATGGCGGGCCAGGTCCACCGCACTCTGCCCGACCACCCCGGTACGCAGGAAAATCGCCAGCAATTCGGCGTCGCTCAGCGCCGCCGCGCCCATCTCCAGCAGCTTCTCCCGCGGGCGTTCCGCCGCAGGCCAGTCGCGTATGCTCATGACATCTCCCTGTCGAGTCGGCCCGCTGTTCCGGCGCAGGCCCGGATGCTATCTTAGCCCGGCTTTTTGCCGCGGTGACTGGCCTGGGGAGGCGTCTCTCATCGCGTTGCTATCCACACCACATTATTAAGGCAGGCCTATGCAGCGGCTGTATCGGAAACGCATCGTCCTGGGCGTCGGCGGCGGCATTGCCGCCTACAAGAGCGCCGAGCTGGTTCGCCGCCTGCGCGACCAGGGCGCCGAAGTGCGCGTGGTGATGACCCGCGGCGGCCGCGAGTTCATCACCCCGCTGACGCTGCAGGCGCTGTCCGGCCATCCGGTACACCTCGACCTGCTCGACCCCGAGGCCGAAGCCGCCATGGGTCATATCGAGCTGGCCAAATGGGCCGACCTGGTGCTGATCGCCCCGGCCACCGCCGACCTGATGGCGCGCCTGGCCCAGGGCGTGGCCGATGACCTGCTGACCACCCTGGTGCTGGCCACCGACGCCAGCGTGGCCCTGGCCCCGGCGATGAACCAGGCCATGTGGCGCGACCCGGCAACCCAAGCCAATGCCCGGCTTCTCGAACAGCGCGGCCTCAAGCTGTTCGGCCCGGCCGCCGGCAGCCAGGCCTGCGGCGATGTCGGCCCCGGGCGCATGCTCGAAGCCGAAGAGCTGGCCCAGCGCGCTGCCGACTGCTTCCAGCGCCTGAGCCTGACCGGCCAGCATGTGCTGATCACCGCCGGGCCGACCCAGGAAAACATCGACCCGGTGCGTTACATCACCAACCACAGCTCCGGCAAGATGGGCTTCGCCCTGGCCGAAGCCGCTGCCGAAGCCGGCGCCCGGGTGACCCTGATCAGCGGCCCAGTGCACCTGCCGACGCCCGAGCGGGTCACCCGCATCGACGTGGTCAGTGCCCGCGACATGCTCGCCGCCTGCGAGGCCGCCATGCCATGCGACCTGCTGATCGCCGCCGCCGCGGTGGCCGACTACCGCCCGCAGGTGGTCGCCGCGCACAAGATGAAGAAAGACCCCACCACCGGCGACGGCCTGCTGCTGGAACTGGTGCGCAACCCGGACATCCTCGCCACCCTCGCCGGCCGCGAAGATCGCCCGTTCAGCGTGGGCTTTGCCGCAGAAACCGAGAACCTGCTCGGCTATGCTGCGCGCAAGCTGAAAGACAAAAACCTCGACCTGATCGTCGCCAATGACGTGGCCAACCCCACCATCGGTTTCAACAGCGAGGAAAACGCCATCACCATCATCGACCGCGACCTGCAGGCCAGCAGCTTTGCCCAGACCAGCAAGGGCAAGATCGCCCGCCAGCTGGTGGCCTTCATCGCCGAGCGCCTGACCCGCGCCTGACCCTCTACGACCGCTCACAGGGCCCTCCATGCACGCTTTGCAAGCCAAGATCCTCGACCCGCGCCTGGGCAGCGACTTCCCGCTGCCGCAATATGCCACCCCCGGCTCCGCCGGCCTCGACCTGCGCGCCATGCTGCAGCAGGACAGCGTGCTGGAACCCGGGCAGACCCTGCTGATCCCCACCGGCCTGTCGATCTACATCGGCGATCCGGGCCTGGCGGCGCTGATCCTGCCGCGCTCGGGCCTGGGCCATAAGCACGGCATCGTGCTCGGCAACCTGGTCGGCCTGATCGACTCGGACTACCAGGGCGAGCTGATGGTGTCGTGCTGGAACCGTGGCCAGACCCCATTCACCATTGCCGTGGGCGAGCGCATTGCCCAGCTGATGCTGGTGCCCGTGGTGCAGGCGCACTTCGAACTGGTCGAGCAATTCGACGAAAGCCAACGCGGTGCCGGCGGCTTCGGCCACTCCGGTAGCCACTAAGCCCCATCAGGATGAATTGCCCAGGAGACGTGCGGTGAAACTCTTCAAGCGCAATGCCAAGGACAACAACCCCGCCGCCGCCCTGGTCAGCCCAGGCGCCGCGGCCCCTCGGGCCAACAACGAACACAAGGCATTGCTGCCAGGCGCCCTGGCAGCCCTGGCCGGACTGGTCGCCGCCGGCCTGCTGCTCGGCTTCAGCCTGTCCAGCAGCAGCCAACAGCACCGGCAGCAACTGATCCAGGCCTGGGGTGGCAGCCAGGCCAGCGCCCTGCAGCAGGCCCTGCTGCAATTGCAGGCCGACACTCAGGCCGCCGCGGCCAATCCGGCCCTGCTGGATGCCGTGCAGAGCGGCGACCTCGCCCTGATCGGCAGCGCCGAGCGCAGCCAGCAGCACTGGCAAGGGGTGGTCGACGTCCATCTCAACGCCCCCGGCCGCGCCAGCCTGAATGTCGGCCGTCTGGGACCGATGAACTTCGCCGCCCTGGATCTGCTGCGGCGCCTGGAAAATGGCCAGGTGCCGGCACCCGAGGCGTACAAGGTCGGCGAACGCTGGCTGGTGTACAGTGCCGCCGGCCTGCGCCGCAGCGACAGCGCCCAGCTGCAGGGCACCCTGCTGCTGGTGGTCGACTTGCAGCGCCTGCTCAACACCCTGCCCGTGGTGCCCGCCGGCATCGGCCAGGTACAACTCAGCCAGCAATTCGGCAACAGCGCCGCCCAGCCTTTGATCAGCAGTGGCGAAGGCGATAGCAATGCCGCCCAGTCCTTCGAGACCGGCAACCCCAACTGGAAACTCCGCTTCGCCCCTGGCGCCGCACTGAGTGCGCCACTGCTGTCGCCAGCCCTGCTGGGTCTGGCCGCATTGCTCGCCCTGGGCGGCGCCCTGCTCGGCCTGCTACTGACCCAGAATCGCCTGCTCGACCGCCTGCGTACCGATGTGCAACAACTCGCCGGGATGATTCAGGAGCTTTCCAGCGGCAAGGCGGTCAAAGCCTTCAGCCTGAGCTTCGCCGCCCTCGACGGCCTGGCCCAGACTCTGGCGCGCATGCCGCGCCGCAAACAAGAAGCCTCGGACAACGAGGCCGGCAGTTCGGCTACGGCCGCCAAACCGATAACCGCAGCGAAGCTGGCGCAACCGGCCGATCCGCTGTTCCAAGACACCGATATTCTCGATATCGACATTCTCGACGAAGACCAGGATCTCCTGGGACTGGAGCAAACATCCATGGCCAACGCCGCACAAACCCCACCCAAGTTGCCCGCCAGCATTTTCCGCGCCTACGACATCCGTGGCGTGGTCGGCGACACCCTCACCGTTGAAGCCGCCTACTGGATCGGCCGGGCGATTGGCTCGGAAAGCCTCGCCCAGGGCGAGCCGAACGTGGCGGTCGGCCGCGATGGCCGCCTGTCTGGCCCGCAGCTGGTGCAACAACTGATCCAGGGCCTGCTCGACTGCGGCTGCAACGTCACCGACGTCGGCATGGTGCCGACCCCAGCCCTGTACTTCGCCACCCACGTGCTCAAGGGCAAGTCCGGAGTGATGCTCACCGGCAGCCACAACCCGCCGGACTACAACGGCTTCAAGATCGTTATCGCCAGCGACACCCAGGCCAACGAGCAGATCCAGGCCCTCAAGACCCGCATCGACAACGGTGACCTGGCCAGCGGCGTCGGCACTGTCGAGCAGGTCGATATCCTCGAGCCGTACTTCAAGCAGATCGTTGGCGACATCGCCATGGCCAAGCCGATGAAGGTGGTGGTCGACTGCGGCAACGGCGTGGCCGGGGTGATCGCTCCGCGCCTGATCGAGGCCCTGGGCTGCAGCGTGATCCCGCTGTTCTGCGAAGTCGACGGCAACTTCCCCAACCACCACCCGGACCCGGGCAAGCCGGAGAACCTGGTAGACCTGATCGCCCGCGTCAAGGCCGAAGGCGCCGACCTGGGCCTAGCCTTCGACGGCGACGGCGACCGCGTCGGCGTGGTGACCAACAACGGCAACATGGTCTTCCCCGACCGCCTGATGATGCTGTTCTCCAAGGACGTGGTGTCACGCAACCCCGGCGCCGACATCATCTATGACGTCAAATGCACCCGTCGCCTGGGCGCACTGATCAGCGGCTACGGCGGTCGCCCGGTGATGTGGAAGACCGGCCACTCGCTGATCAAGAAGAAAATGAAGGAAACCGGCGCCCTGCTGGCCGGCGAGATGAGCGGGCACATCTTCTTCAAGGAACGCTGGTTCGGCTTCGACGACGGCATCTACAGCGCCGCGCGCCTGCTGGAAATCCTCAGCCAGGAGAAACGCAACGCGGAGCAGGTGTTCGCCGCCTTCCCGGCGGATATTTCCACTCCGGAAATCAACATCACCGTCACCGACGAAGGCAAGTTCGGCCTGATCGACCGCCTGCAGCGCGACGGCGTATGGGGCGAAGCCAACCTGACCACCCTCGACGGCGTGCGCGTCGACTACCCGAAAGGTTGGGGCCTGGTGCGCGCCTCCAACACCACGCCGGTGCTGGTACTGCGCTTCGAAGCAGAGAGCGAGGCGGAGCTGGAACGGATCAAGGAAGTGTTCCGCGCCCAACTCTACAGCGTCGCCCCTGAACTCAACCTGCCCTTCTGATTTGCTCTGGAGCCCTGTTCGCAATGACTCTCGAACGTGATGCCGCCACCAACGTCGCCAAGGTACTGTCCGAAGCACTGCCTTATATCCGTCGCTTCGTCGGCAAGACCCTGGTGATCAAGTACGGCGGCAACGCCATGGAAAGCGATGAGCTGAAGGAAGGTTTCGCCCGCGACATCGTGCTGATGAAGGCGGTGGGCATCAACCCGGTGGTGGTGCACGGCGGCGGCCCGCAGATCGGCGATCTACTCAAGCGCCTGTCGATCGAGAGCCACTTTATCGATGGCATGCGCGTCACCGACGCGCAGACCATGGATGTGGTGGAGATGGTCCTCGGCGGCCAGGTCAACAAGGACATCGTCAACCTGATCAACCGCCACGGCGGCAGCGCCATCGGCCTGACCGGCAAGGACGCCGAGCTGATCCGCGCGAAGAAGCTCACCGTGACCCGCAAGACCCCGGAGATGACCCAGCCGGAAATCATCGACATCGGCCACGTCGGCGAAGTGGTCGGGGTCAATACCGACCTGCTCAACATGCTGGTGAAGGGCGACTTCATCCCGGTGATCGCGCCGATTGGCGTTGGCGCCGAAGGCGAGTCCTACAACATCAACGCCGACCTGGTGGCAGGCAAGGTGGCCGAAGCGCTGAAGGCTGAAAAGCTGATGCTGCTGACCAATATCGCCGGCCTGATGGACAAGCAGGGGGCCGTGCTGACCGGGCTGACCACCGAGCAGGTGGACGGCCTGATCGCCGACGGCACCATCTACGGCGGTATGCTGCCGAAGATTCGCTGCGCTCTGGATGCGGTACAAGGCGGAGTGAACAGCGCGCACATCATCGATGGTCGCGTGCCCAATGCGGTATTGCTGGAAATCTTCACCGACAGCGGCGTGGGCACCCTGATCACCAACCGCAAGCGTCACCACTGAGCCACGCCCTGCTGGCCGGCCTTGCGCCGGCCAGCCATCAGTGCCCGACCAGCACCTCTAGGCGCGCCCGGTCGGCGGCGAAACCCGCCTCGGCATCGGCGCGGGTCTTCTGGTAGCGTTGAATATCCTTCTGCAACCCTTCCTGCTCAGCCTTGAGGTTGTCGATCTGCACCAGCAGATGCTCCGGCACCGCACGCCCGATACGCTCATTTTCCGCAGCAGTGGCCTGCAGGTTGGCCTGCTGGGTTCGCAGGGAGCTGAGGTTGCTCTGCGCCACGCTGATCACCCCGTCCAGCTCAGCCAGCTTGCGGTCGCGGGCGCGGTCGACGTCGGCCACTTCGGTATAGATGCGTAATAACTGCGTATCGGACTTGGCCTGAGCCTTGTCCGCCAGCATGCGCTGGCGCTCGGCCATGCTCGGTGCCGGGGCAATCACGCGCACCACGCGCCCCTGATCATTGACCACGTCGTAACCTTTCTCGATGAACTCCGGCGGCACGCCGAGGCGATCGATCACGGTCACACCCTTGTCGTTGACATAGCGGTAGTACTCGACCGGTTGGGCTGTCTTGGCCGGCTCGGCCGCAATCACAGGGCCAATCCCTGCAAGCAGAGTCAAGCTGAACGCAACCGGTCTGAGCATGAAGCTTTCCTTGTTATGGATTAAATGCCGTACTGCGCGCGGTAGGCTTCCACCGCCGGCAGGTGTTTCTTCAACTCGGCATCGCCCGCCAGATAATCCAGCACCTGCTCCAGGGACACAATACTGACCACCGGCATGCCGTAGTCGCGCTCCACTTCCTGGATCGCCGACAGCTCGCCCTGGCCGCGCTCCTGGCGGTTCAGCGCAATCAGCACGCCGGCTGCCTGGGCATTCTGCACCTGGATGATCTGCATCACCTCACGGATCGCGGTACCGGCAGTGATCACGTCGTCGACGATCATCACCCGCCCGGCCAATGGTGCACCAACCAGGGTGCCGCCCTCGCCATGATCCTTGGCTTCCTTGCGGTTGAAGCACCAGGGCAGATCGCGCTCGTGCTGCTCGGCCAGGGCCACAGCCGTTGCCGCTGCCAAGGGGATGCCCTTGTAGGCCGGGCCGAACAGCACATCGAAATCGATGCCGCTTTCCATCAGCGCCGCGGCGTAGAAACGCCCGAGCTTGGCCAGGGCCAAACCGCTGCTGAACAGACCGGCATTGAAGAAGTAAGGGCTGGTACGCCCCGACTTGAGAGTGAACTCACCGAAGCGCAGAACCCCGCGCTCGATGGCGAAACGAATGAATTCGCGTTGATACGCCTGCATGAAAAGCCCCGAACGGCACGGATTTAGCTATGAATTTAGCTAATGGGAATGAGCTCGGGTATCATACACCGAGGTGTTTTTGGGGGCCATTTATGCGGATCATCAGTGTGAACGTGAATGGTATTCAGGGCGCGGCCGAGCGTGGATTGCTCAGTTGGCTGCAGGCCCAGAATGCCGACGTGATCTGCCTGCAGGATACTCGCGCCTCTTCCTTCGAACTCGATGACCCGGCCTTCCAGCTGGATGGCTATTTCCTCTATGCCGTCGACGCCGAGGTGCCCGATCAGGGCGGCGTGGCGCTGTACTCGCGGCTGCAACCCAAGGCGGTGATCCACGGCCTGGGTTTCGAATCGGCCGATCGTTACGGGCGCTATCTACAGGCAGACTTCGACAAAGTCAGTATCGCCACCCTGCTGCTGCCATCCGGCCAGGGCGGGGACGAGAGCCTGAATCAGAAATTCAAGTTCATCGACGACTTCACCGGTTACCTGGACAAGCAGCGTCGCAAGCGCCGCGAGTACATCTACTGCGGCTCGCTGTTCGTTGCCCACCAGAAGCTGGACGTGAAGAACTGGCGCGACTGCCAGCAATTGCCCGGCTTCCTCGCGCCCGAGCGCGCCTGGCTGGATGAAGTGATCGGCACCATGGGCTATGTCGATGCCCTGCGCGAAGTCAGCCGCGAAGGCGAGCAGTACAGCTGGTGGCCGGACAGCGAGCAGGCGGAAATGCTCAACCTCGGCTGGCGCATGGACTACCAGCTGCTCACCCCCGGAATGCGCCGCTCGGTGCGCAACGCCAAGCTGCCGCGTCAGCCGCGCTTCTCCCAGCACGCGCCGCTGATCGTCGACTACGACTGGCTGCTCAGCGTCTGAGCCAGATAACGGCCAACCTCAGTTGGCCGTTTTACTGCGCAGTGCGCCCCAGCACTTGCCTGCCACGCTGACCACACCCAGCACCAGCGCGCCGACCAGGATGCCGAACAGCGCATCGATCAGGGTTGGCGCCAGTACCGCCAGCACCCCGCCGACAGCTGCCAGACTGCCAATCGCCTCGACCCAGTGGTGGATCAGCTCATGGGCGCCCGGAATGCCATGGGTAAGAATGCCGCCGCCGACCATGAACATCGCCGCCGTACCGACCACCGACAGCAGCTTCATCAGCCACGGCGCCAGCCACAGAATGCCGCGACCCAGCGCCTGCGCCGCGGCACTGGCGCGCTGGCTGAGGTAGAGCCCGGCGTCGTCCAGCTTGACGATGCCGGCAACCAGGCCATAAACCCCGACGGTCATCAGCAGAGCGATGCCGGACAGCACCGTCACCTGTTGGATAAAGGGCTGGCTGGCCACCACACCCAGGGTGATGGCGATGATTTCTGCGGACAACACGAAGTCGGTGCGCACCGCGCCCTTGATCTTGTCCTTCTCGAATGCCTGCATGTCCACCGCCGGATCGGCCAGCGCCTGAACGCGCTCGGCATGCTGATCACCATCCTCGGCCGAACTGTGCAGATACTTGTGCGCCAGCTTCTCGAACCCTTCGAAACACAGGAAGGCGCCGCCCAGCATCAGCAAGGGCGTCACCAGCCAGGGTGCGAAGGCACTGATCAACAGCGCCGCCGGCACCAGGATCAGCTTGTTGAGCAGCGAGCCCTTGGCCACCGCCCAGACCACCGGCAACTCGCGGTCGGCCTTGACCCCGGTAACCTGCTGGGCGTTCAGCGCCAGGTCGTCGCCGAGCACGCCGGCGGTCTTCTTCGCCGCCAGCTTGGTCATTACCGACACATCGTCCAGCACGCTGGCAATATCATCGAGCAGGGCTAATAGATTGGCTCCGGCCACGTCAGGCTTCCTTACTTAACAGAGGAGGGGGTGAAACGACCGGCCCCGAGCGGAGCCGGTACGGCGCGTGGTCTATTTGACCAGGCGCCAGCACAGCGGATAGCGGTAGAGCTTGCCTTCGTTGGCCTTGATCCCGCCAATAATGGTCAGCACCAGCGCGGCCAGGCCGAGCAGCGGCAGCAGCAGGAAACCGATCACCACCACCGCCAGCAGCATGCATACCAGCGCGGCAATCGACACGGTGATATGGAAGTTCAGCGCTTCCTTGCCCTGGTCATCGACGAAGGGATCGAGCTCGCGCTTGAGCTGCCAGACGATCAGGGGACCGATCAGGTTGCCGAAAGGGATTATCAGGCCGACGAAAGCCGCCAGGTGGCAGAACATCGCCCATTGACGGGCTTCCTGGCTCGGAATCGGGGAGGGGTTCTGCTCATCCATGGTCACGCTCCATCAGGGGGAAAGGATCAGTCGGCCAGGGCCGCCCGTTGCAATTCGAACAGCTCGCGCATGCCCTGCTGGGCCAGCGCCAGCATGGCCGTCAGCTCTTCCGGCTGGAAGGGCGCGCCTTCGGCGGTACCCTGCACTTCGATGAAACCACCGGCGTCAGTCATCACCACGTTGAGGTCGGTCTCGGCGGCGGAGTCTTCCAGGTAGTCCAGATCCAGCACCGGCTCGCCCTGGTAAATGCCCACAGACACGGCAGCAACCATCTGCTTGAGCGGTTCGCCTTTCAGCGCGCCGCGCTTCTTCAGCACTTTCAGCGCATCGGCCAGGGCCACCATGGCACCAGTGATGGAGGCGGTGCGGGTACCGCCGTCGGCCTGGATCACATCGCAGTCGATGTAGATGGTGTTCTCGCCCAGCTTGCTCATGTCCAGCGCGGCGCGCAGCGAGCGACCGATCAGGCGCTGGATTTCCAGGGTACGGCCACCCTGCTTGCCGCGACTGGCTTCACGCTGGTTACGATCGCCGGTGGCGCGCGGCAGCATGCCGTACTCGGCGGTCAGCCAGCCCTGGCCCTGGCCCTTGAGGAAACGCGGCACGCCGGATTCGACGCTGGCGGTGCAGATGACCTTGGTGTCGCCGAACTCGACCAGCACCGAACCTTCGGCGTGCTTGGTGTAGTTGCGGGTGATGCGTACGGAGCGCAACTGGGTGGAGGCACGGCCGCTGGGACGTTTCATCTGCTAATACCTGTAGAGAGCATGGAGTCTGCCGGCATTATAGGGCCGCCACTGCCCCCGCGACATGCCAGATTGGGCCACCCGACACACTGCGCTACAATCCGCCGCCTTACCGTTCATTCCAAGAGGTCTCCCCATGGTGCACAGCATGACCGCCTTCGCCCGCGTCGAAGGGCCAGGTGCCCACGGCACCCTGAGCTGGGAGCTGCGCTCGGTCAACCATCGCTACCTGGAGCCGCACCTGCGCCTGCCGGATGCCTTCCGCGACCTCGAAGGCGCGGTACGCGAGGCCCTGCGCCAGGGCATCTCGCGCGGCAAGGTGGAATGCACCCTGCGCTTCGCCGAAGAAAACACCGGCAAGAGCCTGCAGGTCGACAGCCAGCGCGCCCGCCAGCTGATCAGCGCCGCCGAGCAAGTGGCCGCCCTGATCCAGCAGCCGGCGCCGCTCAACCCCCTGGAAGTACTGGCCTGGCCGGGTGTACTGGTGGCCGACTCCGCCGATCCGCAAGCACTGAACGCTGCGGCGCTGGCCCTGTTCAACCAGGCCCTGAGCGAGCTGAAGAGCGGCCGCGGCCGCGAAGGCGCCGAGCTGGCCAAGCTGCTCAACGAGCGCCTGGACAACATCACCACGGAAGTCGCCGCCCTGCGCGAACTGGTGCCGCAGATGCTCGCCGGCCAACGACAGAAGATCCTCGACCGCTGCGCCGAGATGCAGGCCGAGCTGGACCCGCAGCGCCTGGAGCAGGAGCTGGTGGTACTGGCGCAGAAGAGCGACGTGGCCGAAGAGCTCGATCGCCTGGCCACCCACGTCGGCGAAGTGCGCCGCGTACTCAAGGCCGGTGGTGCCGCCGGGCGGCGCCTGGACTTCCTCATGCAGGAGCTCAACCGCGAGGCCAACACCCTGGGCTCCAAGGCCTTCGACACGCGCAGCACCCAGGCCGCGGTCAATCTCAAAGTCCTGATCGAGCAGATGCGCGAACAGGTCCAAAATATCGAGTAAGCCACTGCTAGGCTTCGAACAACGCTTTCAGGATGCATCCATGACCGTTACCACCGGCACCCTCTATATCGTTTCCGCCCCCTCCGGCGCCGGCAAGACCAGCCTGGTCAAAGCCCTGCTCGACAGTGAGCCGAACATCCGCGTCTCGGTTTCGCACACCACCCGCGCCATGCGTCCGGGCGAGGCCCACGGGGTCAACTACCACTTTGTCGACCATGCCCAGTTCAGCGCCATGATCGAGCGCAGCGAGTTCCTCGAACACGCCCAGGTTTTCGACAACTTCTACGGCACCTCGCAGGTCTGGCTCGAACAGACCCTGGCTGAAGGCTACGACCTGATCCTCGAAATCGACTGGCAAGGCGCCCAGCAGGTACGCAAGCTGATGCCCAAGGCCAAGTCGATCTTCATCCTGCCGCCGACCCAGGAAGCTCTGCGCTATCGCCTGACCAACCGCGGCCAGGACAGCAGCGAGATCATCGAGCGGCGCATGCTCGACGCCGTCAGCGAGATGAGCCACTACGTCGAGTACGATTACCTGGTGATCAACGACGATTTCGCCCATGCCCTGAGCGACCTGAAGGCGATTTTCCGCGCCAACAAGCTGCTCCAGGAGCCCCAGCAACAGCGCCACGCCGGCCTGCTCAGCGAGCTGTTGGTCTGAGGGACAGCCGATAGGGCTTCCCTTAGCGCTGGTGATTTTTTAGACTATCCAGTCCGCCCGCCCATCTGGGCCCAGCTTTTCTGCTATTTGCCACGAGGTACACCATGGCCCGCGTTACCGTTGAAGACTGCCTGGACAACGTCGATAACCGCTTCGAGCTGGTCATGCTGGCCACCAAGCGTTCCCGCCAACTGGCCACCGGCGGCAAAGAGCCCAAGGTAGCCTGGGAAAACGACAAGCCGACCGTGGTTGCCCTGCGTGAAATCGCCGCCGGCCTGGTCAACTACGACGTGATTGCCCAGGACGACCTGGTCGAAGAAGAGCCGCTGTTCGCTGGTTTCGAGGACGAGGCCAACGAGCCTCTGTAAGCCCATGCCAGGTCGAAGTCACGCGGCGCCGGCTCAGCAGCCTGCCTGGCAGGGGGTAATCCCTTGCCAAGCATAGACAGCCTCGCCGACCGACTTTCGACCTACCTGGCCACGGATCAGGTCAATCTGGTCCGTCGCGCCTACTTCTACGCCGAACAAGCCCACGACGGCCAGCGCCGCCGCAGCGGCGAAGCCTACGTCACCCACCCGCTGGCCGTCGCCAACATCCTCGCCGACATGCACATGGACCATCAGAGCCTGATGGCCGCGATGCTGCACGACGTGATCGAGGACACCGGCATCGCCAAGGAAGCCCTGCACGCGCAGTTTGGCGAAACCGTGGCCGAGCTGGTCGACGGGGTCAGCAAGCTGACCCAGATGGACTTCCAGTCCAAGGCCGAGGCGCAGGCCGAGAACTTCCAGAAGATGGCCATGGCCATGGCCCGCGACATCCGCGTGATCCTGGTCAAGCTGGCCGACCGCCTGCACAACATGCGCACCCTGGAAGTGCTGTCCGGTGAGAAGCGCCGGCGCATCGCCAAGGAAACCCTGGAAATCTACGCGCCCATCGCCAACCGCCTGGGCATGCACAGCATGCGCGTGGAGTTCGAGGATCTGGGCTTCAAGGCCATGCACCCGATGCGTTCCGAGCGCATCCGCACCGCGGTCAAACGCGCGCGCGGCAACCGCAAGGAAATCGTCAACAAGATCGAAGAATCGATCACCGCCTGCCTGCAGCGCGAAGACATGGAAGGCGTGGTGATCGGCCGCGAGAAGCACCTCTACAGCATCTACCAGAAGATGCGCGGCAAGCGCCGGGCGTTCAACGAGATCATGGACGTCTACGCCTTCCGCATCGTGGTCGACAAGGTCGACACCTGCTACCGCGTGCTCGGCGCCGTGCATAACCTGTACAAGCCCCTGCCCGGCCGCTTCAAGGACTACATCGCGATCCCCAAGGCCAACGGCTACCAATCGCTGCACACCACGCTGTTCGGCATGCACGGCGTACCGATCGAGATCCAGATCCGCACCCGCGAGATGGAAGAGCTGGCCAACAACGGTATCGCCGCCCACTGGCTGTACAAGTCCAGCGAGGACGAGCAGCCCAAGGGCAGCCACGCCCGCGCGCGGCAGTGGGTCAAGGGCATCCTTGAGCTGCAGCAACGCGCCGGCAACTCGCTGGAATTCATCGAGAGCGTGAAGATCGACCTGTTCCCGGACGAGGTCTACGTGTTCACGCCCAAGGGCCGCATCATGGAGTTGCCCAAAGGCTCCACCGCGGTCGACTTCGCCTACGCGGTGCACACCGACGTCGGCAACAGCTGCATCGCCTGCCGCATCAACCGTCGCCTGGCACCACTGTCGCAGGCCCTGGAAAGCGGCTCGACGGTGGAAATCGTCAGCGCCCCGGGCGCCCGGCCGAACCCGGCCTGGCTCAACTTCGTGGTCACCGGCAAGGCGCGCACGCATATCCGCCATGCACTCAAGCAACAGCGCCGCTCGGAGTCGATCAACCTCGGCGAACGCCTGCTGAACAAGGTGCTCACCGGCTTCGACAGCCACCTGGAGAAGGTCAGCGCCGAACGCGTGCAGGGCGTGCTCAGCGAGTACCGCCTGGAGGTCATCGAAGACCTGCTGGAAGACATCGGTCTGGGCAACCGCATGGCCTACGTGGTGGCGCGCCGTCTGCTGGCCAGCGATGGCGACGAGCAACCGAGCGCCCAGGGCCCGCTGGCCATTCGCGGCACCGAAGGTCTGGTGCTGAACTACGCCAAGTGCTGCACGCCGATTCCCGGCGACCCGATCGTCGGCCACCTGTCGGCCGGCAAGGGCATGGTGGTGCACCTGGACAGCTGCAAGAACATCGCCGAGATCCGCCACAACCCGGAGAAATGCATCCAGCTCAACTGGGCCAAGGATGTCACCGGCGAATTCAACGTCGAACTGCGCGTCGAGCTGGAGCACCAGCGCGGCCTGATCGCCCTGCTGGCCAGCAGCGTCAATGCCGCCGACGGCAACATCGAGAAAATCAGCATGGACGAGCGCGATGGCCGCATCAGCGTGGTCCAGCTGGTGGTCAGCGTGCACGACCGCGTGCACCTGGCCCGCGTAATGAAGAAACTGCGCGCGCTCACCGGGGTGATCCGCCTCACCCGCATGCGCGCCTGACCCCTTTTCAGCCGTGGCCGCCTGGCCGCGCCACCCGATCAATAACAAGGAGCTCACCATGAGCAAGAGCGTCATCAGCAGCGACAAAGCCCCGGCCGCCATCGGCACTTACTCCCAGGCGATCAAGGCCGGCAACACCGTGTACCTGTCCGGGCAGATCCCGCTGGACCCGAAGACCATGGAACTGGTGCAGGGCTTCGAAGAGCAGACCGTACAGGTGTTCGAGAACCTCAAGGCCGTGATCGAAGCGGCCGGCGGCTCGTTCAAGGACGTGGTCAAGCTGAACATCTTCCTCACCGATCTGGCCCATTTCGCCAAGGTCAACGAAGTCATGGGCCGCTACTTCGAACAGCCCTACCCAGCCCGCGCCGCCATCGGCGTGGCCTCGCTGCCGCGCGGTTCGCTGGTGGAAATGGACGGCATCCTGGTCCTCGCTTGATTCCTGCCATGCGCCCCTATCTCTGCCTCGCACTCGCCGCCGGCCTGCTCGCCGGCTGCGCCGGAAAACCCGCCAGCCCGGACGGGATCTGGATCAACCAGCCGGTGATCGACGCCGCCCGCGAGGGTGGCTCGTTGCGCGAGGCCCTGCTGGCCTACGGCCCCAACCTGGAATGGAAAGTCGACAGCAGCCGCGGCCTGGCCACCTACAGCAACGGCTTCGAGCTCGGTGAAGGGCAGCTGGTGGCGCTGGAAGCGGGCCACTGGCGGGTCGACTACCACGGCGACTTCCACGAGCAGCTCAGCCTGGACGGCGGCCAGCTGCAACAGCAGGCCAGCGACAACAGCCCCGAGCAACGTTTCAGCCGCCCGAAAACCCCGGCGGCGGTCGATGCGCCAATCGGCAGCAGCTTCGAATGGGCGCTCTACGATGCCTACCTGGGCGGCACCTGGAAGATTCGCGAAGGCCTCGGCCAGGGCGGCCTGGTGCTGTTCAACCCGGACGGCAGCCTGGAAGGCCTGCCCGGCGCCGAGCGCTATGCCCTGTGCCTGGCCGGCGACTGCGCGTCGATGAGCGGCGAGTACGACAGCCTCTGGCTGCAGCTCGGCCAGCAGGGCAGCGCCTGGATCTTCGAGCGCGACGGCGACCAGCTGCGCATCCTGCAAGCGCTCAACCGCGCCCAGGTGGATGAAGTGCCGGAGTACCAGCCCGGCCAGCAGGTATGGTTGCTGGAGCGCGACTGAAGCCGCCCCCTCAGCGCCGTAGCCCGGACTTCAGTCCGGGGTTGCCTGAGGGAAGTCCGGGCTACTGACCGTTCCATGGCGACGGCTAATCCACACAACGCTCACCAACAGGCGCCAAGCACTAGCCCAGCAACGCCGCGTAACCCTCGCGATAGCTGGGGTAGCGCGGCGCCCAGCCCAGGGCACGGGCGCGGGCGTTGCTGCAGCGCTTGCTGCCGGAACGGCGCACCGTCGACTCCGCGGACCAGTGGCTGACGCCCAGACGCTCGCGTAGCCAGCCCATGACCTCGTGCAGCGCCGCCGGCTCGTCGTCGACGCCGATATAGCAGTCATCCAGAGCCACGCCGCGGGTATCGGCCTGCAGCAGGAAGGCCAGCAGCCCGGCCGCATCGTCGGCATGGATGCGATTGCCATACAGCGGCGGCTCGCTGACCACCCGATAACCCATGCGCACCTGCTTGAGCAGCCACTCACGCCCGGGGCCGTAGATGCCGGTCAGGCGCACCAGCGTAGCCGGGATGCCGCTATCCAGGGCCAGGCGCTCGGCCTCCAGCATGATCTGCCCGGAATAGCCCGGCGCCTCGGCCGGCGAGTTTTCATCCACCCAGCCGCCATCGGCCTGGGCATACACGCTGCTGCTGGACACGAACAGCAAACGCCGGGGCCGCTGGCCCGACTGCGCCAGCCAGGCCAGCACATGGCGCAGGCCCTCGACATAGGCCAGGCGATAGCCTGCCTCGTCATGCTGGTTAGCCGCGGCGCAGTACACCAGGTAATCCAGCTCGCCTTCTGGCCAGGCCGTCGGCCGCGCAGCCTGCTCCAGGTCACCGGCCACCGGCATAACTCCGGCCGGCAACGCCGCCACCGTGCGGCGCAGACCATGCACCGGCCAGCCGAGCGCGATCAATTGCTCAGCCAGACGACTACCAACATCACCGCAGCCGGCGATCAGCAAAGTAGGGTGTTCAGACATGCGGCAACTCCGTCAAACAGGGCGCCCAGCCTAGCGCTAGAGGCCCTGGCGGCCAAGGCCGCGCGAATGTAAATGCGAATGACTCTTTTGTTAACAAGAATTACTTGCAATAATACCTGCACTTTCGTGCCACCCCACGCGGTGGCCATCGACGCTCTTTCTCTCTTCAGGTCCGGCCAGCATGAACCAATCCGCCCATTCCGTTCAGCCCATCGCCGCGCGCTTTATGCGCCCTTGTGCCGTGCTGCTGCTCAGCCTCCTGCCGCTCGTCGGCTTCGCCGAAGAAACCACTGCGACCCCGCCAGTTGCCAACGTACCGGCCATCGCCGCGCCGGCCGAAGCGGGCAACGCTGCCCCGGCACTGCCAGCCACCCCCGGCGCTGCTACCGAAGACCCGCGCCTGAGCGCCCTGCGCGAGAAACTCGCCAGCCTCGGCGAAGAAGCCACTGCCGAGCAGATAGGCGCCACCCAGCAGCAGTTCATGGTCGACAACGGCATTGCCAGCGAAGACGCGCAAAAGCTGGTCGGCGACCTGCAGGCGCTCAACGCGCTCGAGCAGGAGCTGGGCGCCGATGAAGGCCTGGCCCACGACCTGTCGCCCTGGGGCATGTACCAGCACGCCGACGTGGTGGTTAAAGGCGTGATGATCGGCCTGATGCTGGCCTCGGTCCTGACCTGGACCATCTGGATCGCCAAGAGCATCGAGCTGGTCACCAGCCGCCGCCGTCTGCGCCGCGAACTGGCCGACCTGAAAGGTGCGCGCAACCTCAACCAGGCCGCCGACCAGGCCCGCGCCAAGCACAGTTTCAGCGCCCTGCTGATCGATGACGCCCGCGAAGAGCTCAAGCTCTCCGCCGGCAGCAAGGAAAAGGACGGCATCAAGGAACGCGTCAGTTTCCGTCTTGAGCGCCTGGTTGCCGCCTGCGGCCGCAACATGAGCCAGGGCACCGGTGTGCTCGCCACCATCGGCTCCACCGCGCCCTTCGTCGGCCTGTTCGGTACCGTCTGGGGCATCATGAACAGCTTTATCGGCATCGCCAAATCGCAGACCACCAACCTCGCCGTGGTCGCCCCGGGCATCGCCGAAGCCCTGCTGGCCACCGCCCTGGGCCTGGTCGCCGCGATCCCGGCCGTGGTTATCTACAACGTCTTCGCCCGCTCCATCGCCAGCTACAAGGCCCAGGTTGCCGACGCCTCGGCGCAGGTCCTGCTGCTGGTCAGCCGCGATCTCGACCTGCCGCCAGCCAGCGCCGAGCGCGTTGCCCAGCCGCACATGGTCAAGGCGGTCTGAGACATGGGTCTGCATCTGAAAGAAGGCGGCGACGATCTCCAGGAAAACCACGAGATCAACGTCACGCCCTTCATCGACGTGATGCTGGTGCTGCTGATCATCTTCATGGTCGCCGCACCACTGGCCACCGTCGATGTGAAGATCGACCTGCCAGCCTCCACCGCCAAGCCCGCGCCGCGCCCGGACAAGCCGATCTACCTGAGCATCAAGGAAGACAACAGTCTGTTCCTCGACAACGAGCAGGTCGACCCGGCCGTGCTCGGCGCGACCCTGGACAAACTGACCCGCGCCGACAAGGACAAGACCATCTTCGTCCGCGGCGACAAGGGCGTGGATTACGGCGACCTGATGGTGGTGATGGATAACCTGCGCGGTGCCGGTTACCTGAAGATCGGCCTGGTAGGCCTGGAAACGGTCGGCAAGCAATGAACTCTTCTGCTCGTCTGCCGTTCTGGGGCGTCAGCCTGCTGGTCGTGATCGGCCTGCACGCCGCCGTGTTCTTCTGGGCGCTGTTCTGGCACGCCACGGCAACCCCGGTGGAATTGCCACCGGCGGCCATGATCGTCGAGCTCGAGCCGCTGGTTACGCCGCCCAAGCCGACTCCACCGCCGCAGCCCGAGGTCAAGCCGGTCGAGCCTGAGCCGCAGCCGAAGATCATCGAGGCGCCCAAGCCGAAGATCGTCATCGCCAAGCCCAAGCCCAAGCCCAAACCGCCGAAGCCGGTCGAGCCCAAGCCCGAGGTCAAACCCGAGCCGACGCCGCCGCAGGACGTGCCGCAAGTCGCCACCCGCGACGAGAAGGCCGCCGCCCCGCAGCGCGCCCCGGTCAGCGCGCCGACCCAGGCCCAGGTAAGCTGGCAGAGCAAGCTGCTCGGTCATCTGGCCAAGTACAAGCGCTACCCGGAAGATGCCCGCCGTCGCGGCTTCGAAGGGGTCAACCGCCTGCGCTTCGTGGTCGACGCCAACGGCAAGGTGCTGTCCTTCTCGCTGGTCGGCCGCTCCGGCAGTGCCGCCCTGGATCGCGCCACCCTGGAAATGATCCGCCGCGCCCAGCCGCTGCCGGCACCGCCTGCGGACATGCTGCAGAACGGCCAGCTGGAAATCGTCGCGCCCTTCGTCTACTCCCTGGATCGCCGGTAAACCGCTGTAACTGCTCCCGCAACGGGAGCAGTTGGTTCCATTGAATACAGCCGCTATGCTTGGGCGCATCTCAATGGACTAAGACTATGACCCTCACCGAACTGCGCTACATCGTCACCCTGGCCCAGGAACAGCACTTCGGCCGGGCCGCTGAGAAGTGCCACGTCAGCCAGCCAACCCTGTCGGTGGGGGTGAAGAAGCTTGAGGACGAGCTCGGCGTGCTGATCTTCGAGCGCAGCAAGAGCGCGGTGCGCCTGACCCCGGTCGGCGAGGGCATCGTCACCCAGGCGCAAAAGGTGCTGGAGCAGGCCCAGGGCATCCGCGAGCTGGCCCAGGCCGGCAAGAACCAGCTGACCGCGCCACTGAAGATCGGCGCCATCTACACCGTCGGCCCGTACCTGTTCCCCCACCTGATTCCGCAGCTGCACCGGGTCGCACCGGACATGCCGCTGTATATCGAGGAAAACTTCACCCACGTGCTGCGCGACAAGCTGCGCACCGGCGAGCTGGACGCGATCATCATCGCCTTGCCGTTCCACGAAGCCGATGTGCTGACCAAGGCACTGTACGACGAACCCTTCTTCGTCCTGCTACCGGCCGGCCACCCCTGGACCGCCAGGGAAAGCATCGATGCCAGCCTGCTCAACGACAAGAGCCTGCTCCTGCTCGGCGAAGGCCACTGTTTCCGCGACCAGGTGCTGGAAGCCTGCCCGGCCACGCGCAAGAGCGAAGAGAACAAGCACACCACCATCGAGTCCAGCTCGCTGGAAACCATCCGCCACATGGTCGCCTCCGGCCTGGGCATCTCGATCCTGCCGTTCACCGCGGTGGACAGCCACCACTACGCGCCGGGCATCATCGACATCCGCCCGCTGACCCCGCCAGTGCCCTACCGCACCGTGGCCATCGCCTGGCGCGCCAGCTTCCCGCGACCGAAAGCCATCGAAATACTCGCCGACTCGATCCGCCTGTGCTCGGTGGCTGCCCGCCCCCAGGGTGAAACCCAGCCCGCATGACCGAACTGGCTCAGGTGCCCGTCACCGCGCTCAAAGGCGTGGGTGCGGCGTTGGCGGAGAAGCTGGCCAAAGTCGGCCTGGAAACCCTGCAGGACGTCTTGTTCCATCTGCCCCTGCGCTACCAGGACCGCACCCGCGTGGTGCCGATCGGCGCCCTGCGCCCCGGCCAGGACGCGGTGATCGAAGGCGTGGTGGCCGGCGCCGATGTCGCCATGGGCAAGCGCCGCAGCCTGCTGGTGCGCCTGCAGGATGGCACTGGCACCCTCAGCCTGCGCTTCTACCACTTCAGCCAGGCCCAGCGTGACGGCCTTAAACGCGGCACCCACGTGCGCTGCTACGGCGAGGCGCGCCCGGGTGCGTCCGGCCTGGAGATCTACCACCCGGAATACCGCACCCTCGGCGCCGATGAAGTGGCACCGGTGGAGCAGACCCTCACGCCGATCTACCCGACCACCGAAGGTCTGACCCAGCAGCGCCTGCGCAGCCTGAGCCAGCTGGCCCTGGCCCGCCTCGGCCCGCACAGCCTGCCGGACTGGCTACCGGACGAGCTGGCCCGTGATTACCGCCTCGGTGCGCTGGACCAGGCGATCCGCTACCTGCACCGGCCGCCGCCGGATGCCGACCTGGAAGAGCTGGCCGAAGGCCGCCACTGGGCCCAGCATCGCCTGGCCTTCGAGGAACTGCTGACCCACCAGCTGTCCTTGCAGCGCCTGCGTGAGCAGGTGCGCAGCCAGCAGGCGCCACGCCTGCCCGTGGCCAAGCGCCTGCCGCAGCTGTTCCTGCAGAACCTCGGCTTCCAGCCCACCGGCGCGCAGCAGCGGGTCGGTGCCGAGATCGCCTACGACTTGTCTCAGGACGAGCCGATGCTGCGCCTGGTGCAGGGCGACGTCGGTGCCGGCAAGACCGTGGTCGCCGCACTGGCCGCCCTGCAAGCGCTGGAAGCCGGCTACCAGGTGGCGTTGATGGCGCCCACCGAGATCCTCGCCGAGCAGCACTTCATCAACTTCAGCCGCTGGCTGGCACCGCTGGGCATCGAAGTCGCCTGGCTGGCCGGCAAGCTCAAGGGCAAGGCGCGCGCCGCCGCCCTGGAACAGATCGCCACGGGCACGCCAATGGTGGTCGGCACCCATGCGCTGTTCCAGGACGAAGTGCAGTTCCAGCGTCTGGCCCTGGCGATCATCGACGAGCAGCACCGCTTCGGCGTGCAGCAGCGCCTGGCGCTGCGCCAGAAAGGCATCGACGGCCGTCTCTGCCCGCACCAGCTGATCATGACCGCCACGCCCATCCCGCGAACCCTGGCGATGAGCGCCTACGCCGACCTCGACACCTCGATCCTCGACGAATTGCCGCCCGGGCGTACCCCGGTGAACACCTTGGTGATCGCCGACAGCCGCCGCATCGAAGTGGTCGAGCGGGTGCGCATCGCCTGCCGCGAAGGGCGCCAGGCCTACTGGGTGTGCACGCTGATCGAGGAATCCGAGGAGCTCACCTGCCAGGCCGCCGAAACCAGCTTCGCGGAGCTTTCCAGCGCCCTCGGCGAGCTGCGCGTGGGCCTGATCCACGGGCGCATGAAGCCGGCCGAGAAGGCCGCGGTGATGGACCAGTTCAAGCGCGGCGAACTGCAGCTGCTGGTCGCCACCACGGTGATCGAAGTCGGCGTCGACGTGCCCAATGCCAGCCTGATGATTATCGAGAACCCCGAGCGCCTGGGCCTGGCTCAGCTGCACCAGCTGCGCGGGCGGGTCGGCCGTGGCAGCGCCGCCAGCCACTGCGTGCTGCTCTACCACGCGCCGCTGTCGCAGATGGGCCGCGAGCGCTTGGCGATCATGCGCGAGACCTGCGACGGCTTCGTCATCGCCGAAAAGGATCTGGAACTGCGCGGTCCCGGCGAAATGCTCGGCACCCGTCAGACCGGCCTGCTGCAGTTCAAGGTGGCCGACCTGATGCGCGACGCCGACCTGCTGCCGGCCGTGCGCGATGCCGCCCAGGCCCTGCTGGAACGCTGGCCGCAGCATGTCAGCCCGCTACTGGAGCGCTGGTTGCGCCACGGTCAGCAATATGGCCAAGTGTGAGCCAACACACAGCGCACCACTGGTCACCTGTCCGGTGGTCGCGCCGCGTTCGCAGAGCGCTGGTTATACTCCCTGCAGTCGTTCCATAGCTGGATGTCGTTCATGACTGAAGTAGCCCTCGCCCCCGATTCCGCACCGCGCCCGCCGGCAGTGATCCTGCAACTGCTGGAGAAACTGGGGGTAGCCTGTCACATCCGCCATGATCATCCCGCACTCCCCGCCAACCGGCGGGTCCAGGTCGCCCTGCTCGACGATGCCGTCGGCGCCCTGCTGGTGCTGTTTCCGCAGAGCCTGCTGCTCGACCTCAACCGCCTGGCCGAGCTGACCGGGCGCAAGCTCGCCGCGGTCAAGCCGGAGCGCCTCGAGCGCATGCTCGGTAAGCACAACCTGAGCGTGCTGCCGGGCCTGCCGCCGCTGACCAGCTCGCCTTGCCTGTATGACGAACGCATGCTGCAGGAGCCCAGCCTGCTGGTGGAGTCCGGCACCCCGGGCGTGCTGCTGGAAGTCAGCAGCGAGTCGTTCAAGAGCATCCTGCTGAGCAAGGCCAGCGCCGCGCGCTTCGGCGAGCCGGTGGTGGCGATCAAGCCCAACCTGGACCGCCCGGACGACGACCGCGCCGAAATCACCCAGGCCGTGCAGGCCTTCACCGCACGCCGGATCCAGCAACGCCTGGAAGAGACCATCGAGATTCCGCCGCTGCCAGAAACCGCGCAGAAGATCATCAAGCTGCGCGTCGACCCGGACGCCACCGTGGACGACATCACCGGCGTGGTCGAGACCGACCCGGCGCTGGCCGCCCAGGTGGTCAGCTGGGCCGCCTCGCCCTACTACGCCGCGCCGGGCAAGATCCGCTCGGTGGAAGACGCCATCGTCCGCGTGCTGGGCTTCGACCTGGTGATCAACCTGGCCCTCGGCCTGGCCCTGGGCAAGACCCTGAGCCTGCCCAAGGACCATCCGCAACAGACCACGCCCTACTGGCAGCAGGCGATCTACAGTGCCGCCGTGATCGAAGGCCTGACCCGCGCCATGCCGCGCGCACAGCGCCCGGAAGCCGGCCTGACCTACCTCGCCGGGCTGCTGCACAACTTCGGCTATCTGGTGCTGGCCCACGTGTTCCCGCCGCACTTCTCGCTGATCTGCCGCCATCTGGAGGTCAACCCGCACCTGCCGGCCAGCTATATCGAGCAGCACCTGCTGGGCATCAGCCGCGAGCAGATTGGCGCCTGGCTGATGCGCTTCTGGGACATGCCGGAAGAACTGGCCAGCGCCCTGCGCTTTCAGCACGACCCGGACTACGACGGCCCGTACAGCGCCTACCCGAACCTGGTGTGCCTGGCCGTCAGCCTGCTGCGCAACCGTGGCATCGGCAGCGGCCCGCAGAGCGAGATTCCGGACAGCCTGTTCGAGCGCCTGGGCATCAGCCGCGACAAGGCCGACGATGCGCTGAACAAGGTCCTGCAGGCGGAAGTGGCGCTGCGCGAACTGGCTTCGCAGTTCAACCACCCGCACTAAGAACCTGTTTACGATCTTTCCGTCTGAACGCCCCGTGGCCGGCAACCGCTGAGCCGCAGGCTGGGACTGTCAGTAGCCCGGACTGAAGTCCGGGCTACGGTAATAACCCAGCCTCCGAGGCCAGGGGCACCAGCGAAGCGCCCGCAAAGATCGTAAACAGGTTCTAAGGGAAGACCCGCCCAAGCGACTCGGGCGGGTTCTTGATCGTTCCCACGCTCCGCGTGGGAATGCCGCCCTCGACGCTCCCGCGTCCACCCTCTGCGTGGGAGCCATCTGAACTCGGGCGAGCTTGCCTGCCTACTGAGCCTCGAGCGCCTCGCGCACGAAGTCCAGGCGATCCTGACCGAAGAACAGCTCGTTGCCGACGAACATGCTCGGCGCGCCGAACACCCCGCGCTTCACCGCTTCCTCGGTAGTGGTCTTGAGCGCCTCCTTCACTTCCGCCTCGGTCGTCAGCGCCAGCAGTGCCTGCGGCTCGAAGCCAGCTTCGGCCAGCACCTTGCTCAGCACCGCCAGATCGCCAAGGTTCTGCCCGTCCACCCACAGGGCGCGGAAGATGGTGGTAACGAAGGCATCGAAACGCTCTGGCATGCGCAACTGCACCGCCACCGCACCGCGCATCAGGCCCAGGGTGTTGATCGGGAAATGCGGATTGAACTGCATCGGCACCTGGTAGCGGCGGGCAAAGCGCTGCAGGTCCTGGATCATGAAACGGCCCTTGCTGGGGATGGTGACCGGCGACGCATTGCCGGTGGCCTGGAACACACCACCAAGCAGCATCGGCTTGTAGATCAGCTCCGCGCCCAGCTCGGCGCACAGCGCCGGCAGCTGGGTCCAGGCCAGGTAGGTGGCAGGGCTGCCGAAGTCGAAGTAGAACTCGACGGATTTGCTCATGGATGAATTCTCTCTTGTGCTTGTTTTAACGAGATATCGCGACCCAGCGAGCGGCGTTCAGGCTAGGCGGCGAAGCGGGGAGAAAGCGCAGTTGGCTGCTGCCAATGAGCATTTCGCACCGCTTCGCCAACAACGCCTGGGCGCCGCGCAGCGGGTCGATACACGTCACCATTTTTCTTGCCAGGGGCGGAGGTCGAGCTCGAACGTCCAGGCATCACGCGGCTGGGCATGCAGGAACCAGTAGCTGTCGGCGATGTGCTCAGGATTGAGGATGCCGTCCTGCTCCTTGCGCGCATAGATATCCGGGAAGGTGTCGCGGATAAAAGCGGTGTCGATGGCGCCATCCACCACCACATGGCCGACATGGATATTTCGCGGCCCCAGCTCGCGCGCCATGCTCTGCGCCAGGGCGCGCACGCCGTGCTTGGCTCCGGCGAAGGCGGCGAAGTGCGAGGCCCCGCGCAGGCCGGCGGTGGCGCCGGTGAACAGGATGGTGCCGCGCCCACGGGTAACCATGCGCCGCGCCACTGCCTGGCCGGTGAGAAAGGCGGAGAAGCAGGCCATTTCCCAGATCTTGAAGTACTTGCGCGCGGTCTCTTCAAGGATGCTGCACGGCACGTTGGCGCCGATATTGAAGACGAAGACCTCGATCGGGCCGATCGTGCTCTCGATCTGCTCAACCAGCGCCGCCACGTCCTCTTCCTTGCGCGCATCGGAAGCGAAGCCGTGGGCCTCGCCGCCTTCGGCGCGGATCGCGTCGACCAGCGGCTGCAGCTTGTCGGCGCTGCGCCGGGTGACGCAGGCGATATAGCCTTCGCGGGCGAAACGCCTGGCGATGGCGCCACCGGTGGCATCGCCGGCGCCGATCACCAGCGCTACTTTCTTGTCGTTGTTTTGCGTGCTCATGCTGTTTGCCTCTTTTACTAAACGGTCGTTAGCTAAACGAACGTTATGCTAAGCTCCCCACACCGTCAAGCGCTGCCATTGCGGAGATCCCATGCGCTACTCGAGCAACCACAAGGCCGAAACCCGCGAACGCCTGCTGCAGAGCAGCGGCGCCATTGCCAAGCATGGCGGCTTCGCCAGCACCGGGGTGGACGGTCTGATGAAAGCCATCGGCCTGACCGGCGGCGCCTTCTACAGTCACTTCCCGTCGAAGGATGCGTTGTTCGCCGCCATCGTCGAGCGCGAGCTGAACCATAGCCTGCAACTGCTCGGCAACAACGAGGACAACAGCCGCGCCAAGCTGCAGCGCTGCCTGGATATCTACCTGACCATGGCCCACGTGCAGCAGCCGGACAGCGGCTGCGCCCTGCCGACCCTGGGCGCCGAGATCGCCCGCGCCGACATCGCCGTGCGCGAGCTGGCCGAGCACTGGCTGGTGCGCCTGCAGCAGGCCTGGGCTGGGGTACTGGGCAGCCCCGAACTGGCCTGGGCAGTGCTTGCACAATGCGTGGGCGCCCTGGTGGTGGCGCGCATGCTGGCCACGCCACAGCGCCAGGAGGAGGTGCTGGACGCCAGCAAGGCGCTGCTGAGCGAGTCGCTGGCGCGCAATCATGAACAGCTGGAAGTGGCTAAATAGAGCCTTCTCTATCGCCAACCCAGGGGCTGGCAGGCTAACCTGACGAAATGATCAACCCTTCGTCGGCCAGGCCTGGCCAGTTACGCGGCAATCCGTAGACTGTGCCGCCGTTCAACTGGCGCCACTATTTCGCCACTACCCCTCCAGAGGTTTCCATGTCCGCCCCGGCTGCTGCACCCCAAGTCCTCATAGCCGAGGCCAACCCCTGGATTGCCGACCTCCTCGCCCAACTGGTGCTCGATGCTCGCGCCGATGCGCAGGTGCTCAAGGTCGACGATGGCGCCGCCGCCCTGGCCCGCTGCCGGCGCCAGTTGCCCGACCTGGTGATCGCCGATGGTGAGCTGGGCGGGCTCGACGGCATCGAGCTGCTGCGCCAGCTGCGGCGCCACCCGCGCACCCCGGCCCTGCCCTATATCCTGATCAGCAACCGCGTCGACGCCAGCAGCGTGCGCGCGGTGCTGCCGCTTACACCCACCGCCTACCTGGCCAAGCCGTTCAATGCCGAGCACCTGCGCCAGCGTCTGCAGGGCCTGCTGGGCAACGGCGCGACGGCACCGACGGTCCAGGCACCCCTGCTGGTGGACAGCCTGGAGCACTACCTCGACAGCGTGCGCGAGGAAGGCCAGGGCGCGCCGCTGCTGGCCGATGTGCGCAGCGCTGTGGCGCGCAGCCTGCAGGCCAGCGAAACCGACCTGGGCGAGCTGGCCAGCGAATTTGCCCGCGACCCGCAAATCACCGCCCGCCTGATCGCCGTGGCCAACAGCGCCGGCGAACAGCGCAGCGGCGCCTGCCAGACCCTGTCCCAGGCCCTGCAGCGCCTGGGCGTGGCGCGCAGCCTGAACCTGGTATTGGGCCTGGCCATCCAGCGCAATGCGCTGCTGCAGGACCCGCGCCTGGCCGAGCTGGCCAGCCATACCGGCGAGCAGGCCCAGCGCAGCGCCGAACTGGCCCACTGGCTGGCCGCCCAGCTGCGCCTGGACAACGAGCTGTGCTACACCGCCGGCCTGCTGCACAACATCGGTGAGCTGGCCCTGCTGCGCAGCCTGCAGGACTGGCAGAACGCCGGCGGCGAGCTGAGCAACGAACAGATCGACAGCTGCATGCGCCAACGCGCCGCCGGCTTCGGCTCGGCCCTGCGCATCCGCTGGCGCCTGCCGTTCGGCCTGCGCGAACTGATCGCCGCCTACTACGCCCTCGGCAGCGGAGTGTTCTCCCGCGAGGCGCTGGTGCTCAACCTGTGCGCCGAACTGCTGGCGCTACCAGCCAACCAGGCGCCACAGAGCCTGCTGGAAAGCCGCGGCGCGCGCCTGCTGCGCCTGCCGCCAAGCCTGCTCGAACACCTACCGGCACGCCTGCTGCAGCCGGCTTGAGCAACCTCAGAGATAACGTCTGGAACCGCTGAATAACTTCCTACACCGTAGGTTGCGGTTGAGCGCAGCGAAGCCCAACGGCGGACGGACAAGCGACGAAGCGACCCATGCCTTCACTTGTCGGGCTTCGTCGCTGCGCTCCTCAACCCAACCTACACACCGGCCGCCTGACGCAGGATCTGCAGGTCGAGGATCTCGATCTCGCCGTAGGTCAGGCGCAGCGCACCACGCGCCTGCAGCTCCTTAAGGATCTGGTTGGTGGTCTGCCGCGACAGCGCCAGCATCAGTGCCAGCTGTTCCTGGGCCAGGTGCAGGCTGCGCCGCTCGCCGGTCTCACCATAACCTTCGGCCATCAGCAGCAGGCGCCGAGCCAGGCGCGGCGCGGCCGGCAGCAGGCTCATCTCTTCCAGGGCGATAAACGCCAGGCGCAGCTTCTGGCTCATCAGCAGGGAAAAATCGCGCCAGTAGCGCGGCTCGCGTTCGAGCAGGGCCAGCAGGCTCGCCTGGGGAATCTGCAACAGACGGGTCGGCCCCTCGGCGTAGGCGTCATGGGTACGCGGCTGGCCGTCGAACAGGGAAATCTCGCCGAACCAGTAAGGCGCCTCGACCAGGGTCAGCAGCGCCTCCTTGCCATCGCGGCTCACTGCACCGACGCGAATCGCCCCCTCCAGCACCGCATACAGGCCGCAGGGCGGATCCCCCCGGCAGAACAGGCGCTGACCAGGCTCCAGCTGGCGCTGGCAGGCGGCGGCCAGCAGGGCGCCCTGCAGCGCCGGCGGCAGGTTGCTGAACCAGTGGCCGGTCAGCAGCAGCGCACGCAGGGTCTCGGGGTCGGTCATCGGATCTCCGGGGTTTGTCGCCTAGCTGACAGAGCGTGGCGGGGAACTGCAGCCATTATCGACCACATCACCAGAGCCATGAGGAGTAGGCCCGTGAAAACCCTCGTCGATCAACTCAGCCAGTACGCGCAATACCACCGCGACCGGCGCAATATCTTCAGCCACTTCATCGGCATTCCGCTGATCGTGGTGGCCGTGGCCGTGCTGCTCTCCCGTCCGGGTTTCGAGCTGGCCGGCCTGTGGCTGTCGCCAGCCCTGCTCACCGCGCTGGCCGCCGGCATCTACTACCTGCGTCTGGACCTGCGCTTCGGCCTGCTGATGAGTGCCTTGCTGGCGCTGAGCCTGTGGGCCGGTGCCACGCTGGCGGTCGACAGCACCCTAGTCTGGCTCAGTGGTGGCCTCGGCCTGTTCGTGGTCGGCTGGATCATCCAGTTTATCGGCCACTACTACGAGGGGCGCAAGCCGGCCTTCGTCGATGACCTGATGGGATTGGTAATCGGCCCGCTGTTCGTGATCGCCGAGCTGGCCTTCCTCCTCGGCCTGCGCGATGACGTGCGGATTGCCGTCGAAGAACGCGCCGGGCCGACCTGTATCCGCGAGAAAAAGGCCCTGGCCTGACCGAGCTACCAGGTTCTGGCCGCCACCACGCGGCCAGAACCACCCTCCGCTATCAGCAACAGCCCGCCGCAGAGCCTTCCGCGTTTTCAGTAGTACGCTCAACCCGCTACTACATAACCCCGATTTATACCCCTTCATCGCCTTCGGCATGGCTAAAAAGCAGCGCGATGGCGACCTGCAAGCCCCGGGCAACCCCAGTCCAATCGACGAATGGTCATTCAGCAAAGCTATGGCTGGCGCGGCTTCGAGCCTGCTTTTCAAGGGCCAAGGTCAGCAATGACGGTGCTTTGCGGCAAAAACAGAAAACTCGCAGTCCATTTGTGACTTGTAGTTATTAACCAGTCGAACTCCAGAACTTCTTGATGACCTCGCCGTTCGCCTGCAAAATGCCGCGCCCCGCCATTTTCCGTGCGGGTTTGTGCTGATCCGCCCTCGCTGGCGCGCCATACGTAGTGCGCCGGTTCATTAAAAAGATCACGCAGGAGAATTGAAGTGCACATCGGTGTTCCTCTCGAGACCCATGCCGGTGAGACGCGGGTTGCCGCTACTCCCGAAACCATCAAGAAGCTGATCGGCCAAGGCCATCAGGTGACCGTGCAGACCGGTGCCGGCGTTAGCGCCAGCATTCCGGACAGCGCCTATGTCGCCGTCGGCGCCGCCATCGGTAACGATGCCGCCGCCTTCGGTGCCGACCTGGTGCTGAAAGTGGTCGCCCCGACCGACGCCGAACTGGCCCACATGAAAACCGGCGCCGTGCTGGTTGGCATGCTCAACCCGTTCAGCAACGAGACCATCGCGCGCATGAACGCCCGCGGCGTCACGGCCTTCGCCCTGGAGGCCGCGCCGCGCACCTCCCGCGCGCAGAGCCTGGACGTGCTGAGTTCGCAAGCCAACATCGCCGGCTACAAGGCCGTGCTGCTGGCTGCGCACCACTACCCGCGCTTCATGCCAATGCTGATGACCGCTGCCGGTACCGTTAAGGCCGCGCGCATCCTCATCCTCGGCGCTGGCGTTGCCGGCCTGCAGGCCATCGCCACGGCCAAGCGCCTGGGCGCGGTGATCGAGGCCTCGGACGTGCGTCCGGCGGTGAAGGAACAGATCGAGTCGCTCGGCGCCAAGTTCGTCGACGTACCGTTCGAGACCGATGAAGAACGCGAGTGCGCCCAGGGCGTTGGCGGCTATGCCCGTCCGATGCCGGCCTCGTGGATGGAGCGTCAGGCCAAGGCCGTGCACGAGAAAGCCAAGCAGGCCGACATCGTCATCACCACCGCACTGATTCCGGGCCGCAAGGCGCCGACCCTGCTGCACGAGGCCACCGTCGCCGAGATGAAGCCGGGCTCCGTGGTCATCGACCTGGCTGCAGCGCAAGGCGGCAACTGCCCGCTGACCGAAGCCGAGCAGGTGGTGGTCAAGCATGGCGTGACCATCGTCGGCCACAGCAACCTGGCGGCCATGGTGCCGGCAGACGCTTCGGCCCTGTACGCCCGCAACCTGCTGGACTTCCTCAAGCTGGTGATCGACGCCGAAGGCAAGTTCCACCTCAACCTCGAAGACGACATCGTCGCCGCGTGCCTGATGTGCCGCGACGGTGAAGTCGTGCGCAAGAACGGATAAGGAGCCAGACAATGGAAGACATGCTGATCTCCCACGGCATCTACAACCTGATCATCTTCGTGCTGGCCATCTACGTTGGCTACCACGTGGTGTGGAACGTGACTCCGGCCCTGCACACCCCGCTGATGGCCGTGACCAACGCAATTTCCGCGATCGTCATCGTCGGCGCCATGCTGGCCGCCGCCCTGACCGTGACCCCGCTGGGCAAGTTCATGGGCACCGCAGCTGTGGCTCTGGCCGCAGTCAACGTGTTCGGTGGCTTCCTGGTTACCCGTCGCATGCTGGAAATGTTCAAGAAGAAGGCGCCTAAAGCGCCGGTGGAGAAACACTGATGAGCATGAACCTGATCACTGTTCTCTACCTCGTTGCCTCGATCTGCTTCATCCAGGCACTCAAGGGTCTGTCGCACCCCACCACCTCGCGCCGGGGCAACCTGTTCGGCATGATCGGTATGGGCATCGCCGTGGTCACCACCGTGTTCCTGGTGTTCAAACTGGGTGCACAGATGGCCGAAGGCGGCGCTGCCAAAGGCCTGGGCTTCGTCCTGGTCGGCCTGCTGCTGGGCGGTACCGCTGGTTCGATCATGGCCAAGCGCGTCGAAATGACCAAGATGCCGGAGCTGGTGGCCTTCATGCACAGCATGATCGGTCTGGCCGCGGTATTCATCGCCATCGCCGCCGTCGTCGAGCCGCAATCGCTGGGTATCGTCGCCAACCTCGGTGACGCCATCCCTGCCGGTAACCGCCTGGAACTGTTCCTCGGCGCAGCCATCGGCGCCATCACCTTCTCCGGTTCGGTGATCGCCTTCGGCAAGCTGTCGGGCAAGTACAAGTTCCGCCTGTTCCAGGGCGCACCTGTGCAGTTCAAGGGCCAGCACCTGTTCAACCTGGTGGTCGGCCTGACCATCGTCGGCCTGGGCCTGGTGTTCGTCTTCACCGGCAACCTGCAAGCCTTCGCCATCATGCTGGCCCTGGCCTTCATCATCGGCGTGCTGATCATCATCCCGATCGGCGGTGCCGACATGCCGGTCGTGGTGTCGATGCTCAACAGCTACTCGGGCTGGGCGGCGGCCGGTATCGGCTTCTCGCTGAACAACTCGATGCTGATCATCGCCGGTTCGCTGGTAGGTTCGTCCGGTGCCATCCTCTCGTACATCATGTGCAAGGCGATGAACCGCTCGTTCTTCAACGTGATCCTCGGTGGTTTCGGTGGTGCGGCTGAAGAAGCTGGTCCGGCTGGCGCCAAAGAGGCCCGCCCGGTGAAGTCCGGCTCGTCCGACGACGCCGCCTTCCTGCTGACCAACGCCGACACCGTGATCATCGTCCCGGGCTACGGCCTGGCAGTGGCCCGTGCCCAGCACGCGCTGATGGAGCTGGCCGAAAAGCTGACCCATCGCGGCGTCACCGTGAAGTACGCGATCCACCCGGTTGCCGGTCGTATGCCTGGCCACATGAACGTCCTGCTGGCCGAGGCCGAAGTGCCTTACGAGCAGGTGTTCGAGATGGAAGACATCAACTCCGAGTTCGGCCAGGCTGACGTGGTGCTGGTGCTGGGCGCCAACGACGTGGTCAACCCGGCCGCGAAGAACGACCCGAAGTCGCCGATCGCCGGCATGCCGATCCTCGAGGCCTACAAAGCCAAGACCGTGATCGTCAACAAGCGCTCGATGGCCAGCGGCTACGCCGGCCTGGACAACGAACTGTTCTACCTGGACAAGACCATGATGGTCTTCGGCGACGCCAAGAAAGTCATCGAAGATATGGTCAAGGCGGTCGATTAAGACGCCCTGCTCCAGTCATAAAAAACCCGGCCTTGAGCCGGGTTTTTTATTGCAGCCCATATCAACTGGACGGGGCAGTCACTTTCAGCCGCTCGGCTATCAGTGATCTGCGTTTTTTATAGTTGATTCCCTGAGCCACAGCCTCCTTCAGATGCTCATCTGGCAACTGGTGGTACTGATCGGTCCACTCGACAAAGCTCAAGGGCAATTTTTCCCAATAGAATTGCAAGTCGCTGGAGCTCCAGCCGCGATAAATCTCCTCCCAGCTCTCGCGCCGAAAGTGCGGTTGCAAACAGCCAGCCGTCAGCGGATCGCGAACCGACTGGTAGCGATAATCGACAGAGACTCTCATCCGATCCGTCTGATTATCCAAGGCACGATGCAACATCAGGCTATGAAAGATCAGCACATCACCTTGCTGATAGTCGCCCGCAACCCAAGGCTTACCCTGCAAACTCTCTGGAAGCACAGCCTGACGACCACCCGCCCCCAGGGAGAACTTAAGCGGCAGCAAGCCATGCTTGTGCGAGCCTGGCATAAAGGCCAGCCCCCCTAGAGTGACGGGGCAATCGCTCAACGGTACCCAGCAGGCATAGAGCTCGGTCGTACCCTGATTGTTGGGAAAGTCCTGATGTGGCGGAGTGGTGGTCTCCGTATTGTCCGGAAACATCAGACGGCAAATGGAGAGCGGGTGAGGGAATGCTGTTTCATCCAGCAATATGCCCATTACCGAGATGAGCGCAGGCTGATGGGGCAAGGCATGAAAAGCCTCGAGGCGCTGCACCTCGTCATAGACCTCGAGGTATTCAGCCTCACCCTCCACGGTTGGCGCGATACGGGGCCCGGCTGCCTCGAAGGAGGTGGCGCCCTCAGAAAACCAGCGCCTGCGCTTGCAGACGTCAAATATCTGCGCCTGCAGAGCCTGCACTATGTCCTTGGATAGCAAGCCCTTAAGGTATAGATATCCCTCCTCTTCGAAACGTGCACGCAGAGCCTCGGGATTACCCAGCAGGGCACTGGACTCCGTAATAGGGCTCAGCGGGATGGGGGGGTGAGAATTCTGCATCATGCTTGACTCTTGATTCTGGGAGGGGAGGGTCACGTAGCACTATATTGGCCGTCGGCCCTGAACTATCCATACAGCGAAGCGGCACATAGCCACGGCCTTTACTGTTTTGTCTTGGGATTACCGACTAACTGCGCATCCTCATCCTTGGCGGGCTCATTATGAGTCATGACGAGCTTCAGAAAGCCGAGCCAAATCAATCTTTGCTTCCTCATGCCCATCCCCACGGTAAACTACGCCCAACCGATTATGAACCCCAAGACATACCTGCCTCACGCATGAAGCATACTACCCGACCTGACCGGGCCAGTGCCTTGGCACTGGGAATGCCTTAGAGAAGAACATGAATAATGGCTGCTTTGAACTCCTGCTCATCGGCGCCGGGCGCGGTGGCACTAGCTTGCTTGCCGGCATTCTAGATGCCCATAGTCGCCTGGAAATCGCCTTCGAGCAGCATGCCGCGGCCTATCTTATGGGGCGCAAGCTATCTGCCGAGGCCGCCACCAATTACTACGAGCGTACCCGCACCTTTCTCTCTGCTTGCGAAGATAGCGCACGCCACTTTCCCAACATGGTATGGGGCAACAAGATCACCACCGAACAGCTACGCGCACTGCAAAAGCACAATGCCATCGAAAGCCATGCCAAGATCGATCTGCTGGACGAGTTCTTCCAGCGTACCTTCCAGGGCAAGAAGGTGGTCTTCATTCTGCGCGACGGCCGCAGCTGTGCCATTTCCAAGGTAAATCGTACTGGCGTCGATATCGAACAAGCCTGCTCACGCTGGTTGTTTTCCGCCCGGGTGTACCGTTACCTGCGAGAACATGAGGGCAACTGGCACACCTTGAAATACGAGGATCTGGTGGCCGAACCAGAGCGCACCACGCGAGCTCTATGCACCTTCCTCGGCCTCGAATTTGAACCTGACATGTTGATCAAGGGACCTAACAGCCCAAAGATGCTCGCCGAATATCGCCAGACCGAGATCGTTCCGAAGACCCCGATCAAGGCACTACCCGAGCAATATCTGGAGCAGCTGCGTGGCGAGTTGGGATATTGCGGCTACTCATGACGCCCAGCTGCATAGCGTGAGCACTTCGCCACACCAAATAATGCACCGCCTTGAGAGCCATCGAATGTCCACTTGCGTTCTGCACATCGGCATGCACAAAACCGGCAGCACCTCCATTCAGGCGTCACTGCAGCACTTCCAAGATCAGCACTTCGTTTATGCCGACCTGGGCCGTGCCCCCAACCATAGCCACGCTATATATGATGCCTTTACCCTTGATGGTGAAAGGGGCTTCTTTGATGTAAAGCCCGAGCAGGTGCAGGTCGACAGGTACACGGAGCTCCTACTGCAAGCCATTGCCGCCAATGGTGAGCGCAACCTGCTCATTTCCGGCGAGAAGATCAGCGTCATGCACCCTGCCGCGCTACAGCGCCTGCAGAACTTCCTGAGCCCGCACTTCCAGCAGATAAAAGTCGTCGGGTACGTCAGACCGCCAGCCTCCTATATCGCCAGCGCATTCCAGCAGCGCCTAAAAAACCGCAACCCGTCTTTCGCCCCCCTGCGTCTCTATCGATCCTATGTCGAGACCTTCCAGAGATTCGACGACATTTTCGGCCGGGATAATGTTGAGCTCTGGAAATTCGACGGAGCCACTCTTTACAAGAGCTGCGCCGTGTCCGACTTCTGCCGCAGAACCGCAATAGAGTTACCGGACAGCCGCATCACAAACAAAAACGAGTCCATGTCTCGCCAGTTCGTTGGCCTGCTCTACGTCTACCGGAAATTCGCTCCGGACCTGGCTGCCACCCTGCAACTCGACGAAGTGGAAAGACTCAACAACTCACTCGCCACAGTCTGGAGCGACAAGTTCTACTTATCCCCCAGGCTGACCCAAGCCATACATGTGCACCATGCAGCCGATATCGCCTGGATGGAAAGCCGTCTGAACGACTCGCTGCAGGAAGCAGGCAGGTCTTCTGACAGCCAGAGCATTGATGATGAAGCGGACCTGCTCAACACCCCCGCCCAAACTGTTCAACAGCTACGGGCGCTGGTTGGCCGAAAGATTTCCCGGCAATACACCAACACCCCCGAGCATATCGCCCAACTCTTCCATGCACTCCGCACCAGCGCTCCCTTCCAGGCACAGCCGCCCACCCGGAGCAACTACATGACCAGCCTGCGGCACCTGTTCAGGCGCTAAGCACCTAGGCTCACGGTGCGCAGAGCTCGGCCTGCAGATCTGTCAGTGCATAGCCCTCCTGCTGGGGCAGTAGCAGCTTGCCGACCAGCAGCGGTTTTCCTATCTGCCCCAGGAAAGGGCTAGTAGACGCCACATCATTGCCAATAAAGGTCGGGTTGGTCAGTGGCTGCTCGGCAAGCGGGCGCACTAGTAGCGCGGAGCTGTCCAGCACGGCATGCCCGTTGAGATACAGCACTGCCCGCGAACTGGCCGCACGCGGCATTGGATAGGAGGGCGCCGCCTGAATATCGAAACTGGCCACCAGGCTATTGCAGGATGCGCCCAGTACAACCGGCTCGGAGTACAACTCATGATCACCATGATGCAACCTCAGCCTTCCATCGCTCTCTAGACTGAGTCCCCAGACACCAGCCTGCTCGACCAGTACCTGACGCCCCTTACCGACAGACGGTGCACTCAGTGCCAGTCCCAGGCTGAAGCCACCGAACACTGGAGCGCGTTGCAAATCCAATCCAGACAAATACGCGGGCTTGCTGCCCTGGGCAGGATGCCATGCCACGTTGATACGCCGCACCTCCCGCTCCCAGGCTGCAATCTCGGTACTCTGCTGATCTGTCTCGATGGCCAGCGGCACTATAGCCTTGCCAGGCGCAGCACCAATAGCTCCCGAAATCGCCCGGGTGGACGTGCGCCCCCGCAGATCACGGTAAAAGAAGCGCTGCTCAGCAAAATGCGCCCCGGCATAGATCATCCCCGCAGGACCTGAATCAGCCGCCCAGAACAGTTGCCCGCGCTCTGGCGGCCTGCCCCCACGCAGCACCGGCCCCAGATCACGCCCCATCAAGCCGGATGGTACCTGCCCCCCGGCCAGGGCCAGCAGAGTGGGATATAGATCCGTGATATGAGTGACGCTGTCGATGTCCGCATTCTCGAAATGCCCCGGCCAATGGATAAAGAGAGGAGAGCGGACCCCACCTTCCAGATAGGTGTTCTTCTGGCCCTCCAAGGGGAAATTATTATCCCTGGCCTGATTCGTCCCGCCGTTATCACTGGCGAAAACCACCAGCGTATTGTCATCCAGCCCGCGCGCCTTCAACTCACTCAGCAGGCGCTGCACGTTGTGATCCAGCTGTTTAAGCACCGCCAGATAGCGCCCCTCCGGAGTGTCCGGGAACTGTGCCTTGAACTCCGGCGAAGGCTGGTAAGGCGTATGGGGCGAGTACAACCACAGATTGATGAACCAAGGCTGCCCCCTTTTCTGGCCGATCAACTCTATAGCCTTGTCGGTCAGCACATCATCCAGATAGCCCTTGTGCTGCACAGGAGGCTGGCCGCTTTCCTGCAGCCAGGGATCGATGTGCGTCGGCCGGCGCCGCACAACCTCCCCACCCGGGCCCGGCCCGCGCAGGACGAAGTGGTTGAGAAAGCCAAGCCAATAGTCGAACCCCAGTTTCCCTGGCTGGATCTGCGGATACTCCAGGGCCTCACCGACATGCCATTTGCCGATATGAGCGGTGCGATAGCCGAGGTCCCTCAGGCTACGCGGCAAGTTTGGCAGGTCACTGGAAAGCCCCAGGCCGGTCGGCTGGAAGCCAAGATTGAGCGCATGCTGCCCGGTCAGCAACGAAGCTCGACTGGGTGAGCAGGTGCTGTCGGTGTAGTGCCGCCTGAAACGCACCGACGCCTGACTCAGGCTATCGAGTGTCGGCGTCGGAGCCAGGCCATCACCCCAACTGGCAATGTCATTGTTTCCGAGATCGTCGGTCAGAATTAGCAGGATATTGGGGCGGACCGCGCCTTCTACTGCCGGCTTGTCATTGCACCCTGCCAGCCCCACCAGGAACAGGCAGGCAATAGCAGCAAACACCCTTCTACAGCCGTACATACATGTCACCACGACCTCAACTGACCAGCAGATTTAAACCATCACCGCAAAAGTTTTGACCGAGAGCATTGCCGCCCAAGCAGCCACCGCCTCACAATGCCGCGCACTATACCGAGCAGAGCAGCGCAGCTATACAGCTGCACAGCATGGGCTCACTCCCAGCAGACGGATCACAGACGTGAAAGCACTTATCAGAAAGCTGCTTGGCAGCTCCGCTCGCCAAACTGACGCCGACTACAGCACCCTGGTCGACTTCCCGCGCATTAGCGAGCTGATGCTGAGCAAACAGGGCGAATACCAGAACAATTCGCCTTTTCCCCACGTCGTGATTGACGACTTTCTGCCAGAAAAGACCATCCAGCTGCTGCTTGAGCAATATCCGCTCGACCAGGACAAGAAGGAGTGGATCGACAGTACCGCGCAGCTCGACCAAGTGCAGACGGAAAAGCGCCACCTACGGGATATCCTGGCCATGCCCAAGGCCTATCGCGAACTGATCTGGGAGCTCGGCTCCAGTCACTTCCTCGATGCCCTGGCCAAGATGAGCGGTATTCGCCGTCTGATACCCGACCCTGAGCTGCAAGGCGCAGGCATTCACCAAGTTTCGCGCGGCGGCTTTCTGAAGATCCATGCCGACTTCAGCACCCATCGAAAATTCGACTTGGCCCGGCGCTTAAACTTCCTGCTTTATTTGAATCCGGACTGGCAAGAAAGCTGGGGAGGGCATCTCGAGCTCTGGGACAAAGATATGCAAGGCCCACCCGTGCGCATCCTGCCCAAACTCAATCGCTGTGTGATCTTCACTACCACCGCCAACTCCTATCACGGCCATCCCTCCCCACTTGAATGCCCACCCGGCATCTACCGCAAGTCAGTTGCGCTGTACTACTTCACCAATGGCCGCCCGGAAGGCGAAGCCGAACCCACTTTCGCCACCACCTGGCGTGAAGTACCGGCTGCATACCAGCGCGACTCATTAGAAGTGGAATAGGAGCTGCAGCCCCTCTGCAGCCTCAATCCGTATCTGGGCCGGGCTCAAAGGGGCGGCACATATTATTTGCAATATGCTCGGGAAATCTCGCCCCCCAGAGCATACCCAGCAAAACCTTTGGGATTCCGCACACTCAAGAACCAGTCCAGCTCAGGCCAGGCCGGTGTTTTCTCACGGAGATTGGGAGAGCCCAACAAGGCCAGGCCAATCACATCACCTCGCGCATTAGAGAACACCATCCGCTGGTACTCGCCCTCTGCTAGCACAACACCCGTCAGACGATAAGCCTGCTTCACCTTGTCAACAACATCCGAGCTTTGGATGTTAGTGGCACAGAGTGTCCAGTCGCTTGGAGTTTTGCCACCCATCAATTTGGCAAAACGCATATGTTCATCTGTAAAAATGCCTACATGCGCCTGACGCGCTCGATCAAAGACGGCATCCTTATCTTTAGACAGCGGGAGCAAATATTTTTTGGCTTTTTTGTCGTCAACCTCAAGCTGCAGAGCAAGCGCTGCCACCTCTATATAAAATGGTGTTCGCAATCTCGAATCCACATAATAAAAAGAAGATAACTGAGCATTCAAAAGCAGCAGGAAAAACACGGTAAACATCCACCTCAGCAGCCCTGAATGAAACCTAAACGAATAGGGCGCGCGCGATAAAAGCACAAGCGCCACCACCATCCAGAACGTTAACCCTGGCGTTGTATAGCGGCTGGAGGCAGCAAGATCCAGCGGCATGAATGATCGACCAAACGCCGTCAGGGCTGCGGCCAGGCAAACATATAGTGCATACACCAGCAGAGCCGAGACATATGGATTCTGCCTCGAACGAAAAGCATCCACCCACGCCCATGCAAGATAAATCAGCGCCAGCACTGTCAGCACAGACGTGAGCAGCACCGAGTGAGTAGCCGTGTAAATCGGGTTGCCCAAGTAGATCAATGCATAGGTAATCACCTTGAGCGGGTAATCTGCCAACATCATGTATCCGCTAGTACTGCCCGGAGTCTTCTCGTATCCAATAAAAAAGACAATAAGCGACAAGACTGACAGCGCAAGGATTAGAGCAATACGCCCTTTAGAGTCCCTGAATAGCAATGCCGCCACCGCGAGCAAGGGCAAAGCCAAGATGCCGTTGGCCATAGCGTATGCACTCAGCCATGCCAGCACCATGGACAGGACAAACAGCGCTCCTCTTGCCTCAGCTACGCTTTTTGCATACAGAAACAAAGCCACGAGCGGAAGCAGATACACCAGGATAAATTCGCTCTGGAACTCCCAAACTATGTTCTCCCGCTGCATCCAGGAAAACGCAAGAACAAGACATAGCGCCCCTGCAACCAGTAAATTCCTTTTTCCTTGCACCACCGGACTCGCCACCGCCCGGTAATAGCAAAAATATGTGCAGGCAAGAGCGAACAGCAAAGAAAGATGGAGCGGCAAATAAACCAATGCGCGTGAGCCCATCCACTCCATATCCATCCAGAAAATACTTTTTGCTAGAAGAATCCTGTGGTCGTTATATTGCCGCCACCAGGCTCCAATATCCGACTTCGAATCGATATAGAAGCCAACCGCCCCCTTCCAACTGTCTCCCACAGGCACGAATGTGCGATTGAGAACGCCACCATAAACTGTCGAAAGCACAAAAAATGCTGCAACCAACATGAAAAACACGATGAGCACAGTATCCAGATGAGCGCGACGAACCCTCATAAACAACCACCAATTAACATCTGAAACCTCAGCCTTATTACTGGAGCTCAAAACAAGCAAAACTTAGGGAGCAGCTGCCTTGCGACGCTCACGCGCATCTCGGAAATACAGTAAGCCCCATCAATAAACATATACCACACTCAACCGCCGTGTGACCCTCACTACTACCGCAAACTCCTACCATGGCCATCTCTTCCCACTTAATGCCCATCAGGCATTTACCACAACTCAGCTGCGCTGCATTACTCTTTCCGGAAGGTGAAGCCGACTCCACTTGTACGACTACTTGGCGTGAAGTGCCAGATGCCTATCAGCGCCACTGAAACCTGAGAAAACTGCACTAAGACCATAGCCAATGATGCCGCCAGCAGCGAACCTGCAGTCAACTCAAGTCCGGAGAGCAAACTCCGTCATTTACAATAGGAGCGCTGCACACTACCACCAAGGAGATACCCAGCAAAGCTATTGGGGTTACGCACATTTAAAAACCAATCGAGCTCAGGAGTGGTTTTTTTCGAATCACGATAGATAGGAACTCCAAGAAATGCCAAGCCTGTAACAACACCCTGTTCATTAGAAAACAATACGTACTGATACTCGCCATCCGCCTGGACCACTCCTTTCACGCGATATGCCTTCTTCGCCCTATCGGCAATATCCGACTTCAGGACATTTGCATCGCAACGTACCCATTCTTCTGGGACTTCAGAGCCAATCAATCTAGCCAGATACATTTTCTCGTCTGAAAAAATACTCAAGCGTGCCTGACGCGCCCGGTCAAATGCGGCGTCCCTATCTTCAGACAGCGGGTGCAAGTACTTTTTGGCTTTTTTATCGTCAATTTCAAGCTGCAGAGCAAGCGCTGCCACCTCTTTATGAAATGGCAGCCACAACACAGACCTCGCATAATACAGCGAGCTCAACTGAGTGCCCATGAGCAAAAAAGAGCACGCTATAAATACACACCTCAGCAATCCAGAGTAGTACTTGACAGAGAATGAGGCGCGCGACAAAAGCAGCAGCACCATCACCATCCAGAACGTTAGCCCTGGTGTTGTATACCTACTAGAGGCGGCCAATTCCAGTGGAACCTGTGAGCGCCCAAACGCCGTGAGACCGGCAGTCATGCAGATATATAAAGCATACACAAGCAAAGCAACTACAAATGGATTCTGCCTTGATCGCAGCACAGCTGTTCCTGCACATGCCAAATAACCCAACGCAATTACTGCAGCGGCGGATGCCAGCACTGCTGAGCGCGTGGCTATAAATATGGGATTACCCAGATAGACAAGCGCAAAATACACAATCTTAAGCGGGTACTCTTCCAGCATCACGTGCCCAGCACTGCTGCCGTGCGTTTTTTCATAACCAATAAAGAACACGGCTATCGACAGCACTGACAACACGATGATCAATGCAATTCGCTTAGCAGAGTCCCTGAAGAGAAACCCAGCAACCGCCAGCAAGGGCAAAGCCAAAATGCCATTTGCCATGGCATATGCACTCAGCCAGGCCAGCACCAAGGAAGCAAAGAACAGATACGCCTTTTCTTCACTGACACTTTTGGCGTACAAGAAAAAAGCCAGAAGCGGAAGCAAATAGACCAGAATAAATTCACTCTGGAACTCCCAAATTATGTTTTCTCTTTGCATCCATGAAAAAGCAAAAACAAGGCATAGCATTCCCGCAATCAGCAAATTTCTCCCTTCTTGCCCGGCCCGGCCTATGACTTTTCTGTAAAAACAGAAGTACGTGCAGGCAACCAAGAACAGCAATGACAAGTGGAGCGGTAAATATATTACTGCGCGCCCTCCCAGCCACTCCAAATCCATCCAGAAAAAGAATTTTGCCAAGAGGATTCTGTGATCATAATGTTGACGCCACCAAGCACCAATATCCGACTTCGAGTCGATATAGAAGCCAATCGCCCCATCCCAGGTATCTCCCGCAGGCACGAATGTACGATGGAGAACGCCACCATAAACTGTCGAAAGCACAAAAAACGCTGCAATCAACATGAACAACACGATGAGCACAGTATCCAGATGAGTACGGCGAACTCTCATAAACAATCACCGCTCATGATTCGAAACTCAGCACAAACATCTAATTTCACCAAGCTACAGGCTCCCAACACCTTGACGCCGTCTTGATAGGTATAAGTATTATGCTACGCATCAACCCAGCTCTGACAGTAACCAAAAAGCCCAATAGTCGAATGCACGCCACTTGCAGAGGCAACCCAAATCTCAGTCTTGCGGACAGACTAGACAAACAGGCAAGGGTAAAACATCACGCCCGTGGTCATCCTGCACATAGGCATTATCAGACAGGAATGGCTATATCATCATGAAATCGAGGAACGCTGGGCCCTACACACTCAAAGGCTGCTGGCGCTCGCCACGTCCCAGGTAGGTAGGCATCCGCGACTTCAGCTTCAATACTGGCTGCTCAACACAGTAATAAGTCAGTGAAGATAGCAACCAGATAAGCGAGAGGCTGCAAACAATCATCAAACCATCTCCCCACAGGCCATGCAGCTGCGGGTAATACTCTCTCTGTTCCTTCAGCAGAACAAATGCATATGCCTGAACCGGCACATGCACCAGATAAATTGAATAGGACAAAACACCAAGACGATTAAACAGTGGATTGATGAATATCACCTTCACCCGTGATTTCCATGCCACACAACAAAGCAGAATGCCCCCCCAGAGCACAGCCTCAATGTTGTAGTACATCGGAAAACTCTTCTTGGCAGCACCCCAGCCCAACTGAGAGTGCACACTGAGCAACTCATAGAGACTCAAGAGCAGAACCACCAGCAAACCGCCTACCAGCCACTGGCGACGAACAAGAAGCTGGAAGCCTGAGGAAACATAAAAAGCCGCGCAGAGAGCACCGATCAGGAAGGCCTGACCTCGCCCAAAGAGTGAAGCCTGTATCGCCCAGTTTTTCGGGTTCTGCAGCCACCCCATATGGTGGAAGTAATACAAATAGGTGCCGGCCCATATCATGCCGCCCGCAAAGACTAGCCAGCGGCCATACCGGGAATGCAGCAGCAACATGATCCAGGGCAACACCAGATAGAACTGCATTTCCGTGCACAAGGACCACCACGGAATACTGAACGGAGCAATCGAGAAGCCAACATGCAGAAAGGCAAGCGCCTTCAAGGCAGCAGCGCTATTACCTGTCACCAGCCAAGCAAGGCCAACAAACAGGTAATACAGCGGAATAACCCGCAACACCCTTGCAAGGTAGAAACGCTTGATGTCGACGGGTGAGCCGCCCCGCAGATACTCGATAAACGGCTGACTGAGCAGAAAACCGCTGAGGACGAAGAACAAACCGACACCGGTGTGGCCTGACGCAACAACCTGCAACCAGGCCGGCTCATCCTCCTTCAGCGGCCCGGTCCTGCTCGTCATGATGCCAAAGTAATGGAAGGCAACGACCAGCAATATCGCCCAGCCACGCAGCGACTCCAGCTCTGGAATGAACTGGCCAGGCAATCGCAAGCCAGTCGTGTACGCTGCCTTATTCATTGCGCCAGTTGTTCCATACCTCGGGCCTGCTGCGCCACAAACCACCAGCAGCTCTGATCAAGCGTCCAGCGCCTTGGCAGACGGCATCGCCAGCTTGCCTTCCTTGCTGAAGCGCTTGATGCGGCGATTGTTCTCCAGATGCTTGCTGGCATGCACGTAGAACGCCCGCAGCGCAGCCGCGGATTCATCCGACTGCGGAGAGAACAGCAGCTTGAGCAGCTCGGAATCGTTGCTGCGATCGCCGCCCGGCTTGCGCAATACGCCCAGACCAAAGCCATGGTTGAACGTGAAGGTCTCGTACTGGCCACGAATCTCGTCCCAGAACTTCCAGACACCGAAGTCCTGCACACGCGCCTGCACATCGTGGAACAGGATGATGCCGCCCGGTTTGACCTTGGGATACCAGTTGGCAAAGTCCTCGCTGACTGCCTCATAAGTATGCAGGCCGTCAATGTGCAGCAGCTCGATGGTGTCTTCACTGAAATGACGCAGCGCATCATTGAAGAGCATGCGCATCAGATAGGAGAAGCCATGGTAGTTCTGACGGTTGTGCTCATTGTTCTTGTTGTATATGGATTCGTCGTACTTATCGGTATGAACATCCCCTTCGAAGGTATCTACCGCGTAGCACAGACCATCAATCTCGTTTTCCTTGATTGCCTGGCAGAAAGTGAAATACGACAGCCCTTTGTGGGTGCCCAGTTCGACCAGCATCTTGGGGCGGATAGCCGAAACTAGGTCGTAACCGAAGGGAAGATGATCGACCCAGGTGCTAAACACCATGTGCAGCGGTTCAAAGTGGCGAATCGAGGGGGGCATGTACACGCTGGTCATACACTCTTCCTTATCAATATCTCGTTACTAGTGAAATTGGCCTCAGCCATTTGCGTCGGAGGCGGACGCTAGGCGCCCCTTCTCGTAATCGTCCACATACATCTCTGCGAGTTGGCCCTTGAAGCGCCGGTAGCGCTTGAGCCCCATCTCCGCCGATGCAGCCAGATATGGCAACACTGGCCCGCGCACCTTGCCGAGCAGGATGGGCTCCACCGTCGGTGAGCGGAAGTCATAGCCCAGCAACCGGCAGAGCTGCTGGTACTGCGACTTGACTATATCGTCGCGACCTTCCACCTCGGATGTGGTCACGCCGCCGTGTAGCTGGTGGAAGGAGCCCTCGCCAACCAGCATGAAGCTCTGCGTGCGCTGATGTATTGCCGCCTTGCGATAGGTATATAGGTTCAGCGACCCCCCCCCGGCCATATCAAAGCGTTCGTCCGCCTGACCAATCTCGCGGAATATCTCCGCCGACATGAACAGGCAGTTGCACTCCATGAAGGGATTGAAGAAGCCGCGCGGGTTGGCCTCACTCCAGCAGGAGATGTCGAATAGCCGATACCCATTGTTGAGCCAGTCGATCTGCTGCAGGAGCTGCTGCTCCTTCTCCTCGGTATAGCCATGAGTCAGGTGGAACTGCTGGTCGTTCTCGCCCAGATGATATCCAGGCACCACCACCAGAGCATCGGCAGTAATGCGAAAGGCCATCAGGGCATATTGCAGAACGCCTGGAGAAACCAGACGAGCACCATCGATCATCAGGCAGATGAAACGCCCGCTGGCCTGGGCAAAACCGAAATTGATCGCGGCGGCTGGCGACACCCCTGGCTCATCACGCAGGAAATAACGAAAGTTGCCAGGTAATGCAGCTATGGCGCTCGCATCCATGTTCCGACGCGAGCGATTTTCGACCACGATCACTTCATAGTCAGCGCCATTGACGCCCTGCTGATAATCAGGACTCAGGCTGCGCAGGGTGTTCAAGGCCTGACGCGGCATATCGTAGACAATCACGATGATGGAGAGCAGAGGCTGACTCACTGCGGATCTACCTTGTCGAGAGAATGGCGGATAAAGCGATAGACACTGGGATGTGGCACCCCAAACAGAATCGGTCGAACATTAGGTGGGTCACGACGATCACCACGAATCCGCTGATCCTGCTCCTTGATCTGCCTGAATACGACATCGCGCTCTTCCTTGAGAGTGCCTGTGGTCACCCCTCCATGAAACTGATGGAACGAGCCCTCTCCATACAACAGGTAGAGCGGGGTATTCGCGAACTCCAGCAGACGCTTGTACACATCGAGGTTGGCCATACCGCCGCCAAAGTCGTCGTAACGCACATCCACGCCACCAATCGCACGCCACTTGCGCAGCGACGTAGCGATGAAGTTGCTTTCGTGATTGGCGCGAAAAAAACCGCCCTGACAGGAGCCGCTCAACACAGCAACATCGAAAAGGCGATAACCATCCCTCGGCCAGTCGATCCCCTTGAGTAACTCAGCCTCGGCT
>JBOFCR010000017.1:0-3152 GCA_051646165.1 Pseudomonas sp. | reverse complement strand
AGCGCCATTGTCCTTGAGTCCGTGCTGACTTGCCCGCGCTGCGGCTTCGCCAAGCCGGAAACCATGCCCACGGACGCCTGCCAGTTCTATTACGAGTGCAGCAACTGCAAGGCGCTGCTGCGCCCCAACCCAGGGGATTGCTGCGTTTTCTGTTCGTTCGGCTCGGTGAAGTGCCCGCCGATCCAGCAGCAGCTTGGGTGTTGCTCATAGCGTTTAGGGGGATCACAGGTCGTCGTCTGGATTACGCAGTGGCCGCAGCTCGCCGCGCGCAACTTCTTCCGGTACCGCAAAGGAATACCGCCCGAGCATGTTGATGTGCTCGTAGATCAGCGGCGATAGCCGGGCCAAATCCTCTTCCAGCACTGGATAGCCGTGCTGCTTGAGCCGTTCCACGGCCGCCGTCATGTAGAGGGTGTTCCACAGCACGATGATGTTCACCACCAGGCCCAGAGCACCGAGCTGGTCTTCCTGGCCTTCGCGGTAGCGCTGGCGGAGCTCGCCGCGTTTGCCGTGGAACACGGCGCGGGCCAGGCTGTGCCGGCCTTCGCCTCGGTTCAACTGGGTCAGGGTGGCGCGGCGCTTGGACTCGTCGTCGATATAGGTCAACGTGTGCAGAGTCTTTTCGATCCGCCCGAATTCGGCCAGCGCCTGGGCCAGCCGGGTGGGTCTATCTCCCGTTTGCAGCGTGCGCATGATGCCAGTCGCCGGCACCCGGCCGAGTTTGAGCGAGCCGGCCAGGCGCAGCAGGTCGTCCCAGTGCTCGGCGATCAGGTCGAGTTTGACCGACTGGCGGGCCAGCCCGTTGAGCTTGCCGTAGTCCGCGTCCGGGCGCGTGCGCCAGAAGCGGGTACCGCCGACATCGGCCAGCCGCGGACTGAAGTGGTAGCCAAGTAGGCGGAAGAGCCCGAACACCACATCGCTGTAGGCCCCGGTGTCGGTCATGATTTGCGTCGGCTGCAACTCGGTCTGCTGTTCCAGCACGACCGCCAGCAACACCAGGCTGTCGCGCAGCGTGCCGGGCACGGTGATGGCGTTGAGGCCGGAGAATTGGTCGGAAATCAGGTTGTACCAGGTGACACCCCGGCCGGTGCCGAAATACTTCGGATTGGGGCCGGCATGCACGGTGCGCACCGGTACGACGAAGCGCATGCCATCGGCGGAGGCGACCTCGCCGCCACCCCAGACTTGGGCCAGTTCCAGTTGGCTTTGCGCTCCGACCAGGATGGCGTTAGCCGCTGACAGGGTGTCGTCGCGGATATAATTCTGGCTGACCCAGGACAGCCGGTCACGGCGCAGCGCCGGGTTGTCGGTGCGGATCAAGGGCTCCAGGCCGGTGTTGCAGGCCCGCCCAACAGCACCGCGCAGAGGCTGGTGACCAGGTTGTCGGCGCGTGCATTGCGTTCGGAGACATGGGTGAAGGCCTCGGAAAAGCCAGTGCGGGCGGCGATTTCCAAGAGGATTTCCGGCAGATCGACACGCGGCATCAGGTCAGACACGGCCGCCCGCAGTTGCAGCAACGAGCAGGGCTCGTCCAGCTTGTCCAGCGCCCCGAGCGACAGTTCGGTCTTGCCCTCGGTGTTCTCGCTCAGTTGAATCGCCGGGTTGTCGGGCAGGCGCGCGGCTACTGCCAGCCAGGTTGCATCCAGCTCGACGGACAAGGCGTCCAGGGTGGTTTTGGCGTCGATGGTCAGGCCCAGTGACCGGCAGATGATCGGTCGCGCCGCCAGCCATTCGGCACCGTCGAGCAGGCCAAGGCGCGGGTCGGCATAGCGCCAACTGGGCGAGACGAAGACATCGCGGCGGCGCAGGGCCGTGCGCAGCGCATCGAGCGTGCAGAACACATAGGCACCCATGTCGAGGGAGCCATCTTCGCGGGTGATGTGCTTCTGCCAAGCCTTGGCCACGATCTCCTGCGGCGCGTCATCCTCTGGCTTCCGGCGCGGCAGGTTCAGTTGCAGCCACTCCAGACTAGCCGCCACGCCCTTGCCGGCCGGGCTGAAGCCGAAGCGGATGTGCTTGAGCAGGTCGGGCAGGAAGCGGCGCACGCTGCGGTAGCGCGCTTCCAATGCAAGAAAATAGACGTCATCTACCGGGCGGATCAGCGCGTTGACCTCTTCCAGGGCCTTTTCCAGGGTGGTCCTCGGCAGGTCGTTGAACAGCCGGGCGCGCACGTTGTCATCGCTGATCGAGCTGTCCAGCACGACCTTGCACGCGGCGGCGAGCGTCGCGGCCGACCGATCCAGGTCTTTCAGGCTGCGCATGCGGGCTTTCTTGTCGGCCTTCTCCGCGTTGCTGAACAGGTCGCGCAGCAAGGCCTCCAGGACTTCCAGTGCGTCGTCGTGCGCAGTCGCCTCCAGGCAGAGTGCGAAGGCCACCAGTGTCGCCATCCGCCGCGACGCCGGCAGCCGATTAATCGCGGTGACCTTGGCCGTGTTGGCGAAGCGGGCCAGGGCGGCGATACGGCTGGGAGGGATGTGCGCCGCCGCCGGCAAGGTGATGCCGATGCCGCGCACGTCATCGAGCCGGCGCAGTGCCCGAATCAACGCGGGGCCACTGACCATGACCGGGCCGGAGCGCAATTGATCCAGCCGGGAGCTGCGGTTGCCTTCGGCCACCGTCAGCAAGTCTTGCAGTTGCAATCGCTGTTCCTCAGTCACGCTGCGGCCCAGCGTAAACCAGAGGCGTTCTTCGACCCGACTGCGCAACTGGGCGATAAAGCGCTCTAGTTGAGACACACCAGGCAGGAGGACTTTCTGTGTGAACAGCCACGAGGTGGCTCGCTCAAACAGCACTCCCGGCCGGTCGGTGCCCGTCCAGCAGAGGGCATACAGCCAGCGGCTCAAGCGAAAGCCGATGCCCGGATCGGTGAAATGACGATAGCCAAAGCGGTTCTGAATATCGGTGGCATGTATCCAGCGGCGATGATCGCTATAGCGCTGGAGGCAGTCGGGGTCTGGAATCGCCAGTTGTCGGCAAAGCACCTGCAGGACTTCCACCGGCACGGCGGCGGGCTTGTCCGGCAGAACGCCAACGAAGCGGACGGTGGTCAGCAGAACGGCATAACCCAGACGGTTATGGTTACCCCGCAGCACCTGGATGGCTTCACGGTCTTCATCGCTCAGGTGGAAGTAACGTTCCAGCTCTTCACGGCT
>JBOFCR010000016.1:0-46939 GCA_051646165.1 Pseudomonas sp. | reverse complement strand
CCAGTTGATCAGGAAGAACAGGATGGTGCCCAGGCCCATGCCAAACTGGCCGAGCAGTGCCAGAACCAGGCCGGCCACCAGCAGGATGGCGCCGCGAATCAGTAGGTCGATGGCGAAGGCCAGGGCGCGCACGACCAGGCCGGCCGGGCGCAGCGTCAGGTCGATACCTTCCGGTGTCTCCACCTGGTAGCGGGTATCCAGAAGCATCGCGCTGGTGTTCGGGGAAGCGTGCTGGGTCGGCTGCATCGGTCAACTGCGTCGAAAAGAGCCTGATGCTAGCCAGCAGCAGGGGGCTAAAGCAATCGGGCCGCCACGGCGGCCCGAATATCCCACTCAGTTGGCGGGTGGCAGAACACCGAAGATGGTGCGGTACAGCACGCCTTGGGCGACGATAAACATGGGGAAGGTCCAGATCAGGCCGAGGCCGAACGGAATCATGCTCAGGGAAACGATGATGCCCAGCAGCAGGTAGAGGAAAAACACCTTGAACCAGTGCTGGTTGATGGCTCGGCACGAGGTGACGATGGCTTGCCAGGCCGGCAGTTTGCGCTCGACTACCAGCGGGATGGTCAGCAGCAGGGCGATCGACAGATAGATGCCCGGGATGATGAACAGCAGGAAGCCGATATTGACCAGGATGCCCATCAGGATCGCTGCGAGCAGCAACGGCAGGGTGCGGCCGAAATGGCTGAACACTTCGGCGAAGCGCACCGGCTGACCTGCAGCCTGGCGGATGCCGACCATGTTGATGCCGGCGATGAAGGGGTAGAGCAGTGCCAGCAGGGCGACTATGACTGCCAGTGTAATGACGAATGCACCGAGGGCTCCGGCGAGCATCGTGCCCCCACCGGACTCATCGCCCATGCTGGCCAGGCCCAGAGCGCCCAAGGTGCCAAACAGCGACATGACAAAAATCAGAACCAGAGTAGCGGCGATCATCGCGCCATTGAATACCAGGAGACCGCCCCAGAAGATGCCTTTGACGCCCTTGGTCTTGCTCCAGGCTTCGCTGAGCAGATCACCGATGGAGAAATCGTAGCCGCGGCTCAGGGCTTCTTCGATCGAGGGGACTTGGCCGGGAGCTGCACGCTCCTGCAGTTCGCTGCCGGGCATGGCGTAGGGGTTTTGGACGATGGCGTCACTCATGGGTACTGTCCTTGTGTGAGTGTGGATTCCTGCCGCGCATCCTATCGGGGTGGTCGGGATCACGGCAAGCCAGGTGGCGCTCGTCGTGAGCAATATCATGATTTATCGCGGTTTTTATCGTCTTTATGCGGCTGTTAGACTGCTTGGGCCGCTCTTTATGGAAATGACCCCGTGAGCTCGATCTTCTGGTACGACTACGAAACCACCGGTATCAACCCGCGTTGCGACCGCCCGTTGCAAGTGGCGGGCATCCGTACCGATGAACAACTCAATGAAATTGGCGAGCCGCTGAACATCTATTGCCGCCCCGCCGATGACATCCTGCCGCACCCGGCCGCCTGCCGGATCACTGGTATCACGGCGGCAATGCTGGAGCAGCAGGGCTTGAGCGAGGCGGAGTTCATGACCCGGGTGCATGCCGAGCTGGCGCAACCGGGAACCTGTGGCGCGGGCTACAACAGCCTGCGCTTCGATGACGAGATGACCCGCTACAGCCTGTACCGCAACTTCTTCGACCCCTATGCCCGCGAGTGGCAGGGCGGCAATAGCCGCTGGGATCTGATCGACCTGATGCGCACGGCCTATGCCTTGCGTCCCGAGGGCATCGAGTGGCCGCGCGATGAAGAAGGGCGGGTATCGCTCAAACTGGAGCGCTTGACCCAGGCCAATGGCATCGACCATGGCCAGGCCCACGATGCGCTGTCCGATGTGCGCGCCACCATTGCCCTGGCCCGGCTGCTGCGCGAGCGCCAGCCCAAGCTTTATGACTATCTGTTCCAGTTGCGCAGCAAGGCCAAGGTGATGGAGCAGATACGTCTGCTGCAGCCGCTGGTGCATATTTCCGGGCGTTTTGCCGGTAATCGCCACTATCTGGCGCTGGTATTGCCGCTGGCCTGGCATCCGACCAATCGCAATGCGCTGATCGTCTGTGATCTGCAGGCCGACCCACAGCCCTTGCTGAACCTGGATGCCGAGACTCTGCGCCAGCGTCTGTATACCCGGCGCGAGCAGTTGGGCGAAGGTGAGTTGCCTGTGCCGCTCAAGTTGTTGCATATCAACCGTTGTCCGGTAGTGGCGCCACTCAAGGTCTTGCGCCCGCAGGATATCGCCCGCCTGCAACTGGATATGGCGGCGTGCGAGCGGCGCGCGGCGCAACTGCGTGATGCTCAGGCGAACTGGCAGAACAAGCTGGCAGATATTTATGCCAGCGAGGATTTCGACTCGGTGGGCGATCCGGAACAGCAACTCTATTCCGGCTTTCTCGATTCTCGGGATCGGCGCTTGTGCGACCAGGTACGCCAGGCCAGTCCCCAGCAATTGGCCGGTGGCACATGGGCATTTGCCGACGAGCGTTTGCCGGAGTTGCTGTTCCGCTATCGGGCCCGCAACTTTCCCGATTCGCTCAGCAGCGCCGAGGCCGAACGCTGGCAAAGTTTCTGCCAGGCGCGACTGAGCGAGGCGCAGTATGGTGCGCCGAATACGCTGGGTAACTTCGAAGAAGCCTTGCAGGAAGAGTGGGTATTGGCCAACGAGGCGCAGCGTGCGGTATTGCTGGGTTGGCAGGAGTACGCCGGCAGATTGCGCGAGCGTTATAAGCTTTGAGTCGAACGGCTGGATACTGGAAATAAAAATGCCGGCTAATGCCGGCATTTTTGTTTTGGCTTGTGCGCTTAGCCGAGCAGAGTGGCCCAGCCTTCAACGACGGCAGCGCCCCACTTGGCTTTCCACTCTTTCAGGGTCTTGTGGTTGCCGCCTTTGGTTTCGATCACTTCACCGGTGTTCGGGTTCTTGTATTGCTTGACCTTGCGTGCGCGCTTGCTGCCGGTGGCTTTGGCAGTACGCGGTGCTTTGCTGGTTTTGGAGTCCGGGTCGAGCAGGGCGATGATGTCGCGCAGGGACTTCTGGTATTCGCCCATCAGGGTGCGCAGTTTGCCTTCGAATTCCAGTTCTTTCTTCAGTTTGTCATCTTGCGAGAGGTTTTTCAGGCGCTCTTGAAGTTCCTTGATGGCTTCTTCGGTGGCACGGTATTCGTTGATCAGGGACATTGGGGCTCTACCTTATTAGGGGGCGTGGCAATGGATAAGTGAAATCAATAATAGACAGGCACTGGCGTCAAGTAAATAAGCCTGAAAAGTTTTGCAGAAAATATGTGGGCAAGACTATTGGCTGCGGGTAAATAACGCGCTGTGTAATATGCTGAGTCGCCAGAGTCTGGGCGAGGCATATGTGCATTTCTCTGAAATACCCGGTTAACAATGCTTTGGCCGAGTAACGGGGCGAATGATTGCTTGCTGCACTGCGCGATTATTGCGCAGTAGTCTCCATGGCTAATGCATGCGGCGGGTTTGCCGGCAGGTGCCAGTACTGAAGTTTTGCGCGGCAGTGGCTAGAATGGCGCCCTTGCGAAGTATTCGGAGTTCCCCATGCGCACTTTTCGGCTGGTCATTGCCTGCCCTGACCGGGTTGGCATCGTGGCCAAGGTCAGTAATTTTTTGGCTACCTATAACGGCTGGATCACTGAAGCCAGCCACCACTCGGATACCCAGAGTGGCTGGTTCTTCATGCGCCACGAAATTCGTGCCGACTCGTTGCCGTTCGATCTGCAGGGTTTCCATCAGGCATTTGCGCCTATTGCCCGTGAGTTCTCCATGGAGTGGCGGGTTACCGACTCGGCACAGAAGAAGCGCGTCGTGCTCATGGCCAGCCGCGAATCGCATTGCCTGGCCGATCTGCTGCACCGCTGGCACAGCGATGAGCTGGATTGCGACATCCCCTGCGTGATCTCCAACCATGACGACCTGCGCAGCATGGTCGAGTGGCACGGCATTCCCTTCCACCATGTGCCGGTCAGTCCGCAGGACAAGGCGCCGGCCTTTGCCGAAGTGGCACGACTGGTGGGCGAATGCCAGGCCGACGCGGTGGTTCTGGCGCGTTATATGCAAATCCTGCCGCCGCAGCTGTGCCAGGAATTCGCCGGGCGGGTGATCAACATCCACCACAGCTTCCTGCCGTCCTTCGTCGGCGCCAAACCTTATCACCAGGCTTCCCTGCGCGGGGTCAAGCTGATCGGCGCAACCTGCCACTATGTGACCGAGGAGCTGGATGCCGGCCCGATCATCGAGCAGGACGTGGTGCGCGTGAGCCACCGCGACAGCATCGAGACCATGGTGCGCCTGGGCAAGGACGTGGAAAAGATGGTGTTGGCCCGTGGTCTGCGCTATCACTTGGAAGACCGCGTGCTGGTGCACGACAACAAGACCGTGGTATTCGACTGACAGGGCGCGCCCTGTACGGGCGCCCTTGATCCGGGAGTCCGCTCATGAGCGATCCGCTGAAACGCGCCACGGCCAGTCCGCCGCCCACTGTGGGCGAGGGCTGTCTCAGTCGTTACGATCTGGAGGCGCTGCAGCCCGGCGATGGCACCGAGTTTCCCGGTGCCGCCGAACTCTGGGAGCAGTTGCAGCAGGAGCAGGGCGCTCCTGCCTCGGGTGGCAAGGCGCAGGACAAGCCCGCGCTTCAGTAGTCAGATGCGGAAGCTGCCCACCAGCTGCTTCAGGCGTGCTGCCTGCTGCTCCAGGTCGCCGCAGGCGCGCAAGGTGGCCTGCAGGTTTTCCACGCCTTCCTGGTTGAGGGTGTTGATCTCGGTGATGTCCATGTTCAGGGCCTCGACTACCGAGGTCTGTTCTTCGGTGGCGGTGGCCACCGACTGGTTCATGCCGTCGATCTCGCCGATGCGCTGGGTCACGCTGCCCAGGCGCTCGCCGGCCTGGTTGGCAATGGTCACGCTCTCTTCGCTGTAGCGCTGGCTCTCGGTCATGGTGCTGACCGATTCGCGGGCATCGACCTGCAGCTCCTCGATCATCTTCTGGATTTCCTGCGCCGACTCCTGGGTGCGGTGGGCCAGGTTGCGCACTTCGTCGGCGACCACGGCAAAACCGCGCCCGGCCTCGCCGGCACGCGCCGCTTCGATGGCGGCGTTGAGCGCCAGCAGGTTGGTCTGCTCGGAGATGCTCTTGATCACTTCGAGGATCTGGCCGATGTTCACCGTCTTGCTGTTGAGCGCCTCGATATTGGTGCTGGAGGCGCTGATCTTGCTCGACAGCTGGTTCATCGCCTGGATGGTCTTCTGCAGCACCTGGCTGCCGTCTTCGGCCAGTTGCCGGGCGTCCGAGGCCTGGTGGGAGGCGTCGGCGGCATTGCGCGCGATTTCCTGGGCGGCGGCCCCCAACTCGTTGATCGCGGCGGCCACGCTGTTGGTGCGGGTAGCCTGTTCGTCGGAGTTGACCATGGACGAGTTGGAGGCGTTGACCACCAGCTTGGCTACTTCGTTGACCTGCTGGGTGGCCGAGGAAACTTCGCGGATCGAACCGTGGATGCGTTCGACGAACTGGTTGAACGAGGCAGCCAGCTCGCCGAACTCGTCGTGATTCTGGATTGCCAGGCGTTTGGTCAGATCGCCTTCGCCCTGAGCGATGTCGCGCATGGCGCGGCCCATGGTGTGTAGCGGCTGCATCAGCACGCGAATCAGCATGCCCAGCAGGGCCATGATGATGACCACGGCAATGATGGTGGCGATGATGGCCGAGGCGCGGAATTCGCTGAGGGTGGCGTAGGCCTTGTCCTTGTCGATGGATAGGCCGATGTACCAGTTGACCGAGGGCAGGCCCTTGACCGGGGTGAAGGTGAGGATGCGCTGCACGCCATCCAGTTCGACCTCGGAGAAGCCGGTGCTGACGCTCGGGGTGTTTTCCGGGTAGATCTCCTTGAGGCTTTTCATCACCAGTTGCTTGTCCGGGTGGACCAGGATCTTGCCGTCGGCGCTGGCCAGGAAGGCGTAGCCCATGCCATCGAAGTCCAGCGAGTTGATGATCTGTACCAGGGTGTTGAGGCTCAGGTCGCCACCCACCACGCCTGCGCTACCTGCGGGGGTGGCGATGGTGATGATCAGTTCGCTGGTGGCGGCATCCACGTAGGGTTCGGTGAGGGTCGAGCCACCGGCAGCCATGGCATCCTTGTACCAGGGGCGGGTGCGTGGGTCGTAATCTGCCGGCATGGCCTCTTCTGGGCGCATGGTGAAGGTGCCGTCGGCGGAGCCCAGGTAGGTGAAGGCGAACGTCGAGGCGGGGGCTTTCTGCTCGAGCATCTGGCTCAGGCTGTCCGGTGTGGTGTCCGCGTGGATCGACTGGGCGATATTCTCCACCAGCAGGATGCGCCCCGACAGCCAGTTCTGGATATTACTGGCGGTTACTTCGCCCAGGCTGCTCAGTTCGCTCTCCAGATCTTCCTTGATCGCATTGCGTTGCAGATAGTCGTTGTACAGGGTGAAAAGCGAGAAAGCGGCGATCACCACCAGGGAGGCGGCGAGGAGGATCTTGTGGCTGAACTTCAGGTTCTGGGTCATGGTCACTTGCGTCCGATGGGTTCTGGCAGCAGTCTGATGGTGCTGGCGGCTTGCCTTTTGAGCGCGCGCTGGCGTGCAACCTCTATAGCGACATACCTGCAGTAAAGCTTTAGCCCGAGGGATGGCAAGATGCCTGCAAACGATTCGTTTATTCTGGGGGGCGACCCGCAAGGTCAGCCCGTCGTTCAGGCCTTGCGCCTGACCAATCGTCACGGTCTGGTGGCCGGCGCCACTGGTACCGGTAAGACGGTGACCCTGCAACGCCTGGCCGAGCTGTTCAGCGATGCCGGCGTGGCGGTGTTTGCCGCCGACATCAAGGGCGACCTGTGTGGCCTGGGCGCCGCCGGTAATCCGCAGGGCAAGATCGCCGAGCGCATCGCGGGCATGCCCTGGCTCAATCATCGTCCGCAGGCCTACCCGGTGACGCTGTGGGATGTCGCCGGCAAGAGTGGCCATCCGCTGCGCACCACCTTGAGCGAAATGGGCCCGTTGCTGCTGAGTAACTTGCTGGAGTTGAGCGACAGCCAGCAGGCCGCACTCTATGCCGCGTTCCAGGTCGCCGATCGCGAAGGCTTATTGCTGCTCGATCTGAAGGACCTGAAAGCGCTGCTCAACCATCTCAAGGACCATCCGCAGATGCTCGGCGAGGATCGCGCGCTGTTTGCCGGTGCCTCTGCGCAAGCTCTGTTGCGCCGCCTAGCCACGCTGGAGCAGCAGGGGGCGGAAGCGCTGTTCGGCGAGCCGGCGCTGCAGCTGGAAGACATTCTCCATCCCGATCGCGACGGCCGTGGACGCATCCACTTGCTCGATGCCAGCCGCCTGGTGCACGAGGCGCCGAAGGTCTACGCGACCTTTCTGTTGTGGCTGCTGGCCGAACTGTTCGAGCAACTGCCCGAGCGCGGCGATGCCGACAAGCCGGTGCTGGCACTGTTCTTCGACGAGGCGCACCTGCTGTTCGCCGATACGCCGCGGGCGCTGCAGGAGCGCCTGGAACAGGTGGTCCGGCTGATTCGTTCCAAGGGCGTCGGGGTGTACTTCGTGACCCAGTCACCGAGCGACCTGCCTGACGACATCCTGGCTCAACTCGGCCTGCGCATTCAGCATGGCTTGCGCGCGTTCACGGCCAAGGAGCAGAAGTCCCTGCGCGCGGTTGCCGATGGCTTCCGGCCCAATCCGGCGATCGATACGTTGGCCGTGCTCACCGAGCTGGGCATTGGCGAGGCGCTGGTCGGCACCCTGGAAGAGAAGGGCACCCCGGCCATGGTGCAGCGCGTGGCCATTGCCCCGCCGCAGTCGCGCATCGGTCCGCTGAGCGAGGCCGAGCGGGCGGCTTTGTTGCGCAGCTCGCCGCAGGCCGGTCGTTACGACAGGCCGGTGGATCGCGAGTCGGCCTATGAGCTGCTGATGGCTCGCAAGGCGCCACCGGCAGCTGAAGTACCTGCGCCAGCCCCGGCGGGCAAACCGGCGGATGACTCGGGGCTGGGCGGCATGGCTGGTGAGCTACTTGGTAGCCTGGCTAGCCAGGTGATGAAGACGGCGGTGCGCCAGGCGGCCAACCAGATCGGTCGGCAGCTGGTGCGCGGCCTGATGGGCTCGTTGCTGGGCAGCAAGCGTCGCTAAGCGGATGGCAGAAATGAAAAAGGCGCCCGAAGGCGCCTTTTTTCCATCTGTCGACTGTCAGTTGAACAGATAGGAGCCCAGGCAGAACAGGCTGGCAGCCAGCGCCATCGAGGTTGGCAGGGTCAGGACCCAAGCCAGCAGGATGTTGCTCACGGTACTGCCTTGCAGGCCGCTCTTGTTCGCCACCATGGTGCCGGCGACGCCAGAGGACAGCACATGGGTGGTCGAGACTGGCAGGCTGTAGATGTTGGCCAGGCCGATGGCGCAAGCGGCGGTGATCTGCGCGCTCATGCCTTGGGCATAGGTCATGCCCTGCTTGCCGATCTTCTCGCCGACGGTCTGCACCACGCGCTTCCAGCCAACCATGGTGCCGATGCCCAGCGCCAGGGCGACGGCCAGGATCACCCAGAACGGTGCGTATTCGGTGGTGGCGGTAAGGTCCTTGCGCAGCTTGTCGAGGTCGGCCTTCTCGCGCGATGGCAGGTTGTCCAGCTTGCTGACCTTCTTCGCCGAGTCATCCAGGCAGAGCAGGTAGCGGCGGATATCGATGCGCTTCTCTTCGCTCAGGCTGTGGTAATCCTTGACCCCGTCCAGGCTGCCGAGCAGGGCGGCGATGGTCGGTTCGGTCAGTTTCGGATCGCAGCGGAACTGCTTGGGCAGCTCGGTGTTGCCTGGCTTGCCGAGGGCGAGGTACTCGGTCAGGGTCGGCGCATTGCGCTGGTAGAAGTCGCTCAGGTGAATGGCGGCGTCGCGGGTGCGGTCGATCTGATAGGTGGTGCTGCCCAGGTCGAGAACGAACTTGGCCGGCACGATGCCGATCAGTACCAGCATGATCAGGCCGATGCCTTTCTGCCCGTCGTTGGAACCGTGGACGAAGCTCACGGCCATGGCGGAGAGGATCAGGACCAGTCGGTTCCAGAACGGCGGCTTGTTCTTGCCCTTGGTTTCCTTGCGAATTTCCGGGGTGCTGTGCACCTTGGGCGTGGGCATCCAGCGCTTGAGGGTAAGCAGCAGCAGGGCGGCGACGATAAAGCCGGCAATCGGCGAGAGCACCAGGGAAATGCCGATGTCGATCGCTTTCTGCCAGTTCACCCCATCGCTCAGCGAAATGTCAGTGAGCAGGGCGTTGGCCAGGCCGACGCCAAGGATCGAGCCGATCAGGGTGTGCGAGCTGGAGGCCGGGATGCCGAAATACCAGGTACCAAGGTTCCAGGTAATGGCGGCGGCCAGCAGCGAGAACACCATGATCAGGCCGTGACTGGTATTCACGTTGATCAGCAGCTCCACTGGCAGCAGGTGGACGATGGCATAGGCCACGCCTACACCGCCGAGCAGCACGCCGAGGAAGTTGAATATCCCGGACAGGATAACCGCCAGGTGCGGCGGCATGGCTTTGGTGTAGATCACTGTCGCCACGGCGTTGGCCGTGTCGTGGAAGCCATTGATGAATTCGAAGGTGAGGACGAATGCCAGAGCGAGCACCAGGCTCAGCACCAGCCAGGCATCAAGCCCGCTGAATAGTTCGATCATGAGGGTGGGATGACTGGCTCATTAAGGGGCGGCGATTATGCCAGATATGGTCTCTGAGCCAACCTCTTATCTGCCGGCTGGCTGGTTGCCACGACAGACAGCAACGCTCAGTCGCTCTCGCGGGCTTTCTCGATTTTCTCGATTTCCTGCTGGAAGGCCTGATCCAGAAGGCTGGCTTTCTTGCGCCAGGGGCGGCGCTCGGGATCCGGCTGGGCGGCGTAAGTCACCACTTCACCGCCATATACATCCTTGTAACGTTGCGCCTGACGCTCCAGTTCGGCGCGCAGTTCGTCTTTCGTCACATGTTCACCCGGTGGGTTGATCGTGGAACCGCAGCTGGCGCTGCGACATGACCTGAGTATTGGCCAACTTGTTGAAGACACAAGTAAAACGGCGGCGATTATAACGACTGACTCTATCTTTACCAGATATTGCCGAGGCCTTTGCATATCGCTCCCCTGTTTTCGAGGCCAGTACACGCATTTGCTTCAGTGAGAAGTTGATCGTTCAGACAAAGTATTGTGTGGCTATATCTGCGGTACTCTTCGAGCCTGCCGGAAGGCCGCGTAATATCTGCTCTGGGTGGGCTGCTGCCGCGCCACGGATTCTTGTCGGGCGCTTGTGCGGTGACGGTCTTCGAGGCGAGCTATAAGTTCTTCATTCAAGTATTTCTTTACTTGGCTGTTGCAGGCTTGCTCTCTATTCCAGCTTGGAGCCACGTCGTAAAGTGACTGCAGGTTGTTCCGCTCAGACGATATAAAGGGGCCGGGCGATGAGGAAATGGCAGTGCACTATTTGTGGCTTTATTTATGACGAGGCCGAGGGGTGGCCGGATGAAGGAATAGCGCCGGGAACCCGTTGGCAGGACATACCGCAGGGCTGGGTGTGCCCGGACTGTGGCGCCAGCAAGGCAGACTTCGCCATGATCGAACTCTGACCCGGCTGGCGCACGCTCCCTGGTCAGTGCAGGAAGCCGCGTTGGCGCAGCAGTTCGACTATATGGTCGGCTGCTTCCTCGGCGCTGTAGCGACTGGTCTCGATATGGATTTCCGGGGTTTCCGGTGCCTCATAGGGCGAATCAATGCCCGTGAAGTTCTTCAGCTCGCCGCGCCGGGCCTTCTTGTACAGTCCCTTGGGGTCGCGCTTCTCCACCTCGACCAACGAAGTGTCGACGAATATCTCGATGAACTCGCCGTCTTCCACCAGATTGCGGGCCAGCTCGCGCTCGGAACGGAACGGCGAGATAAAGGCACTGATCACCAGCAGGCCGGCATCCACCATCAGCTTCGATACCTCGCCGATCCGCCGGATGTTTTCTACCCGGTCGGCCGGGGTGAAGCCGAGATCCTTGTTCAGGCCATGGCGTACGTTGTCGCCGTCCAGCAAATAAGTGTGTACGCCCATGGCGTGCAAGCGGCGTTCCAGCAGATTGGCGATGGTCGACTTGCCGGCACCGGACAGGCCTGTCAGCCATAACACGCAGGGCTTGTGACCGTTGAGGTGGGTGCGTGCCGCCTTGTTCACCTCCAGTGCCTGCCAGTGGATGTTCTGCGAGCGGCGCAGGGCGAAGTGCAGCATGCCGGCACCGACCGTCTGGTGGGTGAAGCGGTCGATGACGATGAAACTGCCCATGTCGCGGTTTTCCGCATAGGGGTCGAACGGTGCGGCGCGATCCAGGCTCAGGCTGCAAACGGCAATCTCGTTCAGTTCGAGGGTTTTGCCTGGTAACTGGTCGAGGTTGTTCACATCGATCTTGAACTTGAGCTGCCCGAGAGCCCCGCCAATGGTGCTGGCGCCCAGCTTGATCAGGTAGGGACGGCCCGGCAGCATGGGCTCATCGCTCATCCACACCAGGGTGGCTTCGAACTGGTCGGCAACCTCCGCCGGCCGGTCGGCACTGGTAATCACATCGCCACGGCTGATGTCGATTTCATCATTCAGGGTCAGGGTCACCGATTGTCCGGTGCGGGCCAGGGGTAGGTCGCCACCTAAGGTGACGATCCGGGCCACTGTGCTGGTCTTGCCCGAGGGCAGTACGCGAATACTGTCTCCGGGGCGAACGCTGCCGCCGAGGATGCGCCCGGAAAACCCGCGGAAGTCGAGATTGGGGCGGTTCACCCACTGCACCGGCATGCGCAGCGGAGCGCTGTCCTGGACGCCGTCGATTTCCACCGTTTCCAGGTGTTCCATCAGGCTGGGGCCGTCGTACCAGGGCGTGTTGCTGCTGGCGCTGGTCATGTTGTCGCCGCGCAGGGCCGACAGCGGAATGCTCTGGATATGCTCGATGCCCAGTTTGCTGGCGAAGGCACGGTAGTCGGCGTCGATCTGCTCGAAGACTTCCTGCGAGTAGTCGACCATGTCCAGCTTGTTGACGGCCAGCACCACGCGGCGAATGCCGATCAGCGACACCAGGTAGCTGTGCCTGCGGGTCTGGGTCAGCAGGCCTTTGCGTGCATCGACCAGGATCACCGCGACATCGGCAGTGGAGGCGCCGGTGATCATGTTGCGGGTGTACTGCTCGTGACCGGGGGTGTCGGCGACGATGAACTTGCGTTTCTCGGTGGCGAAGAAGCGGTAGGCCACATCGATGGTGATGCCCTGCTCGCGCTCGGCAGAGAGACCGTCGACCAGCAGGGCGAAGTCCAGTTCGTCGCCCTGGGTGCCAAGTTTCTTCGAGTCGGCTTCCAGTGCGCTGAGCTGGTCTTCCAGCAGCGCTTTGGCCTCGTACAGCAGGCGGCCGATCAAGGTGCTCTTGCCGTCATCCACGCTGCCGCAGGTGATGAAGCGCAGCAGCGATTTGTGCTGATGGGCTTTCAGGTACTGCTCGATATCTTCTTCGATGAGCTGGGTGTGAGCGTTCATCAGAAGTACCCCTCGACTTTTTTCTTCTCCATGGAACCACTGCTGTCGTGGTCGATGATCCGGCCCTGACGTTCGGTGGTCTTGGCCAGGAGCATTTCCTGGATGATCGCCGGCAAGGTGTCGGCCTGTGACTCGACCGCACCGGTCAACGGGTAGCAACCCAGGGTGCGGAAACGTACGCTCTTGATTTCCGGTGTCTCGCCGTCGCGCAGTGGCATGCGCTCGTCGTCGACCATGATCAGTACGCCGTCGCGCTCGACCACCGGGCGGGGTTCGGCGAAATACAGCGGAACGATCGGAATGCCTTCCAGGTAGATGTATTGCCAGATATCCAGCTCGGTCCAGTTGGACAGGGGGAAGGCACGAATGCTTTCGCCCGGTAGCTTGCGGGCGTTGTACAGGCGCCACAGCTCCGGGCGCTGGTTCTTCGGATCCCAGCGGTGATGGGCGCTGCGGAAGGAGAACACGCGCTCCTTGGCCCGTGACTTTTCCTCATCGCGGCGGGCGCCGCCAAAGGCCAGGTCGAACTTGTGCTTGTCCAGTGCCTGCTTCAGCCCCTCGGTCTTCCACATGTCGGTGTGCAGGACCGACCCGTGGGTGAAGGGGTTGATGCCGCGCTCCTGGGCTTCCTGGTTGTGATGGATCAGCAGTTCCATGCCGGACTCGCGCACCATGCGTTCGCGCATCTCGTACATGGCGCGAAACTTCCAGGTGGTGTCCACATGCAGCAGCGGGAAGGGCGGGCGCGAGGGAAAGAAAGCCTTGCGCGCCAGGTGCAGCATGACTGCGCTGTCCTTGCCGATGGAATAGAGCATCACCGGGTTCTGCGCTTCGGCAACCGCTTCGCGGAAGATATCGATGCTTTCCGCTTCCAGGCGTTCGAGATGGGTCAGGGACATATGCAGAGGCCTCGCGCGGCAAAGGAATATGGGCTGCCCGGACATGGCATGCGGTATGGCGACCACCCGGAGAAAGCTATTCGGGTGGTCGCGGGTTCGCAGGGTAATCCGTTGCTCGTGATGACGTCCATGTGCACGTTGCATCCTCCAGGGCAGGCCGCCCGATGGTCAGAAGGGGCTGGTCAATTGCTCTTGCTGAACTGCTTGGCGAAGTCCCAGGCCGCCTGGCTGGCGGAGAAGTGGCCGCCATACAGCTTGCGGTTGCGCCGGCTGTCGCCGCCGGGCCAGACATGCTCGCCATTGGGAATCAGGCGCAGTTCCAGCGGCGGTTTGCCTGCGCAGTTCCAGCTGGTCAGCTCGGAGCCGTCGGGCAGGTTCTGCTCGCTCTCGCTGTTGCAGCCATGGGCGCTGGCGATGATGCGCAGGGTGTCCGGCACGGAGCGGTGGGCCACGCCGGCGATGGCGTTTTCGCCCATGCCGCCGGCATAGGGCACGTTGCTGTCCTTGGAACCATGGATATGCAGCACCGGAATGCTCTTGGCGCCCGGGCAGCGATCCACTGCCAGGGTGCCGGATACCGGGATGATTGCGGCAATATCCTGGGGCAGCTCGCAGGCCAGGCGGTAGGCCATCATGGCGCCGTTGGAAATGCCGGTGGCATACACCCGTGAGCGCTCCAGCGGGTGGTGCCGTTCGATGTCGCCGAGCATCTGGTCGATGAAGGCGACATCGTCGGCTCGTTGCTCAACCGCCTTGCCGCAGCATTTTCCGGCGTTCCAGGTGCGCCGGTTCTTCATCAGCCTGCCGCCGGTACCATTGGGATAGGCAACCATGAAGTTGTTGCCCGCCGCCACCCGATTCATCCCGGTGGTGCTTTCTGTCTCATCGGCATTACCCAGCCCGCCATGCATGACGATCATCAGCGGCAGCCTGGTTGCGCCGGCATTGGCCGGGACGAACAGCTTGTAGCTGCGCGGTGTGCCATTGACGCTCATCTCGTACAGCGTACCTTCGTCGGCGGCGCTGGCGTGAAAGGCATGCAGGGTAGAGAGCAGCAGGCCGAGCAGGAAGGGCTTGATCAGGACGGATCGCATCGCTTGGATCTCCGTTGTTTCAGTGGTCTTCTTCGGTTTGCTGGACGCTGGCGACATCCAGGGCGGCGTCTTCCAGTTCACGGACCACGCTGAGGTCGCTGCGCAGTTCGATCAATACCGCTTCCAGCCACTGGATATCGGTCTCGATCTTCTGCCGGAACTTGACGATTTCCTTGAGGCTGAGGTTTTCCGAGGGCCGCCCCTGGCCGTCGAACAGCAGGCGCACGCTGTTGGCGATTTCGCGGCTGCCACTCAGGTGCGATAGCTCGCGATCCAGGTAGTGGCGCACTCGCCGGGCTTGCACCTGTTTCTGCAGGTCGTCGCGCAGGCTCTGCAGGTGCGGCGGCATGTCCGGGAGCTGATCCAGCGAGCTGGGACTGCTGATATTGCCCAGGCGAGTACGTGTCGGCATAAGGACGCTTCTCTTAGTGTTGGTAGCCGAACTCCAGCGCCAGGCGCTGGACCTCGGGCTTCAGGCAGCTGCCATCCATGCGCCAGGGTAAGGGCGCGCGCAGTGGTGGCTGCTTGGGCGTGTGCGGCTGGAATATCGGGTCGCGCAGGTAGTTCGGGTCATTGCCGAACAGGGCGTTGATCGGGCCGACCTTGGCGAAGGGCGACAATTCCGGGTGCAGCATGTCTTCCAGGGCTTCGATGTCGTCGCGCAGACCCAGCCAGCGGCAGATTCTGCCCAGTTGCACCAGTGGATCGGCCATCACATCTTCGCCGCGCACGTGCATTTTCTGCGCGGGCGGAACTTTATCCAGCAGTTCCATGATGTTCAGGTTGATGTCGTGCCAGGCAATCTGCGGGTCGATGATGGCCTCGTCCTCGCTGTAGTCGATGGAGTTGACCGACAGCGCATAGTTGCCGTCCTGCATCTTCATCACCGAGCTGCCCTGGTTGGTCGGATGGCGGGTCAGGTGCATATAGAAGGCGTCCGGGTAGGCCGAGTAGATGCGTTCCAGGTACACCGGGCTGATCACGTGCGCAGGGCTCTTCTCCACGGCCATCAGGGGCGCCAGGGCCGCGACTATTTCGCGAAACACCTCGATACCGCTCCTGTCCTGCCGGGCCGCTACCCAGTGGTTGGCCATCACGATGGCATTGCTGCTCTGTTCGCCGGCGTAGATCTCCGCCGCCGCGCGCAGCACGCCATGGCGCTGGAACTTCATGTAGGCGGTCTTGCCCTGGCCGTCCTGCCACATCTCGATCAGGCGATCGACCGTGAACAGGTTCAGCTCGGGCAGGCCAAAGGCCTGCGGGTGCTGACCGAGCATGCCGGCGATCAGCGAGGTGTAGGACCTCGGCAGCGCCAGGATGAACAGCGGCTGGGTCATCAGGCTTTGCCTGCGTAGCCTTCGACGAAAGGCACCTCGAAACACTTCTCGTGCATGATCGGGCCATGGCCGAAATAGCCGTCTTCGCCGAACAGTTCACCGTGGTCGGCGGTGATGATGAACCAGGTGTTCTCCGGGGCCTTCTCCATCAGCTTGCCGATCAGCCCGTCGACGTATTCCACGCAGCGGATCTGTTGCTGGCGCAGCATGTCCATCTGCTCCTGGTCGAAGAACGCCTCGCTGTCCGCCGGGTTGTGCTGGGCCTCGCCGCCGAGGGTCTTGAACACCCCGTGAACCCCGGAAATGCGCGGCAGATTCTCGTCCTTGAGCATGTAGGGGTAGTGCGTTTCGCCGAGGTTGAGGAAGTAGTAGTGCGGCTCATCCTCGGGGAAGGTCATCTCCGCGACCATGCCGGCGAAGTCGTTGTGGTTGTCCATCAGCCGGTAGTCATCGAAGTGCTGATTGATCGCGGTCTGCTGGTTCAGTACCGGCATGGACACCCGCGCCACGGTGCGGTAGCCGAGCTGGCCGAGCACCTTGGGCAGCGACAGTTCGGGGATGAAGTTGCGGAAGGTCACGTCGGAGATGCCGGTGCGGCTGACCCACTGGACGAATTCTTCCTTGTACACCTCGGAGGCATATACCTCGCGCGGGGTGTTGTGCGGCAGCATGCCCATGGTGAAGGCGTAGTGCGAGGGTGCGGTCCAGGATGCATAGGAGTAGCGCTTCTCGATCTGTCCGACGCGTTCGATGTTCGGCGTCTTGGCCGCGACGCAGGAGTCGTAGCGGCAGCTGTCCATGATGATGAAAACGATGTGGTTGATGGGCGCGCTCATGGGGTTGTCCTCTCGGGAGCTGGGTCGGTGAAGGGAGCCGGATATTGCGGCGACAGGCATCTGCCCGGGGTGGGCTGCTGTGCTGCGTGGGAGAGGAGGGCGCGGAACTGCGCGAAGCCGACGCCCTGGCCCGCTTGCCGGGGCGTCCTGCCGCGATGCTGGTAAAGCATTGGGTGTTCCATCGCCGTGCTCCTGATGTCAGGTGGCATGCCGGTCATCGTCCTGACTGACCTGAGTGTCCATTCGGTGATCGTGGCTGCAAGCAATTCGCCCCTGCGGCGCTGCATCAACTGTGCCGTTCGCTGGGGCGCCCATGGCGCGTAGTGGTTTTGCTGCTTCCCCTGGATGGCTTCGTTCCGACTGTTGGCTTCGTGCCTTGGCGCTGGAACGGTTGACAGGCTGCCTGATCACTGTGATGTTATTTTGACTGTTGTGATCTTTGTTGCATGTCATTCGATGTAATTTTGACACGAATGGGTGGGTGCTGGTAAATAGCCATCAGCAAAGTTTTTGCATCGATGTGGTGCGTTTCGCACTGTACCGGTTCAATTTATTTTCTGTCTGATACAAAACAAACCTGTACTGCTCTCTGTGTTGGTCATGGCTCTGTCATGGCGAACTGGTTCAGTCGTGCTCTGCCGGGCGTTTGGCAGAGCTGGGGCTTAGCAGGTTGCGTCACGTGGTTTCCCTGCGGGGGTACTCGAGCTTTGACTGCTGCAGTGGGTTCTCGCCCACTTTTTGCATGCGAGGCTTGTCAGTAGTCGCTGCTAAGGGTTTTTGGCCCCCGAGCGTGAGCGGACAAACCGCCGCAAGGGGTTGTTAGGCCTGGGGATGAGGCTACAAACCATGCAAGGCTCCCGAATCGATTCCGGCTTCCAGAAGATGATCTTCTCGCCGGCTGGACTGACTCACCCTGCGCTGGCCATCGCGGCCTCCAGGGCAGGCGGTCTGGGCGTACTGGATCTCGAGTTCGAGACCTTCTCGCCGGCAACCTTCGAGCAGCTTTCGCTGCTGGCGCGGCATTGCGGCGAACGTGGCTTCGGCGTGCGCCTGGGCGATTTTGCCGATGAGCTGGCCGGCGCGCTGGCACAGCAAGCCGGCCTGCGTCTGCTGGTGCTGGATGCCACCCAGCTGGGCGAGTGGAGTGCCTGCCTGCACGGCCTGCGCGAGCGGGGCATCCAGGTGTTGCTGGAACTCAGTAGCAGCGATCCCCTGGACGCCACGACTCTTTCCGCCATCGATGGCTTGCTGCTCAAAGGTCACGAGGCCGCCGGCTTCGTCGGTGAAAGCAGCAGCTTCATCCTTGCCCAGCACTGGCGCGCGCACAGCAAGCTGCCCCTGTATCTGCGCGGCGGCATCACGCCTCACACCAGCGCCGCTGCCGCCATAGCAGGTTTTGCCGGGGTGGTGCTGGACAGCCAGGTTCTGCTGCTGCAGGAGTCGCCCCTGGCCGCCGAACTGTTCCCGCATCTGCGCAGCCTGTCGGGCAGTGAAACCCAGGCGGCCGGCAATGGCGAGCATGGCCGCTACTGTCGCGTGCTGTTGCGCCCTGGGTTTGCCAAGGCCAAGGCGTTTGTCGCCGAGGCGGAGCACCTCGATCCCCCCGCACTGCGCGCCCGCCTGCTGGCGCAGATCGACTGGTGCAATCCTGCTGCCGGGCTGTTGCCGCTGGGCCAGGATGTCGGTTTTGCCGCCGCCTGGCAGAAGCAGTACGGCACGGTGGCGCAACTGTTCCAGGCCATCGACCTGGCCTTGCGGAACAATCCGCAGAATGCTCTCAAGGCTGCCGCCATCCAGGCCGGCGCGCCATTGGCCGAGGCCCTGGGGCTGCCGTTGCCGCTGGTACAGGGGCCGATGAGTCGGGTCTCCGACAAGGCCGAGTTCGCGGCCGCGGTCGCCGATGGGGGGGCCTTGCCGATGCTGGCCCTGGCTCTGCTCAAGGGCAAACCGCTGGATGCCCTGCTGGTCAGGACCGCCGAGCTGCTTGGTGAGCGGCCCTGGGGCATCGGCCTGCTGGGCTTCGCGCCGCAGACCCTGCTCGATGAGCAGATTGCCGCGGCCAAGCCGCACCGGCCCAGCTACGCCATCATCGCTGGTGGTCGTCCGGACCAGGCGGTACGCCTGGAGCAGTCGGGTATTCCGTCGTTCCTGCACGTACCCTCGTCCAACCTGATTCCGATGTTCCTCAAGGAAGGCGCGCGGCGCTTCATCTTCGAGGGTCGCGAGTGCGGCGGGCATGTCGGCCCGCTGAGCAGCTTCGTGCTGTGGAGCAGCATGATCGACCGCCTGCTGGAGGAAATCCGCGGCGGCGTGGCGGCTGCCGAAGTGCAGGTGCTGTTCGCCGGCGGCATCCACGATGCGCGCTCCTCGGCCATGGTCCAGGCCATGGCCGCACCGTTGCTGGCGCTGGGCGTCAAGGTCGGCATGCTGATGGGCAGCGCCTACCTGTTCACCCGCGAGATCGTTGGTGCCGGCGCCATCGTGCCGACCTTCCAGCAGCAGGCCATCGACTGTGCGCGCACGGTCAATCTGGAGTCCGGCACCGGCCATGCCAGCCGCTGCGCCTACACCCCCTTCGCCGCGGCCTTCTTCGCCAAGCGCCAGCAGCTCAAGCAGCAGGCAATGCCGGCCGACGAGGCCCGCGAACAACTCGATGACCTGATCCTCGGTCGCTTGCGCCTGGCCTCCAAGGGCAGCATGCGGGTGGGCGAGGAGGGCAGCCTGCGCGAGTTTTCCGACGCGGAGCAGTACCAGGACGGCATGTACATGATCGGCCAGGTCGCCACCCTGCGCGACGCCGTCACCGATATCGCCAGCCTGCACCACGGTGTGACCGTGGGCGCCCTGGCCCTGCTCGACGAGCATGTGCAGGCCCAGACAGACAGCGCCGCGATTGCTGCGGACCCAGCCGATATCGCCATCATCGGCATGGGCTCGGTACTGCCGGGCTCCAGCACCACCCGCGAGTACTGGCAGAACATCCTGGCCAAGGTCGATGCCATCACCGAGATCCCCGCACACCGCTGGGACTGGCGCCTGTATTTCGACGAGAACCGCCACACGCCGGACAAGATCTATTCGCGCTGGGGCGGTTTCCTCGACGACCTGGTGTTCGATCCGACCCGCTACGGCATGCCGCCCAAGTCCATCGAGTCGGTCGATCCGATGCAGCTGATGGCCCTCGATATCGCCCGCCAGACCCTGAGCGATGCTGGTTACGAGCAGCGCGGCTTCAACCGCGAGAAGGCCTCGGTGATCATCGGTGCCAGCGGTGGCGCCGGCGACGTCGGCATGCAATACGGTCTGCGTTCCGAATTGCCGCGCTTCTCCGGCGAGTTGCCGAGTGCGGTCGCTGAGCGCCTGCCGCAATGGACCGAGGACACTTTCGCCGGCATCCTGATCAATGTGATGGCCGGGCGCATCGCCAACCGCCTGGACTTCGGCGGGGTCAACTTCGCCACCGACGCTGCCTGTGCCTCTTCCCTGGCGGCGATCTACCAGGGCATCAACGAACTGCTGTCCGGGCGCAGCGACCTGGTCATCGCTGGTGGCGTGGACACGGTGCAGGGCCCGTTCGGCTATCTGTGTTTCAGCAAGACCCAGGCCCTGTCGCCGCGCGGCCGTTGCCGCACCTTCGACGAGTCGGCCGATGGCATCGTGATTTCCGAAGGCATCGCTATGGTTGCGCTCAAGCGCCTGAGCGATGCCGAGCGCGACGGCGACCGCATTTATGCGGTGATCAAGGGCATGGCCGGTAGCAGCGACGGCAAGGCCAAGGGGCTGACCGCGCCGCTGCCCGCCGGGCAGTTGCGCGCCATGCGCCGTGCCTACCAGCAAGCCGGTTTCGGCCCGGAGAGTGTCGGCTTGTTCGAGGCCCACGGCACCGGCACGGTGGCCGGCGATACCGCCGAGCTGGACAGCACCACCGCGCTGTTGCGCGAGGCCGGCAGCCGTCCGGCGCAGGCGGTGGTCGGTTCGGTGAAGACCATGATCGGCCATACCAAGGCCACCGCCGGCGTGGCCGGGATGATCAAGGCGGCCCTGGCCCTGCATCACCAGACCCTGCCGCCGCACCTCGGCGTGCAGTCACCCAACGCCGTACTGAAGCAGGCCGACAGTCCGCTCTGCGTGCTGGACGAGGCGCAGCCCTGGCTGGTCAATGGCGGGCAACCGCGTCGTGCGGCGGTCAGCGCCTTCGGTTTCGGCGGCACCAATTTCCACGCGGTGCTGGAAGAGTACCGCGATGAATACCGGCCCTGGCTGAGTGCCGGGGTCAGCGATGTCTGGTCCAGCGAGCTGCTGCTCTGGCGCGGCTCCAGTCAGGCGCAGTTGCAGGCCCAGGTCGGCGAGCTGCAACAGCAGCTGGGTGCGCCGGGCAAAGTGGCGCTGCGCGATATCGCCTGTCACCTGGCCGATAACCTCGGCAGCGGCGAGCACAGCCTGGCCCTGGTGGTGGGCAGCCTCGCCGAGCTGACCGACAAGCTGGCCAAGGTACAGCAGCATTTCGCCGGCAGCCCGTTGCTCGATCCGGCCATCCACTTCGGCAGCAGCCAGGTTGGTGCGGGGCAAGTGGCCCTGCTGTTCCCCGGTCAGGGCTCGCAGAATATCCACATGCTGCGTGAGCTGGCGGTGCTGTTCCCGGTACTGGCCAATACCCTGGCCGAAGCCGATGACCAGTTGCAGGCGACGACCGGGCGTTTCGCCGGCAAGCCACTGAGCCAGTTCATCTACCCGCGTGCCTGCTATGACGAGGCTGCCCGCCAGGTGGCGGGCAGCGCGCTGACCAGTACCGATGTGGCACAGCCAGCCCTGGGCGCGGTGGAAGCCGGCCTGTGGCGCCTGCTGCAGCAACTGGGGCTGCGCGCGGACATGGCGGGCGGGCACAGCTACGGCGAGTTCGTCGCCCTGTTCGCTGCCGGGCAGATCGATTTCGCCACCCTGATGAGCCTGTCCGAGGCACGCGGTCGCTTCATCGTCGAGGCTGCCGCCAGTGCCGGCAGTGAGCTGGGCAGCATGGCCATGGTGCAGGCGCCGCGCGCCCAGGTCGAAGCCAGCATTGCCCATCTGCCGGACGTGCTGGTGGCCAACCACAACGCCCCCGAGCAAAGCATCATCTCCGGCTCCGGCGCGGGTATCGGCGCGGCGCTGGAGGCCTTCCAGGCCGCCGGCCTGAATGCCAGCCGCATTCCCGTGGCCGCCGCGTTCCACTCGCCATTCGTGGCCCCGGCGCAAGCGTTGCTGGCGGCGGCCATCGAGGCGGCGCCCTGGCAGGCCGGGCAATTGCCGGTGTACTGCAACAGCTCGGCGGCGCTGCATGGCAGCGACGTGGCGGCGGTCAAACAGGCCATGGCCGAGCACCTGGTCAAGCCGGTGGAGTTCGTGGCCCAGATCGAAGCCATGTACGCCGCCGGTGCGCGGGTGTTCGTCGAGGTCGGGCCCAAGGCCGTACTCAGCCGTCTGGTCGGGCGCATCCTCGAAGGGCGTCCGCACCAGGCCATCCCGCTGGACGAACGCGCCGGCGGCATCGCCAGCCTGCTCACCGCCCTGGCCCGCCTGCATTGCCAGGGTGTGCCCCTGCAAGCGGCCGGGTTGTTTGCCGGGCGCGCCTGCCGCAGCGGTGCGGCGCGTCTCGCCGACCTGTGGCAGGACGACTCCCTGCCCAAGCAGGCCTGGCTGCTCAACGGCAGCGGCGCTCGCCGCGCCGGTACACCCGCACGGCAGATCGGCGTACGCCAGGGCGAAGTGATGCCCCTGGTGCCCGCCGCACCCGCGCCGCTACCGCTGATCAAGCCCACCGTCATCCCGGTTTCACCCAGCGCAGCCAAGGCTGCACCCCGCGTCAAGGAGAGGCAGCTCATGTCTGAACCATCGGCCCCCTACGGTGACGATCCGTCATCGGTCATGGCGGAGTATTTCGCCACCATGCGCCAGTTCCTGGAGACCCAGGAACGCGTGCTGAATACCTTTATGGCCGGCGGTGCCGCAGCCGCCATGCCACGCAGCATGCCTGCTGCAACACCCGCTCCGGCGCGCCGTCCGGCGGCGATGCCGGCGCGTGCCGCGGCCATGCCGGTTGCCATGCCGATGCCGGCTCCGGCCCCCGTCGTCGAGGTATCGAGCCCGGTTGCCCCGGCGCCTGTCGCAGTGGCTGCGCCAGTCACCGTCGCACCGGTAGCCGCACCCGCTGCTGCTCCTACGGCGAAGATGAAGGACATCCTGCTGTCCATCGTCGAGGAACGCACCGGCTACCCGAGCGACATGGTTGGCCTGGAGCAGAACCTCGAAGCCGACCTCGGTATCGACTCGATCAAGCGCGTGGAAATCGTCGGCGCCCTGCTGCAGAGCCTGCCGCCGGCCTATGGTTCGGCCCTGGGCGAGGCGCGCAGCGAGCTGAATACGCGAGCGACCCTGGCCGATATGCTGAAGATGCTCGAGGGACTCAAGGTCGGCGAGGCTGCTGTCCCTTTTGAGTTGGCCGAGGCGAACCCGATAGCTACCGCCCCTGCGGTCAGCCATTCGCCTCGGCATATAGTCGTAGCAGAAGCGGAGGCCATTCCTCTGCAAGCCCTGCGTCAGTTCGAGCCGGGCTATTTCGTGTTGACCGCCGACCACCAGGGCCTGGCCCTGCGGCTGCAGGAGTGGCTGGAGCAGCGTGGTTGCACGGTGTCGCTGCTGAGCCCGGCCCTGCTGGCGGACGAGGAGTCCTTGCAGGCCTGGTGCCGGGAGACGGCGGCCAACCCGGACAAGCGCGTGGCCGGGGTCATCCACCTGGCCGCGCTGGGCGCCCACGCCTTGCCGCGTGACGCCGAACTGGCGGCCTGGCAGCGTGAGCTGCTGGTCAACGAAAAGTCGCTGTTCCTGATCCTGCATGCCCTGGCCGCACAATTGCGCAGCGATGCCCATGTGTTCGCAGTCAGTGCCCTGGGCGGCCTGTTCGCCCGTGACGGCGCGGTTGTGGAGGATGGCAGCCTGAGCCTGCAGGGCGGCGGTAGCGGCTTGATCAAGTCGCTGCGCGAGGAACGTCCGGCCCTGCGTACCCGCGCCATCGATCTTGACCCAACGCTGGCCGATGCCGAGCTGCTGGCGATCATCACCGCCGAGCTGCAACTGGTTGGTGGGCGCCAGGAAGTCGGTTATCCCGCGGGGCAGCGCACGCTGTTCCGCACCCAGGCCGAGGAAGTCCCGGCGCAGGAACTGCAGGCGCTGCCGAATGCTGCAGTGGTATTGGCCACTGGCGGCGCGCGCGGCATCACCGCCGAAGTGCTGCGCGAGCTGGCCCTGCCGGGCAATGTGCTGGTGCTCACCGGGCGCAGCGCCTTGCACGAGGAAAGCCCCGCCACGCAGGCGCTGCGCAGCGAGAGCGAGCTGCGCCAGCATTTCATCGGCGAGGTGCGAGCCGGACGCCTGCAGCTGACTCCGGCGCAGGTGCAGCAAAAAGTGGCGGCCCTGGTCGGCCTGCGCGAAATGCACAGCAATATCGCCGACCTGCGCCAGCGCGGCGCCACAGTCGAGTACGTGGCGGTGGATGTCACCGACGAGCCGGCGTTGCAGCGGCTGCTCGCCGATCTGCGCCAGCGCCATGGCAAGGTCAGCGGCGTGGTGCATGGCGCCGGGGTGATCGAGGACAAGCTGCTGGAGGACAAGACGCCAGACAGCTGGATGCGCGTGGTCGGCACCAAGGTCAATGGCCTGTTGCTGCTGCAAAAGCACCTGCTGGCCGATGAGTTGCAGTTCTTCGCCGTGTTCAGCTCGGTGGCCGGGCGCTACGGCAACAGCGGCCAGCTCGACTACGCCACCGCCAACGAACTGATGAGCCGCCTGTGCTGCCAGTTGCAGCGCCAGTGGGGCGAGCGGGTCAAGGTGCTGTCGCTGAACTGGGGCCCCTGGGGGCCGACCCTGTTCGGTGCCGGCATGGTCACCGCGGAGACCGAGAAGAAATTCGCCGACAAGGGCGTGGCCCTGGTCAGCGCCGCCCAGGGCCGTCGCCTGTTTGGCGAGGCGCTGTGCCTGCAAGCCAGTCACCGGGTGGAAGTGGTGGCCGGTGACGGCCCCTGGGAACAGCACGAAAGCACGGTCGGCCGCCTGCTGGATGACGAGGCCGCGGTTCAGGCCGAAGTGCCGAGCCAGCCGCTGCTGACCCACGGCCTCATCGAGCATGGCGAGAAGGGCACCGAGGTGCTCAGCTTCACCATCGACCCGGCCCACGGCTACCTGCAGGAACACTGCATCGACGGCGTGCCGGTGCTGCCGGCGGCGGTGGCCCTGGAAATGGTCGCCGAAGCCGCCACCCTGATGTGGCCGGGCTGGATGGTGGCCGAGGTGGCCGAGTTCCGCCTGCTCAAGGGCGTGCAACTGACCGACGCGAGCCAGACCCTGGCCGTGGTGATCAACCCGCCGACCTACGCCAGCAGCGAAGGCTTCGATGCCAGCATCACCATCCGCTCCGGCAGCGGCAAGCAGCAGCGCATCCACTACCGCGCTGCGGTGAAGATGGCCCAGCAACTGCCGGAGGCGCCGCAGCACAAGGTCGGCGAATACCGCGAGCGCGAGCTGCCGGTGGTCAAGGCCTACCAGGAATGGCTGTTCCACGGCCCGCGCTTCCAGGTGATCCGCGCCATCAATGGCCTGTCGTCCCGTGGCGCAGCGGCGCTGATGTGCCCCAGCACGCCGCAGCAGTGGCTGGCCGGCGCGCATGCCGCGCAGCGCTGGATCATCGACCCGGCGGTACTCGATGCGGCGCCGCAGATGGCCCTGCTGTGGGCGCGCACCTTCCATGACGGCTCGGCGCTGCCGGCGCAGTTCGGCCGGGTGATCCGCTATGTCGAGCAGTTGCCGGAGCGCTTCCATATGGACTTCCAGTGCCTGCCCGGCGAGGCGCACCAGGTGCGCGCTAATGTCTACTTCAGCGACGATCAGGGCCGCCTGCTGCTGTTGATCGAGGAGCTGGAGTGCGTCGTCGATGCGCGCCTCAATCGCCTCGGCGGTACCCACCTGCGCAAGGAAACCGAGTGAGCCCCATGAGCAGCCAGTCCGCCAACGAGCCGATCGCCATCATCGGCATGGCCTGCATCTTCCCGCAGGCGCCCGACGTCGCCAGTTTCTGGCGCAATATCCTCGGCACCTGCGATGCCGTGGGCGAGCCGCTGGCCGAGTGGGAGGCCGCGCGCTACCTGGACTCCGGGCGTATCGATACCCAGTTCGGCGGCTACCTGAACGACCTGTACCGCTTCGATCCGCGCGAGTTCGGCATCATGCCCAACTCGGTGGATGGCGGTGAGCCGGACCAGTTTCTCGCTCTCAAGGTGGCCCACGAGGCCCTGCTCGACGCCGGCTACCTGGGCGATGCGCATGACCATCGCGATACCGGCATCATCCTTGGCCACAGCACCTACCTGCACCGTGGCCAGGTCAGCCATATCCAGAACCACATCGTCCTCGACCAGACCCTGGAGCTGCTCAAGGCGGCCCAGCCGAGCCTGAGCGAGGACGACCTGGCGCGCTTGCGCGCGGCGCTGCAGAAGAAGCTGCCGCCATCCAATACCGACATCGCCCCGGGCCTGGTGCCCAACGTGATGACCGGGCGCATCGCCAACCGCCTCAACCTGCGAGGCCCCAACTATATAGTCGACGCTGCCTGCTCCTCGTCCTTGCTGGCGGTCAACGCCGCCATGGACGAGCTGCGCAACGGCCGCAGCCGCCTGATGATCGCCGGCGGGGTGAATGCCTCGCTGCCGGCCGAGGTGTCGGTGATCTTCACCCAGCTCGGCGCTCTGAGCGGGCGCCGCAAGGTCCGCCCGTTCGAGCAGGGCAGCGATGGCACCCTGCTCGGCGAAGGCCTGGGCATGGTGGTGCTCAAGCGCCTCGGCGATGCCCTGGCCGATGGCGACCGCATCTATTCGGTGATCCGTGGCATCGGCCAGGCCAGCGACGGCCGTGGTCATGGTTTGCTGGCGCCGAGCGAGGAGGGCGAGGCCCTGTCGATCCGCCGCGCTTATGAAAGCAGCGGCGTCGATCCGGCCAGCATTTCCCTGGTCGAGGCCCACGGCACTGGCATCCCGCTGGGCGACAAGACCGAGATCGCCGCCCTGCGCAGTGTGCTCGGCGAGCGCCAGGGCCTGCTCGGCAGCGTGGCCATCGGCTCGGTCAAATCGATGATCAGCCACTGCATTCCTGCTGCCGGCATTGCCGGCCTGATCAAGACCAGCCTGGCCCTGCATCACAAGATCCTGCCGCCGACCCTGTGCGCCGAGGTCAACCCGGAGCTGGGCATCGAGCAGACTCCGCTCTACGTCAACACCGCCAGCAAGCCGTGGATCGCCAAACCGCAGAGTCCGCGGCGGGCGGGGATCAACTCGTTCGGCTTCGGCGGCATCAATACCCATGCCGTGCTCGAAGAGGCGCCGGCCTTTGCCCTGCGCCCGCAGCAGGTGGTGCTGCGTGACTGCGAGCTGTGCGTGTTCGCCGCCGACTCGACGGCGGCCCTGCTCGAACAGATGCAGCAGGTTCAAGGCTATATCGCGCAGAACCCGCAGGTGGCCCTGCTCGACCTGGCAGCGACCCTGGCGGCACGCGATTGCAGCGACAAGCCGGTGCGCCTGGCGGTATTGGCCTGCGACCTGGCCGAACTGGACAAGAAGCTGCAACAGGCCAGCAAGAAGATCGCCGAAGGCAAGTCGGCGCGCTGGATGACCCGCACCGGCCTGGCCTTCTGCAGCCAGCCGCTGGAGGGCAAGCTGGCCTTTATCTTCCCCGGCGAAGGCTCGCAGTACCTGAACATGTTCAGCGACCTGGCCCAGCAATTCGCCGAGGTGCGCGAGTGGTTCGACTTCTGGCAGGGGCTCTACGACGAGCAGCCGGGCTCGGGGCGCAGTGACATCCTGTTCCCGCCGCTGAGCGAGCTGGATGGCGAGCTCAGCCGGCGCCTGGAAGCGCGGCTGTTCGATATGGACGTCGGCTCGGAAGCCATCTTCGTTGCCAGCCAGGCCATGTTCAGCCTGTTTTCCGCCCTGGCGGTGGAGCCCGACGTGATGCTTGGCCACAGCACCGGCGAGTCCTCAGCCCTGGCGGCCAGCGGCGCCATGGCGTTCGCCGACCGAGCGCAACTGGCCAGCTTCATCCGCGAACTGAACCGGGTCTATCGGCAGGTGCTGGATGCCGGCGAGATTGCCACCGGGGCCCTGCTCACCGTGGGCGCGCTGAAGCGCGCAGTGGTCGACCGGCATATCGCCGCCTGCGCCGAGCCGGTGGTGGTGGCGATGGACAACTGCCAGAACCAGCTGGTGCTGTTCGGCAGCCCGGCGGTGATTGCCGAACTGCTCAAGACCTTGGGCGAGGAGGGCGGCATCTGCTCCCTGCTGCCGTTCGACCGCGCCTACCACACGCCGCTGTTTGCCGCGGTGAGCAGCGCCTTCCATCAGTACTACCGCAGCGTCGGCCTGCAGGCGCCGAAGACGCCGCTGTACTCCTGCGCCAGCGCCGAGCTGTTCCCCGCCGAGGCGGAGCCGGTCTGCGCGCTGGCGGCGGCGCAGTGGTCGAGCAGCGTGCGCTTTCGCGAGACCATCGCCAACATGCACCGCGATGGCGTGCGCTATTTCATCGAGATCGGCCCGTCGGGCAACCTCACCGGTTTCGTCAACGACATCCTGGCCGGCGAGGAATACCTGGCGCTGGCCTCCAACGCGCGCAAGCGCAGCGGTATCGAGCAACTGTTCAACGTGCTCGGCAACCTGTTCGTCAACGGCAAGACGGTGGACCTGGGCCGGCTGTTCCGTGGCAACGCCTGCCGCGTGCTTGATCTCGAGGCCAAGCTGCCCGAGGCCCGGCGTGGCATGTTGCTGAAGAACACCATGCCCTTCGTGCATGCCGATGGCGAGCTTACCCAGCTGCTGCGCGAAATCATGGCGCCGCTCGCCACACCTGCCCAGGCAGCGGCTCCAGTTCAGGATGTGGCCGCGCCATTGCTGCAGGATATCCAGCACACTGCGGCGGGCCGGCTGACGGCGCAGTGCCCGCTGTGGTCGACCGACCGCTTCCTCGCCGACCATGTGTTGTCCGGGCCGAGCTCCTACCAGCAGCCCGAGCTGCAGGGCCTGGCCTGCGTTGCGATGATGGCCAGCCTGGAAATCATGGCCGAGGCCTGCGCCGTGCTGGCCGGCAGCACGGCGATCAATCTGATCGAGAACGTGCGCGCCTTCGATTGGGTGGCCCTGGACCGTGGCCACCTGACCCTGCAGGTGCAGGCCGAATGCCTGGGCAGCGGCCACTATGCCGCGCACCTGAACAATGGCGACAGCCAGGTAGTGAGCGCCGAATTCCGCTTCGCCGCGCCATTGAGCGGAACGGCGCTGCCGCCGCTGCAGGATGGCGTGGCCTACCGCTGGCCGGCCGCCGAGCTGTACAGCACCGGCATGTTCCACGGCCCGTTGTTCCAGAGCATTGCCAGCATCGGCGCCTGGGCACCGGGCGGCATCGATGCGCAACTGGCGCCCTGCACGCTGGACGGTTTCATCCATGCCGACGAGCCCTGCCAACTGGTGCTCAACCCGGTGCTGCTGGATGCCCTCGGGCAGCTCGCTGCCTACTGGCTGGCGCAACAGGTGGGCACCGACTTCAACAGCTTCCCTTCGCATATCGCGCGCATCGAACTGCATGCGCCGGCGCCGGCCGACCTGTCTGGCGCCTGGCTACGCGGTCGCCAGCAGCCGCTGGAGACCGCAAACAACGCATTGGATGCGCCGCGTCAGTGGAGCTTCGACTGCCTGCACGAGGGGCGTCTGCTGCTGCATGCCAGCGGCTTCGCCAACCTGTTCTTCCCGGTGCCCAATGCCTTCTACCAGCTGCGCCGCGAGCCGCTTAACGGCTGGCTCGGCGCGCCCCTGACCAGCGCCACGGCGGAGCTGGCCAGCCCGCAAGAGGTGCTGCTGTGGCAGCTGCAGCCGCTGCCCGAGGAGTTCTGCAAGCAGTCCGCGGCGATCTTCCTGCGCATCCTCGCCCATGCCGTGCTGGCGCCCGAAGAGCGCGAAGAGTGGGAAGTGGTGCGCCATACCCGCCAGGCGCGCGAGTGGCTGCATGGCCGCCTGTGTCTGAAGGAAGCCACCCGCTACTACCTCTATCAGCAGACCGGTGAGCTGCTGTGCCCGGCCGACGTGCAGGTGTGGCATGACGAACTGGGCGCGCCGCATGTCGACGGGGCGTGGAATGGCCACTGGCTGGAGGCGCCGGCGGTGTCGCTGAGCCACGACCGCAGCAGCTGCCTGGCCGCGCTGGTTGCGGCCGGCGCCATCGGCGTCGACTGCGAGCGTCTCGATCGCCTGCAACGTCCGGAGCTGGTCGCCGGCTCCTTCACGGCTTACGAGCAACAGGTGCTGGAGCTGGCCGAGCCGGCCTGGCGCAACCAGCTGACCTTGCGCACCTGGTGCGCCAAGGAAGCTGCCGCCAAGTACCTGGGTTGTGGCCTGCAGGGCGCACCCGAGTCTTTCGAGGTGCAGTTCGCCGAGGACTGCAGTTTTGCCACCGTGCATTACGCGGGCTCCGCCACCCTGGCGCCTGCCTGGGTGAGCGTGGCCTTTGAGGTACAGGGTGATCGGCTGATCGCCCTGGCCGGAACCGAGTTGGATTGTCAGGAATATGGAGTGGCCAATGGCTGAAGTTGTCGAGGTGCAGATGGACAAGACCAGTATCGAGAAAACGCTGATTCACATCGTCGTGGATCTGACCCAGGACTGGGGCGTCGAGCTGGATCAGCCGGTCAGCAGGGACACTCTGCTGGTGGGCGACATGGAGTTTGCCTCGGTCGACATCATCCAGCTGATGGTCGCCATCGAGGAGCATTACAACCGCCCGAAAATGGGCTTCCAGGACCTGCTGATGAACGACGGCAGTTACGTCGATGATCTTTCCATTGGCCAGGTGATCGACTTCGTTCACGCAAAGCTCACAGGAGTGCCAGCATGACCACACGCACATTGTTCATCGGTATGGATGGTTGCACCTTCACCATCCTCGACGACCTCACGGTAGAGAAGGACGGTCGTCCTGCGGTCATGCCGTTCCTCGGTGGCCTGATGGCCCGCGGCACGCGCAGCAAGCTGCGCTCCACGCCCAACCCACTGACCCCGCCGGCCTGGGTTTCGCTGATGACCGGGCGCAGCCCGGGCAACCACGGCCTGCTGGATTTCATCCGTGCCGAGGAGCGTGGCGAGGACGTGTTCTTCACCCTCTACGACTCGCGTGACAACCGCGCCGAGACCATCTGGTCGATCGCCAGCCGCCAGGAACGCCGGGTCGCCGTGCTCAACCTGCCGTTCACCGCGCCGCCACCCAAGGACCTCAACGGTTTCATGGTGCCGGGCTTCATCCCGTGGCGGCACCTGCGGCGCAATACCGTGCCGGCCAACTTTTACGACCGCCTCAAGGAAGAGCTGCCGGGCTTCGATCCCAAGGAGCTGGCCTGGGACTTCGAGCAGGAGAAGCAGGCGGTCAACGACCTCACCGACGAGGATCGCGAGAACTGGGTGCGCTACCACCTGCCGCGCGAGAAACAGTGGTTCGAGATCGCCAAGTTCCTGCTCAAGGAAGAGGCGCCCGAGCTGATGGCGGTGATGTTCGACGGCGTCGACAAGCTGCAGCACCAGGCCTGGCTGTTCCTCGACCCGGCCCTGCAGCACGATGGCGTCAGCGACTACCACAAGCGCATGCGCAAGCTGTGCCTGGACTACTTCCGCCAGCTCGATGGCTTCATCGAGGAGCTGGTGACCATGGCTGGCCCGGATGTGCAGGTGTTCATGGCCTCCGACCACGGTTTCACCGCCACCACCGAAGTGGTGCGGATCAACGCCTGGCTGTTCGAGAAGGGCTACCTGCACTGGAAGGAAGTGCTCGATCCGGACTCCGAGGCGGCCAAGCGTCGCGAGGACAGCATGTTCGCCAACCTCGACTGGACCAAGACCACCGCCTACTGCCGCACGCCGTCGAGCAACGGCATCAATATCCGCGTGGCGCGCAATCCGGGCGAAACCGGGATCAAACCGGAAGACTACGAGTCGTTCCGCGAGCAGTTGATCATCGACATCAAGGCGCTCAAGGACCCGGTTACCGGCGAGAGCATCGTCAGCGAGATCCACCTGCGCGAAGAAGTCTTTGCCGGCCCGGCGATGATGGACGCGCCGGACCTGCTGCTGGTGCTGCGCGACTTCGGTTTCGTTTCGATCAAGAACAAGCTGCCGATCGTCGAGCCGCGCGAGGAGCCGGCCGGTACCCACCACCCGGATGGCATCTTCATCGCCTGTGGCCCGGGCATCCGCAAGGGTGTGCAGATCGACCGCCGGCACATCTGCGATGTCGGTGCGACCCTGCTCTACAGCCAGGGCCTGGAAGTGCCTGGCGACTTCGAGGGCAAGGTGCCGGCCGACATGTTCATCAAGCCCTGGCTGAACCAGAACCCGATCCGCATCGGCGAGTCGACCCGCGGCGTCAAGCAGGACGAGAACGCCGAAGCTATGGCCGACGACGAGAAGGACAAGCTGATGGCGCAGCTGCAGATGCTCGGGTACATGGAATAACGCTATGGCAATGGCCGAGGTCAATGGCGTCAAGCTGCACTACCAGCAGCTGGCGTGCGAGCACGGGGAGGAGGAGGTCGAGGACGTGGTGCTGATCCACGGCCTCGCCGCCAACCTGGCCTTCTGGTACATGCAGGTCGGGCACGCCCTGGCCAAGCATTACCGGGTGACCATGTACGACCTGCGCGGGCATGGTCGTTCGAGCATGCCCGCCAGTGGCTACACCCCGGCCGAGCAGGCCGAGGACCTGCGTCAGTTGCTCGATCACCTGGGGATCGAGCAGGCGCATGTCATCGCCCACAGTTTCGGTGGGGTGATCGGCCTGACCCTGGCCTGCGCCCACCCGCAGCGCATCCGCAGCATGACCATCGCCGACACCCATATCGCCGCGATCCGCAATGCCGGCAGCGACTGGCAGTACGCCGAGCATATCCAGCGCATTCTGGATGAGCACGGCATCGCTCTGAACACTCGCGAACCCTACTTCGGTTATCGCCTGCTCAAGGAGGCGGCGACCCTGCAACTGAACCAGCGTGAGTTGCCGGATGCCCTGCGCGAGCTGATCAACCCGCTGATGGGCAGCTCCGGCAAGCGCACTGCCGACCAGTGGGTGCGGTTGCTGGAAACCACCTCGGCCCAGGACGAGCTGATGGGCGACGACGACCTGCGGGTCGAGCGCCTGCGCGAACTGCGTTTCCCGGTGCTGGCGATCTACGGCGAGCGCTCCCAGGCAGTGACCACCGGCGAGCTGCTGCTCAGCGTGTGGCCGGAGGCGGATTTTCGCCTGGTGCGGGGGGCCGGGCATTTCTTCCCGGCCTCGCGGCCGCAGAAGCTGATCCGTTCCTTCGAGTTCTTCCTGCGCCAGGCCAGCAGCAACAAGCGCCAGGGACGTGCCGACGATGCTCAGGGCAAGGCGTTCTTTCGCAGTGATCGTCTCTACAGCAAGGATGAGCAGTGGTTCTACGCCACTCGCGAAGGCACCGAGCAGGGGCCTTTCGCCCAGTTCGAGGAGGCTCTTGACCACCTCGACGCGTTCATCGCCCAGGTGCTGGCGCGCAAGGCCAGTGCCGGACTGCTGTCCCACTTCCCAAGCAAGGTTCGCGTGCCGCGCGGGCTCAGCGAGGACGACTTCCGCCTGATCGCGCGCAATGGCTTCGGCGACGGCATCAATGCCTACGCCCACGCCATGGCCTGGTTCAACGATCACCTGTACATCGGCACTACCCGCGGCAACTTCCCGCTGATGAAAGCGCGTTTGCCGATCAGCATGGATCCCTGGCCGGTGGAGTGCCCGGCCAACCCCTTCGACCTCGACCTGCACGCCGAGATCTGGCGCTACAACCCGCGCCGGGATGAGTGGCGGCGGGTGTTCAAGGCGCCCACCATCATCGGCAGCGACGGCTCGAAGATCCCGCGCGAGCTGGGCTTTCGCGGCATGTGCGTGTACCCCGGCAGCGCCGGACGCAAGCCGGGGCTGTTCGTCAGCACCTGGTCGCCGGCCAAGGGCCCGGGGCCGCTGCTGCTACGCAGCGAGGACGGGCTGAACTTTACCCCTACCTGCGAGCCGGGCCTGATGGGCCTGCCGGTCACCACCATCCGCACCATGGTCAGCTTCAAGGGGCGCATGTACACCACCCCGGCTGGCTCCCGTGGCGGCAACCCTAACGTGTCCTCGCACTCCATCGTCTACGAGAGCGCGACACCGGAGGAGGGCCGCTGGGAACCGGTCAGCGACTTCGGCTTCGGCGACGAGGGCAACAAGACCATCTTCGAGATGTGCCCGTTCGGCGACCACCTGTATGTCGGCACCTTCAACCTCAAGGGCTTTCAGGTCTGGCGCAGCACCTGCGAGAGCAAGCCCTACCACTGGGAGCGGGTGGTCGCCGACGGCGCCGATCGCGGCCCGCTGAACCAGTCGGTACTGAGCATGTACGCGTTCAAGGGCGCGTTGTATGTCGGCAGTGCCATCCAGGGCGGCGGTATCGACCGGCAGAACGGCGTGGGCCCGGCGCCACCCGAGCTGATCCGCATCCACCCGGACAAGAGCTGGGACCTGCTGGTGGGCGATGCGCGGATGACCGTGGATGGCTGGAAGGAGCCGCTGTCCGGCTACATGGCCGGCTTCGACAATTTCTTCAACGGCTACTTCTGGCGCATGGCCGAACACGAGGGCTGGCTGTACCTGTCGACCTTCGACTGGAGCGGCCTGCTCGGCTACGCGCGCCGCGATACCTGGCCCGAGCCGTTCCTCAATATCGTCAACAGCGTCGGCGAGGAGTTCATCTTCAATCGCCAGTCGGGATTCGACCTGTATCGCAGCCATGACGGTGAGAACTGGGTGCCGGTGACCACCGGCGGCATGGGCAACCCTTACAACATCGGCATGCGCACCATAGTTTCGTCGCCCTACGGCCTGTTCCTCGGGGCCGCCAACCCCTTCGGTCCCCGGGTCTGGCCGCTGGGCGGCGACCGTTATATCGACAACCCGCGAGGGGGCTGCGAAGTGTTCTTCGCGCCACGCACGGTGATGACCACCGCGGCGCCCAGTGCGGGCATCCGTGACCGCTCAACAGGAAGTCCTGCGCTATGAACGGAAACATCTTTGCCAAGCAAGAAAGCGACCTCGGCGACGCGCGCAAGATCGCCACGCCGGTGCTGCTGCGCAAGGGGCTGGTGGCCTATCTGCGCAACGGCAAGCAGGAGCCGCTGTATGTGGTGCAGGACTCTTCCAATGAACTGCAGTGGGAGTTCGATACCCGTCAGTTTTTCATCCTGGAAATGCTCCAGGTCGATGAGGAGTTCGTGGTCATCGCCGCCAGCTACGAGCGGCGGTTCAACCAGAGCCTGGGTCGCGGCGAGCTGGACGCGCTGCTGGTCAATCTGATCGACCAGCGCCTGCTCGGCCTGGCGGCCGCCTCCCACCCGCTGGTGGCGCCATACCGTGAGCAGCTGCAGGCCGATCTGCAGCGCCTGCTGGAAGAGAAGGTTGCCAAGTTCCGCAGCAAGGGCGGCACCAGCAAGGACGCCAAACCGGCGCCAGCACCTCTCGAACCCAGCCGTGCACAACCCTCAGCGGCAACACCGGCCGCCGCGCGTGGCGCCTCGAACGATGGCGGGCGCAGCGACCCGGGGCAATTTCAGGCTGGGGTACGTGGTGCCGCCGGGATGGACGACAGCCTGCAGATTCCGATCTTCCATCTGTTCAACCCGCACAAGCTGCTCAAGGCCTGCCAGGACTGGCTGGGGCCCATCAAATATGCGGTGTTTATCCTGCCACTGCTGTTCGGTCTGGCGCTGGGCATCGTCCTCAACAATTTCGACCAGGTGCGCATCGACAGCCAGACCCTGCTGTCCGGCCTGGGGCCGATCGGCCAGCTGATCTTCAGCCTGTTCACCGTCAACCTGCTGTGTACCCTGACCCTGGCGCTGACCGCGCAGCGCTACCGGGGCACGGTCAGCAGCCTGTCGGTGGCGCTGATGCTCGGCTTCCTGCCGCGCCTGTTGCCGAAGATCAGCCACCTGGTCGGCCTCAGCCGGCGCGAGCGCCTGTGGCTGCACGGCAGCCCGGTGCTGATGCGGGTCGCGCTGTTCAGCCTCGGGGTGTTCATCTGGTACTTCAGCCGCGCCTCCGGCAACTTGTTGACCAGTGGTGGCCTGGCCCTGGCCACAGCCAGTGCGGTGGCCTTGCTACTGACCCTCAACCCGCTGTCGAAAAGCAGCGGCTACCACCTGATCGCGGTCATGCTGGACGAGCCGCAGCTGCGCGGCAAGGCGTTCAAGGCGCTGTTCGGCCGGCTCAAGGGCAATGCCTATCGCGAGACCAACGACACCGCGCTGATGGCCTACGGCCTGGCCTCGATCCTGTATTCCGCACTACTGCTGGTGCTGGCCCTGCTGCTGGTCGGTGGCTGGTTGCAGTTCAACTTTGGCGGTACCGGGGTGCTGGCCTGCGTGTTGTTGCTCGGCTACCTCAGCGTGCTGACCTATCGCAAGTTCCGCAGCGCCAACGAGATGTACGAACGGGCGGTGCAGTACGAGCGCTGGAAGCGTCGTCGCCTGCCGGACAACGTGGAGAGCAAGCTCAAGGCGCAGCCGGGCAGCAAGACCGCGCGTTACACCTGGCGGGTGGTAGCGCTGTCGCTGCTGATCTGCCTGTTCCTGCCTTATCCCTATGAGCCGGGTGGCTCCTTCGTGATCCTGCCGGTGGAGCAGCAGCAGGTGGCCAGCGATATTGGCGGTATCGTCAGTCAGGTGCTGGTGGAGGGTGGCGAAGAGGTCAAGGCCGGGCAGGTGCTGGCGCTGCTGGCCACCGGTGACTACGAGGCCCAGGTAAAGATCGCCGAGGCGCGTATCGCCGAGGAGCAGGCCACTGTCGCCGAACTCAGGTCGCGGCCGCGTGCGGAGGAGGTGGCGGTGGCCGAGCAGAGCCTGCAGATGGCGCGCACCCAGGCGCAGTTCAGCCAGGCCAATAACGTGCGCCATGCCACCCTGTTCGCCCGTGGCGGGGTTTCCGCCCAGCAGGCCGATCAGGCCCGTCGCGAGTACGAAGTGGATCTGATGGCGATCAAGGTGTCCGAGGCCAACCTGGCCCTGACCAAGGCCGGCTCCACGCCGGATACCATCGCCGCGGCTGAGGCCCAGGTGCAGCGCTGGCGCAGCGAACGCGACATGTACCAGGCCAAGATCGATCGTTCGCAATTGCGCGCACCGATGGATGGCCGGCTGATCACCCTGCTGCTCAAGCAGAAGGTCGGCAAGTTGCAGCCGCCAGGCGAGCCGTTCGCGGTGGTCGAAAAATCGGAGAAGGTCTATGCCGAGATCGAGGTTCCGGAAACCGAGATCGGCTACGTACAGCAGGGCGCGGTGCTCAAGGTCAAGCCGCTGGCCTATTCCGACCGCTATTTCGACGGCGTGGTGACGCAGATCGATGCCAATGTGATCGAGAAGAGCAACGGCAAGTACGTCAAGGTTCTCACGATGATCGAAAATGGCGCGGGTCAGCTGAAATCGGGCATGACCGGCTACGCCAAGGTCGATGGCGAGGTGTTACCGGTGTGGAAGGCCTTCAGCCGGGCGGTGTTCCGCTTCATCGATGTCGAGCTGTGGTCGTGGATTCCCTGACCGGCAGACCCTGACGTGTTCGGATAGAAAAAGCGGCCCAAGGGCCGCTTTTTTATTGCGTGGCTCAGGCTGCCGGGGTTGGCAGCTGTTCCTTGAGCGGCGCGCTGTCGTCGGCCAGTTGCGCGGCCGTTACTGCGATCTGCTCGGCCACCAGACGCTTGGCGGCGAGGAAGTCCTGCGGGCGGTTGACCGTGTCGGCGGCCAGCACGCGGCCGTCCTTGAGGTAGAAGGCACTGAAGCTGTCGCTGGCCGGTTCGCCGCGCAGCACCAGTTGCTCGTAGCCTTCGGACAGGCCGACCATCTTCAGCTTCAGCTCGTACTGGTCGGACCAGAACCAGGGTACCGAGGCATAGGTCTTGAGCTTGCCAGCCATGCCGGCGGCGGCCACCCGCGATTGCTCTAGGGCATTGGGCACCGACTCCAGGCGCAGGCGCCGGCCGAGCAGGGCGTTGGGATGGTTGGTGCAGTCACCGGCGGCGTAGATGTCCGGGTCGCTGGTCTGCGCGTGCTGGTCGACCAGGATGCCGTTGTCCACCTGCAGCCCGGCTTCTGCGGCCAGTTCGGTGTTGGCCAGCAGGCCGATGCCGACCACCACCAGCTCGGCTTCCACGCGGCTGCCATCGGCGCAGAGCAGGGCGCTGACTGCGTCGGCGGTGATTTCCAGGTCGGCGACCTGCACGTTGGTGCGGATTTCCACTCCGGCTTCGCGATGCTTGCGTTCGTAATAGGCCGACAGCTCGGCTGCGGTGACCCGCTGCAGCACCCGTGGCAGGGCTTCCAGCACGGTGACCTGCAGACCCTGCTGGACTGCCGCGGCCGCCACTTCCAGGCCGATATAGCCGCCGCCGACTATCACCAGGCGCTTGCCGGGGGCGAACTGGGCGCGGATCAGCTCGACGTCGTCCAGGGTGCGCAGGTAGTGGAAGTTGCTGCAGCGCTCGGCTGCAGCTGCCTGCGGCACCGCCAGCGGTCGTGGGCGGCCGCCGGTGGCGATGGCCAGTTTATCGTAGGCCAGGGTGCGGCCATCGGCCAGTTGCAGAGTCTTGCCCGCGCGGTCGATGGCACTGACGCGCACGCCGCCGATGAATTCCACGCTGGCCCTGTCGTAGGCCGCTTGCGGCCGAATCGACAGGCTGCTCTTTTCCACGCTGCCGGCCAGGTAGGCCTTGGACAGAGGCGGGCGATGGTAGGGCAGGTGCGCCTCTTCGCCGATCAGCAGAATGCGCCCGGTCCAGCCCTCGTTGCGCAGGGCAATGGCCAGTTCGCCACCGGCATGGCCGGCGCCGATGATGATCGCGGAGGAGGTTGTAGCGTCAGTCATGTATTACCTCATGGAGAAACGGCGGAAGACTGGAATTCGGGTCGTCTAGTGTATGCATACAGGGCGCCTGCGTCCTGGCTGATCACGCCAAACACCGTGCCGACGGCCCGCTGGGAGACGTGGCGCGGCCGGCCTGGTGACCTGGCTCGGCTTTCTCCCGTCTTTCCTGTCGAGCCTGGCCGGCGGGCCGCTGGTGGAATCTGTCCACGGTGGGCCGTGCTTCACCGCGTTGCTGACCGCTATCACGGCGGCGGTGGTCGGTGTGATAGTCGGTCGGGCGCTGTTTTTTGCCTACTATTGTGTTGTAGCGAGGCTTTGCTCGTGCTCTCGACTGGCGGCGTTGATCGATGTGCTGCTGGCATGTGTCGTGCCGGGTCTTTTACTGCGGTTGAGCGGGCTGATTTAATGGCCCGACAGGACTTTCCTATCATTACAGGCACAGAACAAGGCGCAGGCAGTAGTTGCCCATGACCGAAAAAACCGTGTCGAACTGGCAGCGCTGGTTGCTCAAACCATCGGTTCTGCCACTGGCGAGAACCTTCGTGGTGCTGGTTTGCCTGTCGCTGGTGGCTACCGATGGCTGGCTGATCTGGCGCAATCGCGCTATTCAGCTACGCGATGCCGAGGTGGAAACCTCCAACCTGGCTTCTGCCCTGGCCAGGCAAGCCACTGACACCCTGAAGAAGGCCGACACCGTGCTGATCGGCATGGTCGAGCGGCTGCAGGAAGACCCGCAGGATCCGGCGCATCTACAGCGTTTGCAGCAGTTGATGAAGGAGCATGTGTTCAGCCTGCCGGAGCTGCATGGCCTGTTCGCCTACGACCGCGACGGCAACTGGCTGGTCAGTTCGTTTGGCAAGATTCCGCCGGGGGCCAACAATGCCGACCGCGAATATTTCATTTTCCACCGTAGCCATCCGGACGACCATGGCGTGCATATCGCCCCGCCGATCCGCAGTCGCACCACCGGCGACTGGATCATCCCGGTATCGCGGCGCCTCGAGGACGCCCAGGGCAACTTCGCCGGCGTGGCTCTGGCCACGGTATCGATCAACTACCTGCGGCAGTTCTATGCCACCTTCGACGTGCGCGAGCATGGCTCGATCAATCTGGTGCTGAACAACGGCATGCTGGTGCTGCACAGCCCGTACGATGAGAAGCTGATCGGTACCAGCATCGCTCATGGCGTGATCTTCCGCGAGCTGCTGCCGCAGAGCCCTAGCGGCACGCAGATGCTGACCTCCATCGTCGATGGCGTGGAGCGCCTGTACAGCTACCGGCAGATCCAGAGCTACCCGCTGGTGAGCATCGCCGCCCTGGCCAAGCAGGACATCCTCGCCAATTGGCGTAGCGATACCGTGGTGCAATTGACGGTGGTGATCCTGCTGGCCGGTTTGCTTGGCCTGTTCGGCTTTTACCTGATCCACCTGATCAAGAATGGCCTGCTGGCGGAGACCGAGCTGCTGGCCACTCGCGATGCCCTGCGTGCGTTCAACCAGCGCCTGGAGAAGCAGGCGCTGGAGGACGAACTGACCCGCCTGGCCAACCGCCGCCGCTTTATCCGTGCGCTGGAGGACGAGTTCGCCCGCGCCAAGCGCTATCAGCGGCCGCTGGCGCTGGTTATGTTCGATGTCGACTACTTCAAGCAGTACAACGACATCTATGGCCATTCGGCCGGCGACGACTGCTTGCGCAGTGTGGCTCGCGCCATTCGCGGCGGGCAGAAGCGCCCGGCGGATCTGGCCGCCCGCTATGGCGGCGAGGAGTTCTGTCTGCTATTGCCGGAAACCGGCACCGAGGGGGCCCTGCAGGTGGCCGAGCAGGTACGTCTGGCGGTGGAGGCCCTGGCCATCGCCCATGCCGGTTGTCCCTGGTTGCGCCTGAGTCTCAGCGCCGGTGTGCATGTGTGTCTGCCGCAGGCCGGCGACGGGCCGGAGGCGTTGATCCAGGGCGCCGACAAGGCGCTCTACGCGGCCAAGGCGGCTGGCCGTGACCGCGTCCAGCTGTACGACCAGAGCGTGGTGCAGACCGTCGGCTGACGGCGCGTCTGGAGCTGTGCCGGCGTAGCGCGGATAATGGGCGTTCCGCTTCCAGGCCCCATTGTTATGTCCCAGCCTTCCTCCAGCGTCCGTCCCAGCTACCTGCATTTGCCGCGTGGCGATTGGGCCACCGTGCTCGATTGCCTGTGTGAGCGCTTCCCGGCGATCAGTCGCGAAACCTGGCTGCAGCGCATGGCCCGTGGCCGGGTGCTGGATGCCGACAACCAGCCGCTGGGTCCTGAGCATCCGTACCGCGAAGCCTTGCGCGTGCAGTATTTCCGCGAGGTGGCGGACGAGCGGGTGATCCCCTTCACGGAGCAGGTGCTGCATGCCGACGAGCATCTGGTGGTGGCCGACAAACCGCATTTCCTGCCGGTGATGCCGGCCGGCGACTACGCCGAGGAAACCCTGCAGACCCGCCTGTGCCGGCGCCTGGGCAATCCCCACCTGACTCCGCTGCACCGCATCGACCGGCATACCGCCGGCCTGGTGCTGTTCTCCGCCAACCCGGTCAGCCGTGGCCGCTATCAGGCGCTGTTCCGCGAACGGCAGATCGACAAGAGCTACCAGGCCATTGCCCCGGCCTTGCCCGAGCTGGACTTTCCCCTGCTGCGCGAGACTCGCCTGGACGCCGGCGAGCCGTTCTTCCGTATGCGCGAGGTGCCCGGTGTGGCCAACACCCTGACGCGTATCGAGGTGCTGGAGCGCAACGCCGGGCTATGGCGCTATCGCCTCTACCCGGTGACCGGCAAGAAGCACCAGCTGCGCGTGCACATGGCGGCCCTCGGTGCAGGAATCTGCAACGACGGTTTCTACCCCGAGCTGCTGGATGAGCAGGGCGTCGACGACTTCGCCCGGCCGCTCAAGCTGCTGGCGCAGAGCCTGAGTTTTATCGACCCGGTGAGCGGCGAGGCGCGCAGCTTCGAGAGTGGGCTGACGCTGGATTGGTAGACCGACTCAGCCAGCGTTGCGCAGCCTGGCCAGATCACGCACCGGCGGCTCACCGAACAGGCGGCTGTATTCGCGACTGAACTGCGACGGGCTCTCGTAGCCGACCCGGTAGCCGGCGCTGGAGACATCGAGGTTCTCGCACAGCATCAGGCGTCGCGCTTCCTGCAGGCGCAGCTGCTTCTGGTACTGCAGCGGGCTCATCGCTGTCACCGCTTTGAAGCGGTGGTGCAGGGTGGAGGAACTGAGGTTGGCCACCTTGGCCAGCTCGTCGATGCGCAGCGGCGCATCATAGTGCTGGTTCAGCCACTCGATGGCGCGGTTGACCCGGTGCGCCTGGCTGTCATCGATGGCGATATCGCGCAGCAGCTGGCCCTGCGGGCTGCACAGCAGGCGGTAGAGAATCTCGCGGCGGATCAGCGGAGCGAGCATGGCGATATCGCGCGGGCTGTCGAGCAGGCGTACCAAGCGCAGGATGGCATCGAGCATGGCGGCATCGAGCCGGTCGACATGCAGGCCGCGCCCGCTGCCCTGGCTGACCACGCCGATGGGGCCGGCCGCGGCGATCAGTTCGGCGACCTCGGCCGGATCGATATCCAGGCGCAGGCTGAGGTAGGGCTGCTCGGGCGTGGCCAGGGTGACTTCACCGGTCACCGGCAGGGTCACCGAGGCCATCAGGTAATGCAGCGGGTCGTAGCAGAAGGATTCGTCCTCCAGGCGCACCACCTTCTGGCCCTGGGCGATGATGCACAGCGCCGGGCGGTACAGGGTGTGGGTAATGGCGGAGGGCTGGTTGCTGGTAAACAGCACCAGGCCATCGATTGCCGACTCACTGATGCCCTCTGCCGACACGGCACGGGCGATCAGTTGCGCCAGCTCCTGGCGCTGGCCTTCGAAGTCTTGAGCGGGAGCGGGGGACGACATGCGGGCGGTTCTCCTCGGATGGCAGCAGCTTAGGTCGAGGGGCGCGAGAAGTCTTGTATGGCAGGTGGGAACGGCAGGATCAGGCAAGTCTTCGGAAGAATCGTGCTAGTCGGCAAGCGGCACCTGCCTGCCGACTAGCAGGGGTTCAAGCGGCGCTGGTGCTGTCCAGCGGCAATGCGGCGGTGCTGTCAGTACCTTTGGCTGTGCTGAAGAACATCACGGCCATGATGATGTCCGAGGCCAGGTTCAGCAGTACGGCCAGGTCCGCGAGCAGTATCGTGGCATTCAGCAGGCCGGTGGCGCCCACCAGATAGGCATAGGCCTTGGCATAGCCAGTACCCGGCAGCTTGCTCTTGATGATGCGCAAGGCCACTACCAGCATCAGGATGCCCAGCAAAATCGCCGGAGCCGACGAGGCCAGAGTAGTGATGATTGACGACAGCGGATCGAGAAAGCTGACGCTGATGCTGATGCCGTAGATCAGGATGCCCAGCGCGATGATGAAGCCAAACAGAACCTTCTGTTTGCCGAGGGCAAGGCGCTCTTCCAGATAGTTTCTGAGATAGAGCATGAGCAGGACAAAGACCGTGGCGCTGATGGTTTGGGTGATGGCGTTGGCCAGGGCCAGGCGGCTGTCCTCGGAAAACATGTCGACAACCATGAGGATCATGCTGGGGATGGAGATCAGTGCGGACGCGATTGCCAGGCATCCGGCGAGCTTGTAGTTGCGGAACATACGAACTTCCTTGTGTGGGGTGTGGCGCAGTCGACTGCGCTTCGGCTAGTTGAGCTCCCTGCCGCTCCTGCCCGTCCTGCTGTGGGCAAGTTGCTGGAGCGATTCGACGCTACTGATTTGCCATCATCTTGTCCAGCCTGCAGCCCTGCAGGATCAGGCAAGTTGGAAGCAGTTTCCGGCTAACGGCCCGCGATGGCCGGAGGGCACTCTCTGTTGCACCCTGGCGCTATTCCTGAGCGCCGCCCGCAGAGGAAATCACCATGCCCGCAATCGCAGAGAAAACCACCGTTACTACCGGCGCCCGCAGCGGCTCTTGATGGGCCGTATTGGGCCGCTCAGACAGGAGAACGGTATGGAGAACCACATCATCAGCCTGGCCAGTTTCCAGGCCGGTAGTGGCGGCGCCGAGGCGTTGGGCGAGCGTTTGCGCGAGTTGCTGCTATGGGCGCGGCGTGACAGCGCCTGCCTGGCCTGCGAGCTCCTGCAGGACCCTGAACAGCCGCAGCTCTGGAAGTGGCGCGGGTACTGGTTGTCGGAGCGGGCCCTGCAGGCCTATCTGCAGTTGCCACATATGCAGCAGTTGGGGCGCTGGGTGGGCAGCGGCCTGATTCGGCACATGGAGATGCACATCGAGGCCTGCCCGCTGGGGCTGGCCTCGTGACGCGGCCGGCCGGCTTAGATCCTGTTTGCGATCTTTTCGCGAGCCGCTGACTAAGCCAGGTGGTATCCACCCTGCAGGGCTGCAGGCGAGATGTTTTTGTAGGAGCCAGCTTGCTGGCGATCCACTGCCCGGGCAAAAGCATCGCCAGCAAGCTGGCTCCTACACAGTCGTGCCTCGCCTGTTTACGATCTTTCCGGGGTTTGCGTCTGAACGCCCCAGTAGCCAGTAGCCCGGACTTCAGTCCGGGACATCTCAGGCAACCCCGGCCTGAAGTCCGGGCTACGGTACTTACCCAGCCTATGCTCCAGGGCTAGGGCACCATCGAAGAGCCCGAAAAGATCGCAAACAGGTTCTTAGCCGCAGTTCAGGCGCAGGATGATGTCGCCATCGTCGATTTCGATGTTCAGCCGCTGCGAGTTGTAATCCATGGTCACCGGCTGGTTCGGGTAGGTGACTCGCAGGAACTGCGCGCCGGCCTTGGCCCTGGCCTGTTCGGCCAGTTCGCTGGTGATGCGCTCGTCCACCAGATGCTGTACCGCATCGGCGTTGCAGCGAGCGTCGGCTGGTAGCTTGTCTGACGCTTTCTCCGAAGTGCTAGAGCAGGCGGCCAGCAGAGCACAGGCGAGCAGGGCGGGGAGCTGGAGTGAGCGAAGCATGGGGTCGTCCTTGTGGGCTTGCGGCGGAACACCTGCCCACGGTGCCACCGCCGGCGCGGGCAGGCAACCACCCACTGCGGTTACCGCACCTGGTCGATCTACTCGACCAGCTTGTCCGGCAGGCCGATGGTGTACTGTTTGACGCTCATCTCTTCCCGTGCACCCAAGTACACAGGCTCAAGGCGCCGCTGATCACGCCAGCTGGTTGGCCATCAGGCGCTTGTACTGACGGGTACGACGGGCGGTCTTGAGTTGCTCGGAGAGTAGTGCGCGCAGCGGCGATACATCCGGCTTGGGCTGGCCGCCGCGGCTGAGGCGCAGCATCTGGAACTTCACTGTGGCCATGTAGGCCAGCGAGGCCAGGGTCTTGTGCTTCCAGCGGATCGGCGCCAGCTCGGCGCTGATCTGCCGCTCGCCGGCCTGCCAGCGGCGCGGCAGGTTGGGCTCGATGGCCAGGGCGGTGGCGATGCCGGCCATGGCCACGCCGCTTTGCAGCACCTGCTCGACCACCGGCAGGCGGCGGATACCGCCGGTGACCATTACCGGCATCTGCGCCACGGCGGCGATCTCGCCGGCGAACTCGAGGAAGTAGGCCTCGCGCGCCAGGGTGCGCCCGTCGCGGGCATCGCCCTGCATGGCCGGCGCCTCGTAGCTGCCGCCCGACAGTTCTACCAGGTCGACCTGCAGCTCGCCCAGCAGCTGCACCACGCGCTTGGCATCGGCAGCGTCGAAGCCGCCGCGCTGGAAGTCCGCCGAGTTGAGCTTGACCGCCACGCAGAAGCCTGGCGCGACCACGGCGCGTACCGCCTTGACCACTTCCAGGAGCAGACGCGCACGGTTTTCCAGCGCGCCGCCCCAGTTGTCGTTGCGTTTGTTGCTCAGCGGCGAGAGGAACTGGCTGAGCAGGTAGCCGTGTGCGGCATGGATCTGCACACCGGTGAAACCGGCCTTTTCGGCCAGCTGCGCGGTGCGGGCGAAACGCTGGATCAGCGCACCGATTTCTTCGTCGCTGAGCGCCTTGGGCAGCGGGAACATCTTCGACAGGCCGCCCAGCTCCAGGGCCACGGCCGAGGGCGCCACGGTCTGCTGGCCGAGGTTGGCCTGCATCTGCCGGCCCGGGTGGTTGATCTGCATCCAGAACTGCGCGCCCTGGGCACGGCCGATGCGCGCCCATTCGCGGAACTTGTCCAGCTGGCGTTCGTCTTCCAGCACCACGCCGCCGGGGCCGGTCATGGCGCGGCGGTCGATCATCACGTTGCCGGTCAGCAGCAGCCCGGCGCCGCCTTCGGCCCAGGCCTGGTACAGGCGCAGCAGTTCGGTGGAAGGGCCCTGGCTGGCGTCGGCCAGGTTCTCTTCCATCGCCGCCTTGGCGATGCGGTTGGGGATGACGGTACCGTTGGGCAGATGCAGCGATTGGAAGGCAGTCATGACGTACTCCGGGGTAGCAGGTGGAGCAAGGCTAAGATTAAAGTAAGCTTTAAGGTCAATAGCCCGGAGCACAAATCATGAAAATCGGTGAACTGGCCACGCGCACTGGCCTGGCGCCTTCGCGCATCCGCTTCTACGAGAGCAGCGGGCTGATCAGCGCCCAGCGCCAGGCCAACGGCTACCGCGAGTACCCGGAGCAGACGGTGCAAATCCTCGACATCATCACCGGCGCCCAGCAGTCTGGCTTCAGTCTGGAGGAGATCCGCCGCCTGTTGCCCAGCAGCGAGCAGCAAGGCTGGCCCCATGACGAGCTGCTGGCGAGCCTGCAGCGCAAGGTTGGCGAGATCGAGGTCATGCAACAGCGCCTGGCGCAGAACAAGGCGCATCTGCTGAGCATCATCGCCGGCATCGAGGGCAAGCCGGAGGGCGTGTCGTGCTCGGTGAACGCCGAGCGGGTGCTGGCCAACCTGCGCGAGGTGCGGCAGGGCGAGTAGGTGGCAGACAATTGCCGACACAGTCTTGCGCACATGATGTTTGCCTGGCCGGCGTGACTGTAGTAATTACATAGGCAAGGACTGAATTAAACCAGCCTTGGCCCGAGTGCCAGGGTTGCTTCGATGTGTTGTGGCAGAGCAGGGGAGATGGGTGGTCTGCATCGATCCACGTCCGCAGACCTTTTAGCTGTACGCCCTCGCAGCAACAGGCACCACCACGGGAGATGTGTCACACAGCCTGAACCTTTGCAGTTGCAAGACCTCGGAACAACACACCAGTAACACGAGGAAGCCCTATGCAAGTTCAAGTGCACACAAACCAGATT
>JBOFCR010000014.1:0-8231 GCA_051646165.1 Pseudomonas sp. | reverse complement strand
GTGCGTGAGCTGGGGCGACTGGGCGAAACCGAAGTGCGCACCGTGCTGTGGTTTTCCCTGGTCACCGCCCTGTTCGGCCTGCCCTGGGGCATGCTGAATGGCCCCCTGCATCTGCCGGACGCCCATGGCCTGCTGATCCTGCTGGGCGTGGGCGGCTTCGGGGGCCTGGCCCAGCTGGCCATGACCCGCGCCTACCGCTACGGCAAGACCATCGTAGCCGCCAATCTGGCCTACACCACGGTGGTGTTCTCCAGCCTGTTCGGGGTGCTGCTGTGGCAGGAGCACCTGGCGCCCGGCGCAGTGGCCGCCATTGCCATCATCATCGGGAGTGGGATTCTGGTATCCCTTGCTGCCCGTAAACCCACGCCCCCTGCGGACTCCGATTGAAGCGCCCGACGCCCGGGGCTACACTGGCGTTGTCCATACAGCCCCGGAAAGGAAGGCAGGCGATGATCACCATCGACAACACCGCGACCCAGGTTAATGTCACCATCTTCGGCGAATTCACCCTCGCCGACTTCAAGGAGTTCGAACAGGTGGTCAACCACCAGGTACGCTTTGAAGGGCCGGTGAACCTGCTCTTCGATCTGCGCACCATGATGGGCGTAACGGTGGATACGGTGCTCGAAGAAATCCGCTTTGCCCGCAGCCATCCCCACGATTTTGCGCGCATCGCCATCGTGACCGATGACCAGTGGATCAGCTGGAGCGCCTGGCTTTCCCAGGCATTCCTGGATGCGGACGTGGCGGTGTTCCGTGATGTGGACGAGGCCCAGTCCTGGCTCGGCGCCGATGCAGAGGCTGACGCCGAGAGCAACACCCCGGCCGAGTAGAAAATCCTCACAAAGTCATCCCCGCAGCCCTCACGGGGCGGGGTATGGTGCCGCTCGGGCGCCCGGCGCCCATTCTGTGCGATTCGTGATGCTTTTCTGCCCTGAGGAGTTCCCGTGCCTATTCCCTACTCGACCCTGATTACCGTCCCCGAGCTTGCCCGGCGCGACCGGGCCGGGCTACGCATTGTTGATTGCCGCTTCGACCTGCGCGACCCCGCCGCTGGCCGGGCCGCCCATGCTGCCGGCCACATTCCCGGCGCCCTGTTCATGGATCTGGACCAGGATCTGTCCGCCCCCAAGACCGGCAAGAATGGACGGCACCCTTTGCCGCCTCCGGAAGTTTTTGCCCAACGCCTGGGCGAACTGGGCATCGGCCAGGGCACCCAGGTGGTGGCCTATGATGATGTGGGCGGGATGATGGCGGCGCGCCTGTGGTGGATGCTGCGCTGGGTCGGTCACCTCCAGGTGGCCGTGCTGGACGGGGGGCTCCAGGCCTGGCTGGCCGCCGGCCACGGGCTGGAAACCGAAGCGCCCATCCCCGAACCGGTGCTCTGCCCCCTTCAGCTGCACGACGGCCTGCGGGTGGATGCCGACTACGTGGCCGCGCACCTGAACAGCGCCGAGATGCAGCTCATCGACGCCCGGGCTCCCGACCGCTTCCGGGGCGAAAATGAAACCCTGGATCCGGTGGGCGGCCACATCCCCGGCGCCCTCAACCGCTTCTTCAAAGACAACCTGACGCCCGACGGGCACTTCAAGCAGGCCAGTGTGCTGCAAGAAGAGTTTGGCGCCCTCATCAAGGGGGGTGACGCCCATCGGGTGATCCACCAATGCGGCTCCGGCGTGACGGCCTGCCACAACATGCTGGCCATGGAAGTGGCCGGGCTTTCAGGCTCGCGCCTCTATCCGGGCTCCTGGAGCGAGTGGTGCGCCGACCCGGCCCGCCCGGTGGCGCGCTGAACAGGCTTCGGTCAGGTGTGTAAGGGGCTGTAAAATGGCGCCCTTACGCTCCTCCCCAACCTACAACAGAACAAGACTCAAACCATGACCCAAGACGAACTCAAGCAACAGGTCGCCCTGAAAGCACTCGAATACGTGGTGGAGGGCGCCATCATCGGCGTGGGCACCGGCTCCACCGCCAATTTCTTCATCGACGGCCTGGCCACCATGAAGGATCGCATCCTGGGCGCCGTGCCCTCTTCCGAAGCCTCCGCCCGCCGTCTGGCCGGTCACGGGATCAAGCTGTTCGATCTGAACGACATCCAAGAACTGCCCGTGTACGTGGATGGGGCCGACGAGATCGACGCCTCCCTCGCCATGATCAAGGGCGGCGGCGGCGCCCAGACCCGGGAAAAGATCGTGGCCGCCGTGGCGCGTCAGTTCGTCTGCATCTGCGACGCCAGCAAGAAGGTCGCCCAACTGGGCCGCTTCCCGCTGCCGGTTGAAGTCATCCCCATGGCCCGCGCCCAGGTGGCCCGCGAGCTGGCCGCCCTGGGCGGGCGCCCGGTGCTGCGGGAAGGCTTTGTGACCGACAACGGCAACCTGATCCTGGATGTGCACGGCCTGCAGATCGCCGATCCGGTGGCCCTGGAAACCCGCATCGACGGCATCGTCGGCGTGGTCACCAACGGTCTGTTTGCCAAGCGCGGCGCCGACGTACTGCTGCTCGCCACCCCCACTGGGGTGGAAACCCATCAACGCGCTTAACAGCAGCGTCATCATACGCTGCTAGCCTTTCAGCCCTTTCCCGCCTCCACCAGCCCCCCACTCCAAGGATCAAAGCCATGAGCGAACACACTTCCAAGATGTTTGAAGCCGAACTGGAAGGAATCCGTACCCGTGTCCTGCAGATGGGGGGCATGGCAGAACTTCAGATCGTGAAGGCCATGGAAGGGCTGTCGGAAGGCGATCTGCTGCTGATCGACCAAGTCATTGAAAACGATAGCCGGATCAATGAAATGGAGATCGAGCTGGACCAGATCTGCAACCAGGTCATTGCCAAGCGCCAGCCGGCCGCCATCGACCTGCGCATGATCAACACCGTCCAGAAAACCATCACCGATCTGGAGCGGATCGGCGACGAGGCCAAGAAGATTGCCAAGACCGCCAAGCAGCTCCACACCAGCACCTCGCCCTTCATGCCCCAGATCCGCCTGAGCCACCTGGCCGATGCGGTGGTGGACATGCTGCGCATGGCGCTGGATGGCTACGCCCGGCTGGACACCATTGCCGCTGCCCAGGTGGTACGCCAGGATAAGGAAGTGGATGCCGAGTTCAAGGGCATCATGCGCCAGCTGATCACCTACATGATCGAAGATCCGCGCACCATCTCCCAATCCATCGAGCTGATGTTCGTGGCCAAGTCTCTGGAGCGGATCGGCGACCACGCCAAGAACATCGCCGAGTACGTGGTGTTCATGGTCAAGGGCCGCGATGTGCGCCACACCAGCCTCGAAGAGATCGAACGCGAAGCCACCCGCTAAGCCCACACCGCTTCAACCAGAACGGCATGGCAGGCACGGGGCTTGCTGTAAATACGGCAACCCGCTTTTAAGTCCTGCTTGAAGTGACCCAGCCATGCCGATCCAGTTCGAACTTCTGCAAGAAGAGCAGTTCGCCCGCTATCTGCTGAAAGAAAAAGCGGACATCCTCTACAACCTGCGCACCCTGATTCAGCGCCGGGCCATGCTGAGCACCTTCCTCGATCAGGGGCCGGATTCGTTTCTGAGCGCAGTGCTCGGCATCTCCTCCGACGAACGCCATCTGATTCTGGATGCCGCCTCTGACGAGCGACTCAATCAGCGCGCCCAGGAAGCCGCCCGCCTGATCTGCGCGACTCAGCTCGATCAGATCAAGATCCAGTTTGCGCTGCAAGACCTGGAGCAGATCACCCACGAAGGCCTCCAGGCCCTGCGTTCGCCCCTGCCCCAGTTACTGCTCCGTCTCCAGCGTCGGGAACACTATCGCCTGAGTGCGCCCCCCTCCCATGGGCTGGCCTGCCTGATTCCTGTGCAGGAGAAGGGGCGCATCACCTCCCTCAAGGCCGACGTTCTGGACATCAGCGGCGGCGGCCTGGCCTTTGTGGTGCCCCCCAATGCGCCCCCCCTAGAGCCCGATATGGAACTGCCCGACTGCCGGGTGATGCTGCCCGATACGGGCCCCATCTCTGCAGCCCTCCAGGTGCGCAACCTGCGCCCCCTGGCGCAACAGGGCCACCCTAGTCTGCGTGCGGGCTGCCAGTTCGTAACGCTTTCAAGCAGTATGGCGGCCAGTATCCAGCGCTACATTTTCAAGGTGGAACGGGAACGCAACAAACGCGAACGACTCGGCTGACAGCTCCCCTCGCCCCAAGCATAAAAGGCCCCCAGGGGCCTCAGACTGTTGAAAAACCCCTATTTTTTTGAAAAAACGGGATTTCCAAGGCAATAAAATCTGTCGTTTTCAGAAGACGACCGCACCATCTGACTGGATGTAACGCCTGGTGTGCATACGGCTCCTGACAGCCCAATATCAGGAGTCGTCTGCACCAATCTCGACTATGCTCAATACTCGTGTGCACCAAAGCGAGGTTTGGGCATGACATCAGACACTCCACCGATTGCCGCGCAAGGCGTGGCCACCCTGCCCGACGAGGCATGGGCGCAAGCCCGGCACCGGACGGAAATCATCGGGCCACTGGCAGCGCTTGAGGTGGTCGGGCATGAAGCCGCCGATGAGGCAGCCCAAGCGCTGGGCCTGTCCCGGCGACAGGTATATGTCCTGATCCGTCGCGCCCGGCAGGGTACTGGCCTGGTAACAGACCTGACGCCCGGCCGATCCGGCGGCGGCAAAGGCAAGGGGCGCTTGCCGGAACCGGTCGAGCGCATCATCCGCGAGCTGCTGCAAAAGCGCTTCCTGACCAAGCAGAAACGCAGCCTGGCGGCGTTCCACCGCGAAGTCGCGCAGGCGTGCAAAACCCAGAAGCTGCCGGTGCCGGCGCGCAACACCGTGGCCCAGCGGATTGCCGGACTACACCCGGCGAAAATAGCCCGCAGCCGGGGCGGGCAGGACGCTGCCCGTCCCTTGCAAGGCGCGGGTGGCATTCCGCCAGAAGTCACCATGCCGCTGGAACAGGTGCAGATCGACCACACCGTCATCGACCTGATCGTGGTCGACGAGCGCGACCGGCAACCGATTGGCCGCCCATATTTGACCCTCGCCATCGACGTGTTCACGCGCTGCGTACTCGGCATGGTGGTCACGCTGGAAGCGCCGTCCGCCGTCTCGGTCGGCCTATGCCTCGCGCATGCCGCCTGCGACAAGCGGCCCTGGCTGGAAGGGCTGAATGTGGAAATGGACTGGCCGATGAGCGGCAAGCCCAGGCTGCTCTATCTGGACAACGCGGCCGAGTTCAAAAGCGAAGCGCTGCGCCGTGGCTGCGAACAGCATGGCATCCGGCTGGACTATCGCCCACCAGGCCAGCCGCACTACGGCGGCATCGTGGAACGGATCATCGGCACGGCGATGCAGATGATCCACGACGAATTACCGGGGACGACCTTCTCCAATCCCGGCCAGCGCGGCGAGTACGATTCCGAGAAGATGGCCACCCTGACGCTGCGCGAGCTGGAGCGCTGGCTCGCGTTGGCGGTAGGCACCTATCACGGCTCCGTGCACAACGGCCTGCTCCAGCCGCCGGCCGCGCGCTGGGCCGAGGCCGTGGAGCGCGTTGGCGTCCCGGCCGTCGTTACCCGCCCCACCGCGTTTTTGGTCGATTTCCTGCCGGTGATCCGCCGCACCCTGACCCGCACCGGCTTTGTCATCGACCACATCCACTACTACGCCGACGCCCTCAAGCCGTGGATTGCCCGGCGCGAGCGCTTGCCCGCCTTCCTGATCCGGCGCGATCCGCGCGACATCAGCCGCATCTGGGTACTGGAACCGGAAGGTCAGCACTATCTGGAGATCCACTACCGCACCTTGTCCCATCCGGCCGTCACCCTCTGGGAACAACGCCAGGCGCTGGCCAAATTGCGTCAGCTCGGGCGCGAGCAGGTGGACGAGTCGGCGCTGTTCCGCATGATCGGGCAGATGCGCGAGATCGTGACCACCGCCCAGAAGGCCACGCGCAAGGCGCGGCGCGACGCTGATCGCCGCCAGCACCTCAAGACGTCGGAGCCACCGGCCAAGCCCATACCGCCGGATGTGGACATGGCTGACCCGCAGGCAGACAACCTGCCGCCGGCCAAACCGTTCGATCAGATCGAGGAGTGGTAGCCGTGGACGAATATCCCGTCATTGACCTGTCCCACCTGCTGCCAGCGGCACAGGGTTTGGCCAGGCTGCCGGCAGACGAGCGCATCCAGCGCATTCGCGCCGACCGCTGGATCGGCTACCCGCGCGCGGTCGAGGCGCTGAACCGGCTGGAAACTCTGTATGCGTGGCCGAACAAGCAACGCATGCCAAACCTGCTGCTGGTCGGCCCCACCAACAACGGCAAGTCGATGATCGTCGAGAAATTCCGGCGGGCGCACCCGGTCGGCACCGACGCTGACCAAGAACATATCCCGGTGCTGGTCGTGCAGATGCCGTCAGAGCCATCGGTGATCCGCTTCTATGTCGCGCTGCTGGCTGCGATGGGCGCGCCGCTGCGCCCGCGCCCACGGCTGCCGGAAATGGAGCAACTGGCGCTGGCCCTGCTGCGCAAGGTCGGCGTGCGCATGCTGGTGATCGACGAACTGCACAATGTACTGGCTGGCAACAGCGTTAACCGGCGCGAGTTCCTCAACCTGCTGCGCTTCCTCGGCAACGAGCTGCGTATCCCCCTGGTCGGGGTCGGCACGCGCGAGGCGTACCTGGCCATCCGTTCGGACGATCAGTTGGAAAACCGCTTCGAGCCGATGCTGCTGCCGCCGTGGGAGGCCAATGAGGACTGCTGCTCGCTGCTGGCCAGCTTCGCGGCGTCACTCCCGCTACGGCGGCCATCCCCGATTGCCACGCTGGACATGGCCCGCTACCTGCTCACCCGGAGCGAAGGCACCATCGGCGAGCTTGCACATCTGCTGGTGGCGGCGGCCGTCGCCGCCGTGGAGAGTGGCGAGGAAGCGATCAACCACCGCACGCTCAGCATGGCCGACTACATCGGCCCCAGTGAGCGGCGGCGACAGTTCGAGCGGGAACTGATGTGAAGTCCGCGCCGCGCTGGCCGCTGCATCCGGCACCCAAGGAAGGCGAAGCCCTGTCCTCATGGCTCAACCGGGTCGCCGCCTGCTACCAGATGGACGTGCACGAGCTGCTGGCCCACGATCTTGGTCACAGCCAACTTGATGACCTGGATACCGCACCATCCTTGTCGTTGCTGACGGCGCTCTGCCAGCGCAGTGGCGTCGAGCTGGAGCGGTTGCGCAGCATGAGTCTTGCAGGCTGGGTGCCGTGGCTGCTCGACAGTCTCGACGATTCGGTACCAGCAGCCTTGGAAACCTATACATTCCAATGCGCGGTGCTCCTGCCCAAGCGCACCCGCAAGGTGCGGTCCATCACTCGCTGGCGTGCCTGGCTACCGAGCCAGACGATTCGCCGGGCGTGTCCGCAGTGTCTGAACGATCCAACGAATCAAGCTGTGCTACTCGTCTGGCAGCTCCCCTTGATGCTGAGCTGCCCGCAGCATGGCTGCTGGCTGGAGTCCTACTGGGGCATGCCCGGCCGGTATCTTCAGTGGGAAATCGCCGATGCTGCGCCGCGCCCTGCCGATGACGCAATCGCCTGCATGGACCGGCGCACCTGGCAGGCGCTGACGACGGGTTTTGTGGAGCTGCCGCGTCGGCGTGTCCACGCCGGCTTGTGGTTCCGGCTGCTGCGCACCCTGCTTGATGAGCTGAACACGCCGCTCTCGCACTGCGGCAGTTGCTCGGCGAGCATCCGCCATGTCTGGGAGCGCTGCGGCCATCCGCTGCGCGCCGGGCAGAGTCTGTGGCGTCCCTACGAGATTCTGGCCCCGGCGGTGCAGTGGCAGATGCTGGAGGCGGCGGCCACCGCCATCACGCTGATCGAGTCAAAGGCGCTGATCCCGCGCGGGGAACAGGCCGCGCTGTTTCAGACGGAGCCGCACACTGGTTTCACCAACGGCCTGCCGGCGAAGGTGCCGAAGCCGGAACCCATCAACCACTGGCAACGAGCAGCCCAGGCCATCGATGAGGCCATCATTGAAGCGCGACACAACCCGGAGACGGCCCGCTTGCTGTTCACACTGGCGTCCTACGGGCGACGCGACCCCGAATCCCTGGAACGTTTGCGCGCCACGTTCACCAAGGAGGGCATCCCGCCGGAGTTTTTGTCACATTACGAGCCTGAATGGCCGTTTGCAGGTCTTAGACTAAATGACGGGTTAAGTGACAGTTTTTGACGGCGAGAACTTTCTGG
>JBOFCR010000198.1:0-64772 GCA_051646165.1 Pseudomonas sp. | reverse complement strand
GATCTGTGACCTGGCCCACATCAGTAGGTTGGTGTTGAGCGCAGCGAAGCCCAACAGGTCTGGTGCAGGACTCGTTGGGCTTCGTCGCGCCGCTCCTCAACCCAACCTACGACTTACCCCCATGCAGCACGCTACAGCGGGCTGAAAAAAGGGGCCCGCAGCACGTCAACGGCTTAAGTGAACAGCATTACGCCGTGATGGCGGGCTTTTTTGTATCGCGCAGGCGCTTAGAAGTGCGCCTTGACCAGCAGGCTGATGGCGCTCTGGTCGGTGCCGCCGAGAATTTCCGAGCCGACGTAGCCTTCGTCCTCGATGCCGTACTTGTCGCTCCAGTAGTCGTATTCGACACCGACATAGACCTTCTTGCCGACGCCGAAAGCCTTGGCCACGTCGTACTTGATCTGCGGGTTGAAGTGCAGGTTGGCGTGGTAGCTGTCGTCGTTGTCCACCACCCAGTCCATGAAACCGTCGATCACCAGGTCGGAGTTGCCGACCGGGAGGGTGTAGCTCCACACCGGGGTGATCTGCCATACGCCGTCGCCATCGCGCTTGCCGTCGGTGGTGCGCAGGTAGGTGTTGAGCTGGAAGTAGTCGAAGCCGGGAAGGTCCAGGTCGATGGCCGGGCCGATCAGGTAGGACTCGACGTCGTCTTCGCCGAACTCGTAGGTGGTGGCCAGCAGCACGTCCTTGACCGGGCCGAAGGACAGGTCGGCGCCGCTGATCTTGCCCAGCGACAGGCGCGGGCTGATCTCGCCGTAGAAGGTGTGGCCGTCGCCGGCACCGTTCTCGGCATCGCCGTTGTACTTGATGGCATCGACGAAGACGAACAGGTCACCGATGCTCCAGCCGCTGGCGTGTTCGAAGGTGATGGTCTGCTGCTTGTCCGGATCGACGGTGAAATCGGTGCCGTTGAGGTAGGTCAGGCTGTTGTCCTGCCACAGCAGGGCATCGCCGGCCATGGCCGAGCTGGCGACGAACAGGCCGGCGGCCAGGGTCAGGGCGGTACGGGTGGGTTGCATGGATGTCTCCTGAAACATGCGACTAGCGGGCTTGCGGCGCAGCTCGGCTGGCGCGGGCAATGGACGACACGCGGCAGCGGCTGGGCTTTCTGGTTGTGATTTGTGGTTCGGCTGCGCCCGTGGGCGCAGCCAGATGCGGGGCTACTTGAGGGGTTACTTGACCAGGCGGGCGTCCAGGCTGTGCTGCGCCAGGCGCCGGGCCTGTTCCTCGGTCATGCCGAGGCTGTGCTGCAGGGCGCGGAAGTTCTCGCCGACGTAGCCGCCGAAGTAGGCCGGGTCGTCCGAGTTCACCGTCACCTTCACCCCGCGCTCGAGCATGGCGAGGATGTTGTGCTGGCTCATGTCGTCGAACACGCAGAGCTTGATGTTGGACAGCGGGCAGACGGTCAGCGGGATCTGTTCGTCGATGATGCGTTGCATCAGGCGCTCGTCCTCGATGGCGCGTACGCCGTGGTCGATGCGCTCGATCTTGAGCAGGTCGAGGGCTTCCCAGATGTACTCGGGCGGGCCTTCCTCGCCGGCGTGGGCGACGGTCAACAGGCCTTCGCTGCGCGCCTTGTCGAATACACGCTGGAACAGGCGTGGCGGGAAGCCTTTTTCCGAGCTGTCGAGACCGACGGCGACGAAGGCGTCACGGAACGGCATGGCCTGTTCCAGGGTCTTGAAGGCTTCCGACTCGGGCAGGTGGCGCAGGAAGCTGAGAATCAGGCCGTGGCTGATGCCCAGCTGCTTCTCGCCATCGACCAGCGCCTGCTTGATGCCGCGCAGCACCACTTCGAAGGGAATGCCGCGGTCGGTGTGGGTCTGCGGGTCGAAGAACGGCTCGGTGTGGATGACGTTCTGCGCCTTGCACTTGAGCAGGTAGGCCCAGGTCAGGTCGTAGAAGTCCTGCTCGGTGCGCAGCACGTCCGCACCCTGGTAGTACAGGTCGAGGAATTCCTGCAAGTTGTTGAAGGCATAGGCGCCGCGCAGGCTGTCCACATCGCCCCAGGGCAGGGCAATCTTGTTGCGCTCGGCCAGGGCGAACAGCAGTTCGGGCTCCAGCGAGCCTTCCAGGTGCAGGTGCAGCTCGGCCTTGGGCAGGTCGTCGATCCAGTTGGGCATGGGAAAATCGGTTATCAGGCTTCTGTGGCCGCGCATTCTAGTGGAGTGGCGACGTTGCGGGGAGTCATTGGCATCCTGACCCGCTGGACGGGAATTATTCCTACTAAATTAGTCGGGCTTTATCCTGGGCCATCGATTGGCGTACACTGGCGGCATGTTTGCGAGGAGTTGCCATGACCGCCATCACCATTACCGACGCTGCCCACGACTATCTGGCTGATCTGCTGAGCAAGCAGAGCACGCCGGGTATTGGTATCCGGGTGTTCATCACCCAGCCGGGTACCCAGTACGCGGAAACCTGCATCGCCTACTGCAAGCCGGGCGAGCAGAAGCCGGAAGACACCGCTATCGGCCTGGCCAGTTTCACTGCCTGGATCGATGCCGTCAGCGAGCCATTCCTGGACGACGCCGTAGTCGATTACGCCACCGACCGCATGGGCGGCCAGCTGACCATCAAGGCGCCGAACGCCAAGGTGCCGATGGTCAACGAAGACAGCCCGATCAACGAGCGCATCAACTACTACCTGCAGACCGAGATCAATCCCGGCCTGGCCAGCCATGGCGGCCAGGTGACGCTGATCGACGTGGTCGAGGAAGGCATTGCCGTGCTGCAGTTCGGCGGCGGCTGCCAGGGTTGTGGTCAGGCCGACTACACCCTCAAGGAAGGCATCGAGAAGACCCTGCTGGAGCGCATCCCCGAGCTCAAGGGTGTGCGTGACGTGACCGACCACACCAACAAGGAAAACGCCTACTACTGATGGCGTTGGTACTGAAAAGGCGACCCGCGGGTCGCCTTTTTTCTGCCTGTCCGTTTTCTGTCTGCAGATCAGCCCGGCTGCGCCGCCGGGCCTTGGCGCGGGCGGTGGCGCAACATCAGCAGGGCAATGCCGAGCAGCGGCAGCATGCCGATATTCACCGCGCTCCAGCCGGCACCGGCGACCAGCGCGCCGGAGGCGAAGGAGGCACTGGCTGCCACCAGGCCGTTGCCCAACTCCATCAGGCCCTGGGCCTGGCCGCGTTCCTCGGCGGCATGGCCTTCGCCGAGCAGGGTGGTGCCGGCCACCAGCATCAGGTTCCAGCCCAGACCGAGCAGGAACGAGCTGATCAGGAAGTGCGTCTGGTCGATGCCGCTCAGGGCTACCGCAGCGCTGGCCAGCAGGATGACGCAACCGAGCAGGGCGATGCGTCGGCTGCCGAGCTTGTCGACCAGTGGCCCGGCAACGAAGGCCGGCAGGAACATGCCGAGCATGTGCCAGCGGATCACCTCCGAGGCGACCTCCAGCGGCAGACCGCAGAACTTCATGGCCAGCGGCGTGGCATTCATCACCAGCACCATCAGCCCGTGACCGATGGCGGTGGTAGCCAGGGCGGCGCGTACCAGCGGGCGGCTGAGCAGATTGCGCCGCAGGTTGCGGTCAGCGCTGGGCGCGGCTGGCAGGCCACCGTCGGCCAGGCCGAGCATCAGCAGCAGGCCGGCAGCGGCGAGTACGGCAATGGCCAGGTAAGCGCCGACGAAGGGAGTGCTGAGCGCATTCTTCGCCCACAGCGCCAGGCTCGGGGCGAGCAGCGCCGCAAGCACGCCGCCGCCGACCACCCAGGCGGTAGCGCGGCCCTTGTGGGCCTGATCCACTGCCTCCAGGGCGGCGAAGCGGTAATACATGGCCGAGGCCTGGTAGCTGCCGATAGGCAGGGCGCCCAGGCAGAACAGCCAGAAGTCACCAAGCCAGATGCCATAGGCACTGAGCAGGCCGCCACCGATGCCGAGGGCTGCGCCCAACACCAGGCCCGGTCGGCGCCCGCGGCGCTGCATGAACAGCGATAGCGGTTGCACCGTGAGTAGATTGCCCAGCACCAGCAGGGCCAGCGGCAGGGTGGCCAGGCTGTTACTCGGCGCCAGTTGCAGGCCGATCAGCGCGGTGAGGGTGATGCCGATCATCGCGCAGCTCCAGTACAGGGCCTGGGCGAAGAACAGCCGGAGCAGGGTGGGGTTGCGCAAGAGCAGCATCATGGCGGTTCTCAGTGGCAGCCGGCGGGTTTGTGGACGCGGGTGCTGGAGGGCGGGTTGGCTGTCAGCTTGGCCGCCGGGCGGATCGGTCGGCGTACCAGTTCACCGGCGCAGTTGGGGCAGACGCCTTGCAGGCGTTGCTCCACGCAGTCGCTGCAGAAGGTGCACTCGAACGAGCAGATCCGAGCGTCGGGCGAGTCGGGTGGCAGGTCGCGGTCACAGCATTCGCAGCTTGGGCGTAGTTGCAGCATGGGGTTGCTCCTTGGATGGTGATTGGGGCTCAGGCAAAGCGTTCGGCGTAGTCCTGCGGGCTCACCGACAGGTGTTTGTGGAAAGTGCGGCGCAGGTTTTCCGGATGGCGGAAGCCGGTCAGGCGCGCCACCGTGCCGATTGAGGCGCCGGCGTCCTGCAGCAGCAGGCGCGCCGACTCCAGGCGCAGCTGCTCGACATAGCGGCCTGGGCCCATGCCCAACTCCTGCACGAACAGGCGCGACAGGCTGCGGCTGGATAGGTTGGCCTGCTCGGCCAGGGCCTCCAGCGACAGGTCGGCGGCAAGGTTCTGCGCCATCCATTCGAGCAAGCCGAGCAGGCGTGGCGTGCGGCTGGCATCCGGGGCGAGCAGGGCGCTGAATTGCGCCTGGCCACCGGGGCGACGCAGGAACATCACCAGGCGGCGGGCTACGGCCAGAGCCAGCGGGCGGCCAAGATCGGCTTCGACCAGGGCCAGCGCCAGGTCGATGCCGGCGGTGACGCCCGCCGAAGTGAAGACGTGGGCGTCGCCGTCACGGCCATCCGGATCGTAGGTGTGCAGGCGGTCGCCATCGACCTCGATGTGTTCGTGACAACGCAGGGCGGCGACATCGGCCCAGTGGGTGGTAGCGCGGCGCCCATCGAGCAAACCGGCAGCGGCCAGGATCAGCGCCCCGGAGCAGACCGAGCCGAGCCGGCGCACCTGGGGCTCGGCACTGCGCAGCCAGACCAGCAACGGCTGGTTGCTGCATTGCGCGGTTTCACCGAGGCCGCCGGGTATCAGCAGGGTATCCAGACTGGCCGGATCGGTTGCGCGCCAGGCCTGCTCGGCCACCAGCTGAAAGCCGGCTGAGGTGGCCACCGGGCCCGTTTCTTCAGCCAGCAGGCGCAGGGTATAGGCCGGCGCGCGGCCCTGGCGCTGGCACTCGACATTGGCCGAGGCAAATACCTGCAGCGGGCCGGTGACGTCCAGGCTCATGACATCCGGGTAGATCAGGCTGGCGATGGTTTTGACGGCGTCCATGGCGGTTCTCGCGGGAAGATGGACGCAGTCTGCGCTTGGCGCTTTATGGCAACAAGGACAATAACCCCACAGATATTGCCAGGTACCTGGGTTTTCTTTGGCTATGTCCCAGTCGGGTGTTGCCCAGGCTAAAGCTGTAGGTTGGGTTGAGGAGCCGCGCGACGAAGCCCAACGAGTTCTGCGCTGGGCCTGTTGGGCTTCGCTGCGCTCAACGCCAACCTACGGGAATTGCCTGACCTGCAGTCGCCTAATGGCTGCATAGCTTTTCTTTCGCGCCAATGAAAACCCCCTCGCCTTGCGGCAGAGGGGGCTGGGGTGGCGGCAGGCCGGGGCAAGCAAGGTGTTATTCGGGCATGCTCCAGGGCTCCAGGGTGTAGCCCTGACGACTCAGCTGTTCACGCGACTGGGTCAGGACATCGGCCAGCTGTACTGGGTCCCGGTAGGTCTGGCTGTCCAGGCGGGTCTGGCCAAGACGCTGGTTGGTGCGGTCGATCACCGCCAGGGTCAGTTCACCGGTGCCGTCCTGCGGCGACCAGGCAACGCACTGAAACGGCTGGAAAGCGCGGCCGGCGATGAGGAGTGCTTCGTTAACGCGGAGCATGGTGTTCATGGGTCTGTTCTCCAAAGGATGCCCAATGTGCAATCTGGCCAGCGAAAGCACGTATTGCCGCGGCCTGTGCATTGTTGATGGCGGAACTTGACCTTGGAGTCACATCCTGTCGTGAAAACATAGCAATATGTCGCATGTAGCCGTTTTATCGGGCTTTTGGCCCGCGAGGGGCCCATTCATGGAACATCCGGGGATAGGGGGTATCCTAAGAACCTGTCCACGATCTTTTGGACTAGAGCCAGACAAGGCAAAAACAGGCGAGGAAGCGGAGTTTACGAGTTGTAAATGAGCATGACTCGTTTCACTCGCCCTTCGGATCGCGCTGAAGCGCGTTAGCCGCAAGCGGCTTGCCGAGCCTGTTTTTAACGCGGTATGGCCGACGGCCAGGAGATCGTGAACAGGTTCTAAGTCAGGTACCCCACCACACAGGAGTGTTCCCATGGGCTCTGCACTGAGCAGTCTGATTGGCCTGGCCATCCTCGCCCTGGATATCTGGGCCATCATCAATATCGTCAAGAGCGGCGCCGAGACAGGGATGAAGATTCTCTGGGTGCTGCTGATCATCTTCCTGCCGGTACTCGGCCTGATCATCTGGGCCCTGGCCGGTCCGCGCGGCAACGTTCGTCTGTAAACCTTCGCCAGCCTGAACCGGCCCTGCCCACGGGCGTCTACCGTTGGCAGGGTTTGCCGCCTACACATCTTGCACCAGCGCGCTGGTGGAGCCGGCGGGCGTATCTCCTTACAATGCGCGCCTTTTCATGGGCGGGTGACAGTCCGTCCGCATCCACCAGCATCGACGGGGGACTTACCCATGAGCGACTACCAGGAAACTCTCTACGACGGCTATGGCCAGCGCTTTCGCATGGACAAGCTGCTGCACGAAGTGCGCACCGAACACCAGCATCTGGTGATCTTCGAGAACGCCCGCATGGGCCGGGTCATGGCCCTGGACGGAGTGATCCAGACCACCGAGGCCGATGAGTTCATCTACCACGAGATGCTCACCCATGTGCCGATCCTCGCCCACGGCAACGCCAGGCGCGTGCTGATCATCGGCGGCGGCGACGGCGGCATGCTGCGCGAAGTTCGCAAGCACCGCAGCGTGGAGAGCATCACCATGGTCGAGATCGACGGCACTGTGGTGGAGATGTGCAAGGAATTCCTGCCCAACCACTCCTGTGGCGCCTATGAAGATCCACGCCTGAACCTGGTGATCGACGACGGCATGAACTTCGTCGCCACTACCGCAGAGAAGTTCGACGTGATCATTTCCGACTCCACCGACCCGATCGGCCCGGGCGAGGTGCTGTTCTCCGAGAACTTCTATCAGGCCTGCCGGCGCTGCCTGAACGATGGTGGCATCCTGGTCACCCAGAACGGCACGCCGTTCATGCAGCTGGGCGAAGTGCAGAACACCGCCAGCCGCATGGATGGCCTGTTCGCTGACTGGCACTTCTACATGGCCGCAGTGCCCACCTATATCGGTGGCAGCATGACTTTCGCCTGGGGCAGCACCGATGCCGAGTATCGCAAACTGCCGCTGGATACTCTGCGCCAGCGCTACGCCGGCAGCAGCATCGTGACTCGTTACTACAACCCGGAAATCCACCTGGGGGCCTTCGCCCTGCCGCAGTATGTGCTGCAGGCGGTGAACAAGCCGAGCAACGACTGAGTGGTGATGGCAGTCAAAAGGCTATGTGCCCATCATGGGTTGCACGGGTTTTGGCAGGCATGGATCGGCGCAGATCAGGCAACTTCCGTCGGTTGGCGTTGAGCGCAGCGAAGCCCAACAGATCCGGTGCAGGCCTCGTTGGGCTTCGTCGCGCTGCTCCTCAACCCAACCTACAGCTTTAGCCTGTACAACAGGTTATTGAGATAGATCTAATGAAATGGCCGGCGTAAGCCGGCTTTTTCTATCTGCACCCCACCATGTGGGTGAGGTATCGGTGGCTTTCGCATAAAGGCTGGACGCTGTAACTTGATGGCCATGCGACATGAGTCTACGCCATGCCGAACCTGCGTTTTGCCACACTCTTGCTGAGCGCTACGCTAGCGATTCCTGCGCTGGGCGAGCCGCTACCGGTGCTTCGGCTCTGTCACGAGCTGGAAGACCTGCCGCCCTATATCAGCAGTGCCGAGTCCAGCCGCGATCTGCCGCAGCCTGGATTGGTGCTGGAGCTGATCGAGCAGGCCGCCAGGCAGGCGCAGATCCAGGTGCAGATGCACCGGCAGCCCTGGATGCGCTGTATCCATGAACTGCAGGCCGGGACGAGCGATGGTGTCTTTGTCGCCGTCTGGCAGGTCGGGCGCGATGCCTGGGGGCAATTCCCCGGGCGTAATCCGCAGCGGCAGATGCCGGTCGATCCGCGCTACCGCCTGTGGCGGGTCGATTACCCGATCATCGTGCGCAAAGGTTCGGGCTTGCAGTGGGACGGCCAGCGTTTTCAGGGCGTGACGCACAAACTATCGTCCCCACTGGGTTATGTTGCCCGTCAGCATCTGCAGGATCTTGGCGTGCTCAGCAGCATGTCCCTGACGCCGGCCAAGGCCCTCAATCTGGTGGCCAAGGGGCGCCTGGATGGCTATGTGCTGGAGCACCATATTGGTCATGCCCTGATCGATCAGCTGCAGTTGGGCGAAGAACTGGTGCTGTTACCCAGACCGTTGTTCAAGGACGACTGGTATTTGCCGTTGTCGCACCAGTTCTATCAGCGCCATCCGCAGGTTGCCGAGCGCTTCTGGCAGGCCCTGGCGGTGCAGCGCGATCAGCTGGCGGCAGAGTTGGCGCAGCGCTACCTGCATGAAGAGGGCGACAGCGCCGCCGGGCACCCCGACAGTCACTGAAGCGGTGTGCAGCACCCAGAAGAAAGCCCGCATTCAGCGGGCTTTTTCGTTCCAACAGGCATCAGCGCTGTTCGACCACACGCTGATGCAGTTGCTGGGACAGCTGCTCCAGGCGCTGGCCGAGGCTCAGTAGCGAGTCCTGGGCGTCGAGCAGTTCGCCGCTGGCGACCCGCTGGCGCTGGCTGGCCTCGCGCTGGGCGGCGCTGTTGTCGCGTACCTGCGCCAGTTGCCGGTGGGCCTGGTCGAGGGCCTGGCTGTGCTGGAGGATCGCCCCGGAGAGGTTTTCCGTCAGGGTGGCATTTTCGCTCAGGGCTTCGCCGACATTGCTGACCTGCTCGGCTCCGGTATTGACGATCTGCTCGGACGTGCCAAGCACGCTTTGCACCGTGTCGGCGGTCTGGTTGCTGCGTTGCGACAGGCTGCGCACCTCGTCGGCGACTACGGCAAAGCCACGACCATGCTCGCCGGCGCGCGCCGCTTCGATGGCCGCGTTAAGCGCCAGCAGGTTGGTCTGCTGGGCGATGGCGCTGATCATCTGCATGGATTCGGCGATGCGCTGGTTGCTCTGCTGGATGGCCTGCATGCTCTGCTGGGCGTCCTGCATGCGCTGGGCGCAGGTGTTGACCTGGCTGCTGCTGTGCTGGGTATCCTGGCTTAGCTGCTGCATCTGCTCGGTACTGTCGGCGAGGTTCTCCAGCACCTGATGCACGGCCAGGTCGAGCTGGTGCATGGCATCGGCCTGCTGCTGCACATCGCCGTCGATGCTCTGGCAGCGCACGCGCATGTTGTCGAGGGTCTGGTAGAGCTGCTGGGACAGCTGGCGCAGGTCGCTGGAGCTGTGCCGAACTTCGTCGAGCAGGGCGGCCAGCTGCTGGCTGCCGGCGGTGGCGGCCTGGTTCACCCGCTCGGCTGCGTCGAGGTGCTGCTGGGCGTCGTCCAGAGCCTGCTGGCGCACCTTGGCGCTGTACCACTGGGCCAGCCACATGGTGATCACCGGCAGCATGTAGCCCGAGTATTCGTTGAGCATGGCATCACGCGGGCTCAACTCGAACACGGGTAGGGCAGCGCCGCTGCGCTGCAGGCGGATCAGCCAGAACACGAACAGCAGCTGCAGCAGGGCCCAGACGGCGGCACTGCGCCCGCCGAGCAGCAGGTAGGCGAAACCGATCACCACCAGGGGCCAGAAGATGTGCGCCGAATGCAGGCCGCCGAGGTGGTAGATGAGGATCATCGCGTAGCTGCTGATCAGCGCCATGGCGAAGTTGGCCACGCCGCGCGCCGGCAGCCAGGCATTGCGCAGCGTCAGCAGCACCAGCGGCATGCCGACGATCAGCAGGAAGGAGCCCTGCAGCAGCGCATCGTTACCCAGGCGGCCCCACTTGATGCCGCTGTACAGGCCGATGGCCAGGCCGCAGAAGGCGAAGAAGGTCAGCATGCGGCTGAGTAGTTGCTCGCTGTGTTCCTGTTCGGAAGCGGGCAAGGCTGTCGTCAATATCCCCTGTTGCATGGGGTGGCTCCGTTCTTGTTAGAAGATTGCCGAGTGTCTCGGCAGCGCGGACTTCACCTTGATATCGGCAACTGTCGCGAATGTTCGTGACTCGATGATGGCAGATAGCCTTTAGGCAGATTACCCCGTCAAAGGGCTGGCGACGATAGCTTGGCGACGAGTCGCAGGCTCAGCAGTTGCTGTTATGAGGGGCGGGTGCCGGTTTTCCGGGCCTGCAGGCGATGACTTGGCCGAATCACCTGCAGAAAAGGCGAAAGCGCCTTGGCTGATTCACTCGGACCAGACGGCGTACTCGTTGCCGCTCGGATCGGCGAAGTGGAAGCGGCGCCCGCCGGGAAAGCTGAATACCGGCTTGAGGATGCTGCCGCCTGCGGCCTCGATCTGTTCCAGGCTGCGCTGCAGGTCATCGCTGTACAGCACGATCAGCACGCTGCCTGCGGCGCTGCTGACGTGCAGTGCGGAGCGATAGAAGCCGCCGTCGATACCGGCACCACTGAAACTGCAGTAGTCCGGGCCGTAGTCGATGAAGCTCCAGCCGAACACGCGGGTGAAGAAGGCCTTGCTGCCCTGCAGATCGCTGGCCGGCAGTTCCAGGTAGTTGATGCTGTGGTGCTGGTGCATGGCGGGTATCCGCAGAGTTGCAGCTCAACGCGCATGCTGGCTGTCGTCGAATGGCGCAGGTTGAACCACGTTTGTGGCGTTGCCGCCCATCACCGGAGGCCAGTAATGAGCGGCTGCGGGGATGTCAGAAGATTTTCCAGGCCTGTGGGTCGTTCGGATCTGTCCCGCGCAGTGTGGCCGGAACCGTCTTGTAAGCCATGTTCAGGCGGGTCGCGGCACTGTTTTTGACCACGCGGCGGGCATCAATGAAGACCCGGTCGCCACGCACATTCATACGCTCCACTGCGAAGCCCACATCTTCGAGCATCAGTTTCAGGCAGCTTGAGGTGAATCCCCAGAAGTTGCTGCGGTCGGCATTGACCTGGCCATGCTCCGGAAAGCGCACGCAGTCGGGAATGAAGCGCATCACCGGCTCGCTGGCAAGCTTGCCCGGCAGCAGTTTGTCGACGCAGTAAGACTCGAGGAACAGGCGGTCCTTGGACAAACCAGCGCAGTTGGCCAGTGCCAGGTAAGGATCTGAAATGTGATAGAGAAGACCCAGCGCCAGCACGATATCGAACTGGCCGTATTGTTCGTGAGAAATGTCGAGCACGTTGGCCTGCCGGTGTTCGATGTCGTTCAGGCCATTGATGTACTGAGCCAGGCCGAATCCGGAGTTGTCTTTATGGCGAAAATCGAAGGCCATCACCTGGGCGCCACGGCGATGTGCCTCGAAGCTGAAGAAGCCATTGGAGGCCCCGACATCGGCCATGGTTATGCCGTTCATGTCTTCCGGTAGCTCCAGCTCCCGCCAGATGCTGCTGGGGTCATAGGAACCGCGGGTGCGTACGCCAGGAATGATTTCGAAATCGTGATGCCACGACTTGCCTTGTACCAGTTGAAGAGCAATTTCTTTATCGAACATTCAACGCATCCTGCTTGAGTGATTCAGCCTTGCTGTTTGGCAAGTGCTAAAGAGTAGCTTCAGCGCATGAGGGGCGCCTCAGGAGGTTTTCTTGAGCGGTAAAGTTATACCGCACCTGCCGTACTCATGGGGTGTTCTCGATGGGCAGAGGGCACAGATATGAGACTGACGGAAATTTCACATCCAATCGGCGATAATCCAGCCTGTAAGGCTTGTGCCAGCCTCTACTGAGCACATCCCGATTTCTCTCCATGGCCAGTTGTCGGAAACCGCGCATGCCCCCAGTGGACTCGCTTCAAACGAAGGCTCTTCAGCCGTTCCCCCTCAGTATCCGCAGCCACCTGGCTTTCACCTTCGGCAGCGCCCTGGCGCTGCTGCTGATGTACGCGCTGCTGCGCCTGGCCTTGCTGGGCTACAACCACGAGCTGATCGGCACTACGCCGGCCAGCCAGTTCGTCGAGGCCTTTATCAATGGCCTGCGCTTCGACCTGCGCCTGGTGGTTTACGCCTGCGCGCCCTTGCTGCTGTCGCTGCTGAGCCAGCGGGCGATGGCGGCGCGGCGTCTGCATGTGGCCTGGCTGAGCCTGTTCGCCAGCCTGACGCTGTTTCTCGGTGTGGCCGAGATGGACTTCTACCGCGAGTTCCACCAGCGCCTGAACAGCCTGGTGTTCCAGTACCTGCAGGAAGACCTGGGCACTGTGCTAAGCATGGTCTGGCACGGCTTCCCGGTGCTGCGCTACCTGCTGGCCTGGGCGCTGGCGACGCTGGCCCTGGTCGGTCTGTTCCACTGGATCGAGGGCGTCACCCGGGCCCGTCGTGTCGGGCCACCATTGGCTTGGTACGGGCGCTTCGCGGTGTTCTTCGTTTGCCTGCTGCTGGCGGTGATCGCGGCCCGCGGCACCCTCAAACAGGGCCCGCCACTGCGCTGGGGCGATGCTTACACCACCGACTCGATGTTCGCCAACCAGCTGGGCCTGAATGGCACGCTGACCCTGGTCGATGCGGCGAAGAACAGTTTCTCCAGCCATCGCAACAATACCTGGAAGGCCACGCTGCCCCAGGCCGAAGCTCAGCAGGCGGTGCGCGAGATGCTGCTCGGCGAACACGACAAGCTGGTCGATGCCGACAGCGCGGCGGTGCGTCGCGAGTTCACCCCACCGCTGGCCGGCATCCTGCCGGCACGTAATGTGGTGGTGATCCTGATGGAGAGCTTCGCCGGTCGCTGGGTTGGTGCGCTGGGCAGCGATGCCCAGATCACCCCGAATTTCGACCGCCTGAGCCAGGAAGGCCTGCTGTTCACCCGCTTCTTCTCCAACGGCACCCATACCCACCAGGGCATGTTTGCCACCATGGCCTGCTTCCCCAACCTGCCGGGCTTCGAGTACCTGATGCGCACCCCGGAAGGCGGCCACCAGTTCTCCGGCCTGCCACAGCTGCTCAGCGCCCGTGGCTACGACGACCTGTACGTTTACAACGGCAATTTCCAGTGGGACAACCAGTCCGGTTTCTTCAGCAACCAGGGCATGCGCCGCTTCATCGGCCGTGAGGACTTCGTCGATCCGGTGTTCATCGATCCGACCTGGGGCGTGTCCGACCAGGACATGTTCGACCGTGGTGCCACCGAACTGGCCAAGCTCGACCCGAACAAGCCGTTCTATGCGCTACTGCAGACCCTGTCCAACCACACGCCGTATGCCTTGCCCAAAGACCTGCCGGTGGCGCCGGTGACCGATCGGGGCTCTTACAACGAGCACCTGACCGCCATGCGTTATTCCGACTGGGCGCTGGGGCAGTTCTTCGAGAAGGCGAAGCAGCAGCCGTACTACAACAACACCTTGTTCGTGGTGGTCGGCGACCATGGCTTCGGCAGCCCCGAGCAGCTCACCGAGATGGACCTGTTCCGTTTCAACGTGCCGCTGCTGCTGATCGCGCCGGGCATGCAGGGCAAGTTCGGCGAGCGCCGCGATACCGTAGGCACGCAGATCGACGTGGTGCCGACCATCATGGGCCGTCTCGGCGGTGATGTGCGCCACCAGTGCTGGGGCCGCGACCTGCTCAGCCTGCCGGATGGCGACCCGGGCATCGGCGTGATCAAGCCCTCGGGCAGCGACCAGACCGTGGCCATCGTCAATGGCGGCAAGATCCTGATACAGCCCAAGGACATGCCGGCCAAGCTCTACCACTACCAGCTCGGCGCGGGGGCCAAGGTCGAGGTGGTGGCCAACGATCCGGCCCAGCCGCTGCTGCAGCAACGCCTGGAGGCCTTCCTGCAGACGGCCACCCAGAGCCTGCTGCAGAACACCGCCGGGGTTGCCGAGCACGGAGCCAGCCAGTCGCAGTAAGCCTGGGGAACAGACCCTAGCGGCGCTGGTACTGGCGTGGCGTCACGCCTTTCCAGCGCTTGAAGGCGTGGATGAAGTTGGAGACTTCGCCGTAGCCCAGGCGCTCGGCGATTTCCTCCAGGCTCAGGCCGCCAGTGGCCAGCAGCTCCTCGGCCAGGGCCTGGCGCACTTCTTCGAGCAGTTGGCGGAAGTTGCTGCCTTCTTCCTCCAGACGGCGGCGCAGGGTGCGTGAGCTCATGTGCAGGCCGTCGGCGATCTGCTCCATATCCGGCAGGCGTCCCGGGCGACCCAGCAGCAGGCTGCGGATCTGCCCGGCCAGGCCGTCACGGCGGCGGCGCTTGTCCAGCAACTGCTGGCACTGCGCTTCGCACAGGCTGGCGGTATAGGGGTTGGCGCCCGGCAGCGGCAGGTCGAGCAGGTAGCTCTCGAATACCAGGCGGTTTTCGCTCTGTCCGAAGTTCGGCAGCCGGCCGAACTCACGGACATAGGGCTGGCTATCCGTTGGCTCCGGCTGGCGCAGGTCGATGCGCTGGATCAGCGTCTCGCGGTTGAGCAGTTCGCGCTGCACCGTGAGCATGCCGGACAGGTCGCGCTCGAGGATGAAGGGCCGCAGGTCGCTGGGAATGTCCTGATCGTCCAGCAGCAGGTGGACTTCTTCGCCGTGTTCCTCGATGCGCATGCCATGAAAGGCATAGGTCAGGTCCAGGTAGCGCAGACCGAGGTGGGCGGCATCACGGTAGGTCGGGCTGCTGAGCAGGGCGAAGCCCCAGATGCCATAGGTGTTGAGCTGATAACGGCGCCCGGCCAGCAGGCCCGCGCCAGGACGGTCGCCCAGGTTTTGCACCAGGTTGCGGATCAGCTGCAGCTCCTGCTCGGCGGCGATTTCTGCGCCGGGGTCGGCCAGCAGCTGCCAACTCAGGCCGGTATCGGCCAGGCAGGTGTCGATGGACAAGCCCTGGTCGAGGCCGAATTGCGCCATCAACTGAACACTGAGGGCGCTGCGACGAGGAGACCAGTGTGGGGTGGGCATAGGGGCTGTCCGAAAGTCACAATTTATTGGCCGACTATGCCATAAACCCGGACGAGCAGAGTGAGTAGCATCCGTGCATCCGCAATACTGGCGGTTCACGGAGACCACAATGCATAACAAGACTCCCGAACAGGCACCGCTGCGCGTGCTGATCATCGGCTCCGGCTTTGCCGGCCTGGGCCTGGCCATGCGCTTGTGCCAGCAGGGCGTGGAGGATTTCCTGATCCTCGAGAAGGGCAGCGAGCCCGGCGGCACCTGGCGCGACAACACCTATCCGGGTGCGGCCTGCGATGTGCCTTCGCACCTGTATTCCTTCTCCTTCGAGCCGAAAACCGACTGGACGCGCCGTTACGCACCGCAGGCGGAGATCTTCGCCTATGTGCGTCAGTGCGTGAGCAAGTACCAGCTGCAGTCGCGCATTCGCTGCAACAGCGAGGTGGCCGAGGCCGCCTTCGACGAGCAGACGGCACTGTGGCAGGTGACCACCGTCGATGGTGCGCAGTTCAGCGCGCGCGCCCTGGTCAGCGCCTGCGGCCAGCTCAATCGCCCGCTGTACCCGAAGATTCCCGGGCTGGAGCGTTTCGCCGGAGAGAGCTTCCACTCGGCGCGCTGGCGGCATGACATTGACCTGAGCGGCAAGCGCGTGGCGGTGATCGGTACCGGTGCCAGCGCCATCCAGTTCGTTCCGCAGATCGTGCCCAAGGTGGCGCGGCTGTATCTGTTCCAGCGTACCCCGGCCTATGTGCTGCCCAAGCCCGATCGCGCCTACAGTCGTTTCGAACTGACACTGATGCAGCGCATGCCCTGGACGCAAAAGCTCGACCGCGGCCTGCAGTACCTCTTCCATGAAGTTCGTGGCGTGGCTTTCTTCCTCCTGCCCTGGCTGATGAAACCGTACCGGCAGCTGTTTCTGCGGCATGTCGCGCGTGAGGTGGCCGACCCGGTGCTGCGCGCGAAGCTGACCCCGGACTACCCGCTGGGCTGCAAGCGCATCCTGATCAGCAATGACTACTACCCGGCGCTGCAGCAGCCGCAGGTCGAGGTGGTCAACGAGGCCATCCGCGAAGTCAGCGAGCGCGGGGTGATCACCGCCGATGGCCGCGAGCGCGAGGTGGATGTGCTGATCTACGGTACCGGCTTCGCCGCCAGCGACTTCCTCGCGCCGATGAACATTCGCGGTCTCGGCGGTCGCGAGCTGAACCAGGCCTGGCAAGAAGGTGCGCAGGCTTACAAGGGCATCAGCGTCAATGGTTTCCCCAACCTGTTCCTGCTCTACGGGCCGAACACCAACCTCGGCCACAACTCGATCATCTACATGCTGGAAAGCCAGTTTCCCTATGTACTGAGCTGCCTGCAGCAGCTGGAACAGGGCGTGCGCTATCTCGACGTGCGCGCGCCGGTGCAGCAGGCCTGGAACCAGCGCCTGCAACACGACATCGAGCACTCGGTGTGGGAGCAGGGCTGCAGCAGCTGGTACAAGAATGCTGCTGGCAAGCACACCAACAACTGGTCGGGTTTCACCTTCCGCTACCGCCAGCACACCCGCCAGCCGGACTGGAGCGACTATGACCTTGTCCGTTGAGTTGCCCCGCCCGGCCGGGCTTGGTCAGCGGCTGCTTTCGGCCTTGCTGCGCGGCAGCACCTGGCTGTTGTTTCGCAGTGGCTTTCGCCCCGGGGTTTCGCCGGCCAGCCAGCGCCGCTTGCTGCACCTGGCCACCCGCATCGCCCCGGTGGCGCGCACGGTGCGCATCGAACCCGGGCGTATCGGTGGCGTGGCCTGTGAGTGGCTGAACCCGCCACAGGACAATGGCTGGGTACTGCTCTACTTGCACGGCGGCGCATTCATGGTCGGCTCGCCGCAGACCCATCGCAGCATCACCAGCTACCTGGCCCGCCACGGCAAGCTGCGCGTGTGTGCGCTGGATTATCGCCTGGCGCCGGAGCACCCGTATCCGGCGGCGCCGGATGATGTGCTGGCGGCCTATCGTGCGCTGCTGGAGCAGGGGCAGGCCGCCGAGCGCATCGTCATCGCCGGCGACTCGGCGGGCGGTAACCTGACCCTGACTGCAGTCTTGCGTTTGCGTGAGCTGGGCCTGCCGCAGCCAGCGGCGCTGGTGTGCTTTTCACCGGTCACCGATGTCACTGGGGCCAACCTGTCCGAGCCGCCGGCGGGCGACCCACTGTTGCAGCCGGCCTGGCTGGGGCAGGGCGTGGACGCCTATTGCCCGCCCGGCGTGGAACGGCGTGCGCCGATGCTGTCGCCGTTGTATGCCGATCTGCGCGGCTTGCCGCCCTTGTTGGTGCAGGTCGGCGAGGACGAGCGGTTATTGCCGCAGAGTCTGTTGCTGCAGGAACAGATCGGTCTCGGCCTGCGGTTGGAGCTGTATCCGGGGCAGTGGCACGTGTTCCAGATCAATTGCGGCCTGCTGGATATCGCCGACCTGGCGTTGCAGCGGGTGCTCGACTTTCTCCGGCAGTGAGGTTGCCCATGAACACCATTCTGATCACCGGCGCGGCCTCCGGCATTGGTGCGGCCAGCGCCCGGCTGTTCCATTCACGCGGCTGGAAGGTCGGTCTGCTGGATATCAATCACGCCGCCCTGGCCGAGTTGGCCGTCGAACTCGGCGGACTGTGGCATGCCGAACTGGATGTTAGCGATGCGGGGGCGGTGCGCGAGGCGCTCGCCGATTTCTGCGCCCTGCACGACGGCCAGCTGCGCCTGCTGTTCAACTGCGCGGGCATCCTGCGTTTCGGCCACTTCGAGGAGATCAGCCTGGAAGAGCACGCGCGCATCCTGCAGATCAACGTGCTCGGCCTGCTGCAGGTCAGCCATGCGGCGTTTCCCTACCTCAAGGCCACGTCTGATGCGCAGGTGATCAACATGGGCTCGGCCTCCGGCCTGTACGGTACGCCGCATATGGCCAGTTATTCGGCGTCCAAGTTCGCTGTGCGTGGCCTGACTGAAGCGCTGGATCTGGAATGGCGGCGCCATGGCATCCGTGTCGGCGACCTGATGCCGCCCTTCGTGCGCACGCCCATGGTGGCCAGCCAGCACTTCACGCCGCCAGCCCTGCGTCGCCTGGGGGTGCGGCTGAGTGCCGAGGATATCGCCGAGGCTGCCTGGCAGCAGGCTCACAGCTCGAAGGTGCATCGGCCGATCCACTGGCTGTTCAAGCTGATGTATGGCTCGGCTCAGCTTTCGCCGACCTGGCTGAACCGTTTGACAATGGGCTGGATCAGCCGCGAGTAGTCACTGTTGGCGTCAGTCTCCCGGCGCCATATTTTGTGTGGTGCCGCCCGTCGCCAGGGCTTCTGCCGGTGGTCTATCCATTCGGCAGAGCGGCGTGCTAGCCGCTACCCTGCAAAAGACGGCTTCGGCTCGCGCTCTGCGAGGCCGGCCGTCAACCGGGGCGTCTATGCCCGGTTCACACTCGATCAGGCGGCTTGCCGCCTGCTGCTCCGGCGGTACCGTCAGGTGTCGTCAGGCTGCCAAGGTCTTGGCGGCTGCGGTCCATCCATCGCCTGTGAGGAGGTCGTTTATGAGCACAGCCTTCCAAGATGATGTCAGCACCCACGTATTGCGCCGCATGAAAGAAGGGGGATTCGATTTCGCCCGGGTTCATCCCATCGAGTTCTACGTCATCTTCCCCGATGAGGACCGGGCCAGACAGGCGGCAAGGCAGTTTCGTGGTGAGTCGTTGAATGCCCAGGTCAGTCTGCGCGATGACGGGGCCTGGCACCTGCAGGTGAGCAAGGTGATGTATGCCACCTATGCGGGAATCGGCGACTTCGAGCAGGGCATGGAGTCGCTTGTCGCGCCACTCGGTGGCGTGCTGGATGGTTGGGGAGTCACCCAGGAAGTTCGTCTCCCCGGTCGATAGATGTCAGCCGGCTGGCCTGCGGGTTGGTCGGCACTCTCACGCTTTCCCTATGTAGCCACGCTTGCCGGGTGATTATTCAACCGGCGCTGCGCTGCTGCATCAGTTCCAGGTAAGTCACCACATCCGGCGCGCCGGCCAGGCGCAGGCCTTCGCCGAGGGCATTGGCTTCGGCCGAGGCCTTGGGCAGCAGGAGGAACTCCGCTGCACCGTTGTCACGCAGCAGCGACAGGCGTGAGTAGGGTAGGCCGTTGTCCAGCAGCAGGCTCATGAAGGCCGGGTCGCTCCAACTTTGCACCGGCATGGCCAGCACATGGTAGAGGCGCTTGAGTTCGTCCAGGCCGGAGCTGCTCAGGCGATAGCGGCTGATTTCCGCTGGCAGGGTGACTTCCAGGCCGCGCAGGCGGGCATAGGCGATGGCGCTGGCGAAGGCGGCGCCATTCTGCTCGGACGACCAGAAAATGCGCTGTCCATACCAGCTGGCCTGGCGCAGTTCGACGGCCTCCGCGGCGAGAAAGCGCGGCATGGCCTGGCTGATGGTCTTAAGAAAGTCCTTGTAGCTGATGATCCGCGTGTTGCGACATTCCTGGGTGGAGGCGAACTCTTCGAGGCTGGCGAAGGGGTGGCCATCGGTCTGTGGCGTGCCGCACAGGCCATCGATCTGGCGCAGGTCGAAGTCGCTCAGGTGCTGCTGCTCCACCTCGATCACGCGCATCAGCACGGCGCGGGCTTCTGCCTTGTCTTCCTGGACCGGGCCGGACAGCGCATCGCGCGGCAGGTCGACCAGGCGCTGTAGGGGCGGGCCGGCTTGCCACCAGATGCTTTGCGGTGGAACCGGCAGGGCCTTGAAGGGCAGGCGCAGGCTGCGTGCACGGTCGAATACCAGGCGTGGCCCGCGGCCGCTCAGGCCCAGGCGCTGGGCCAGGGCGGAGAGACGTGATGCCAGGCTGGTATTGGATTCGGACAAGCTCATGACCCGCAGCGTACTCCTGGAACTTGGGTGCCAGTTTGGCAGAGCCGTTGCCGCTGCGCACCGGGGTGCGGCTGGAAATTCTCGCGTGGCTTCGGTGCCCGCAGTTCCTGTGGCAGAATCGTGCCGATCATTTCGAGGATGCCTCCATGCCCAGCCTCGTGCTGGATATTGCTCTACCTGCCGACAAGTTTCGCGCTGTTTACCAGGGGCGCGCCAATCGGGTCCTGCTGTTCAGTCGCGATGGCCGCAAGGTCAGCCTGCCGGCCCATCACCTGCGTCCATTCCTGCGCCATGACGGCATCTATGGCGTATTCGAGCTGGATTTCAGCACGGCCGGAGAACTGCTCGGCCTGCGTCAGCTGAGTTAACCACTCGAATTGGTATTCCTTATTACTCCCTTGCCTCGCCCGATGCTAGTGCGCGCGGCTATAATCGCGGTCTGCTTCCCACTGCCATGACCGAGCAAAACCGCCCATGTACGAGCTGGCCCGCGCCCTGTTGTTCAAGTTGTCCCCGGAAACTTCCCACGAGCTGTCGATCGACCTGATTGGCGCTGGTGGCCGTCTGGGGCTCAATGGCCTGCTGTGCAAGGTGCCGGTCAACCTGCCGGTGAAGGTGATGGGGCTGGAGTTTGCCAACCCGGTCGGCCTGGCCGCCGGCCTGGACAAGAACGGCGATGCCATCGACGGCTTCGCCCAGCTCGGCTTCGGTTTCGTCGAGATCGGCACCGTGACGCCGCGCCCGCAGCCGGGCAATCCCAAGCCGCGCCTGTTCCGCCTGCCGGAGGCCAGCGCGATCATCAACCGCATGGGCTTCAACAACCATGGCGTCGACCATCTGCTGGCCCGGGTGCAGGCGGCCAGGTACAAGGGCGTGCTGGGCATCAATATCGGCAAGAACTTCGATACCCCGGTTGAGCGCGCGGTGGACGACTACCTGATCTGCCTGGACAAGGTCTATGCCCACGCCAGCTACGTCACGGTCAACGTCAGTTCGCCGAACACCCCCGGCCTGCGCAGCCTGCAGTTCGGCGACTCGCTCAAGCAACTGCTCGAGGCCCTGCGCCAGCGCCAGGCAGACCTGGCCGTTCAGCACGGCAAGCGTGTGCCGCTGGCGATCAAGATCGCCCCGGACATGAGCGACGAGGAAACCGTGCAGGTGGCCCAGGCGCTGATCGAAACCGGCATGGATGGCGTGATCGCCACCAACACCACCCTGGGTCGTGAAGGGGTGGAGAACCTGCCATTCGGCAACGAAGCGGGTGGTCTGTCCGGTGCGCCGGTGCGCGACAAGAGCACGCACACGGTCAAGGTGCTGGCGGGCGAGCTGAAGGGCCGTCTGCCGATCATCGCCGCGGGCGGTATCACCGAGGGGGCGCATGCGGCTGAGAAGATCGCCGCGGGGGCCAGCCTGGTGCAGATTTATTCCGGCTTTATCTACAAGGGCCCGGCGCTGATCCGCGAGGCGGTGGATGCCATCGCTGCGCTGCCGAAGAACTGAGGCCATAAAAAAGGGCCCCTGAGGGGCCCTCGGGCTTGCGCCCACCGCCCGGATGGGACGGCCTGGTGAAGTCGGGGTGATCCTGTTCAGCCGACGGCGTGCAGTTCGTTGAGTCGATGGAGGCCGGCGGTGCCGGTCAGTCCGTCCCAGTTGTCGCCGCGTCCTTCGCGCCAGCCGTTGATCCAGGCTTGGCGGGTGGATGAAAGGGTGAAAGGACACAGGTCGCGGGATTTGCCGTGAATGCCGTGCTGATAACCGCGCAAGAAAGCTCGTTCCAAAGGATCACGCTTAAGTCTTCTCATAGGGTGTTGCCCTCACTGTTGACTGTTATGTCCCATGGGCAGAAAGGCTCTGCCGGTGGGGTCCGCTGCCGGCGTGGCGGACCACCTGCCGACTCCGTTGCGGCGTCGGCCTGAGTTGATTTCTAACCAATGCACCGGGGCCTGTGAATGATCGTTTTGTCATAAGGACGTAACGCATTCGGGACATGGGCCATAAGCTACAACCGGTTTTTCCCCGGTGTTTTGCTCCGGCCCCCGTCATATGGGAGCCGAGCCGGAGCGCAGCGGCGTTTTGCCATTGCAAATGGCTCGTATTGCCATGCTTATTTATTCCGACGAAGGGTCGCCGCGCGACGTTCTGTCACATATTTTGGCTAGTAAGCCTTCACTCTCTACTGGATGCCCCATGTCCGATCGTTACGAACTGATCCTGACCTGCCCGAAAAGCCTGGAAAGCCTGCTGGCCGAAGAGGCTGCCGGGCTGGGCCTCGAGGAAGTGCGCGAGCAGACCGCCGCCGTACGTGGTTTTGCCGGGCTGGAGACGGCCTACCGCCTGTGCCTGTGGTCACGCCTGGCCAACCGCGTGCTGCTGGTACTGCGGCGTTTTCCAGTGGTAGATGCTGAGTCGCTCTACCAGGGCGTACTGGACGTCGAGTGGGCCGACCATCTGGAACCGTCCGGCACCCTGGCCGTGGAGTTCAGCGGCAATGGCTCGGGCATCGACAACACCCACTTCGGCGCCCTCAAGGTCAAGGACGCCATGGTCGACAAGCTGCGCACGGCCGATGGCACGCGCCCGTCGATCGACAAGATCGACCCGGACCTGCGCGTACACCTGCGCCTGGACCGTGGCGAAGCGGTGCTGTCCATCGACCTCTCCGGGCATAGCCTGCACCAGCGAGGCTATCGCCTGCAGCAGGGCGCCGCACCGCTCAAGGAAAACCTCGCCGCGGCGATCCTGGTCCGTGCCGGCTGGCCGCGCATTGCTGCCGAAGGCGGCGCCCTGGCCGACCCGATGTGCGGTGTCGGTACCTTCCTGGTGGAGGCGGCGATGATCGCCGCCGACCTGGCGCCCAACCTCAAACGCGAGCGTTGGGGCTTCTCCAGCTGGCTGGGCCACGTGCCGGCGCTGTGGAAAAAGTTGCATGAAGAAGCCGGGCAGCGTGCCGCTATCGGCCTGGCCAAGCCGCCGCTGTGGATTCGCGGCTATGAGGCTGACCCACGCCTGATCCAGCCCGCGCGCAACAACATCGAACGCGCTGGCCTCAGCGAGTGGGTCAAGCTGTACCAGGGCGAGCTGGCGACGTTCGAGCCGCGCCCGGACAAGAACCAGACCGGCCTGATCGTCAGCAACCCGCCCTATGGCGAGCGCCTGGGTGATGAGGCCAGCCTGCTGTATCTCTACCAGAACCTCGGCGAGCGCCTGCGCCAGAGTTGCCTGAACTGGGAGGCGGCGGTGTTCACCGGCGCGCCGGAGCTGGGCAAACGCATGGGCCTGCGCAGCCACAAGCAGTACGCCTTCTGGAACGGCGCGCTGCCGTGCAAGCTGCTGCTGTTCAAGGTGTTGCCCGAGCAGTTCGTCACCGGCGAGCGCCGCTCCAGTCGCACTGCCGAGGATGCTGCCGATGAGCCGGCGGCAGCCCCGGTACATCAGGCGGCGCGCCTGTCCGAAGGCGGGCAGATGTTCGCCAACCGCCTGCAGAAGAACCTCAAGACCCTGGGCAAGTGGGCGAAGAAGGCCGACGTCGAGTGCTATCGCCTGTACGACGCCGACATGCCGGAATATGCCCTGGCCATCGACCTGTACCGCGACTGGGTGCATGTGCAGGAGTACGCACCGCCGCGCTCCATCGACCCGGAAAAGGCCCAGACCCGCCTGCTCGATGCCCTGGCCGCGATTCCTGTGGCGCTTGGCATCAGCCCGGACAAGGTGGTGATCAAGCGTCGTGAGCGCCAGGCCGGCACCAAGCAGTACGAGCGCCAGGCCAGCCAGGGCCAGTTCATGGAGGTCGGCGAAGGCGGGGTGAAGCTGCTGGTCAACCTCACCGACTACTTGGATACCGGTCTGTTCCTCGACCACCGCCCGCTGCGCCTGCGCATCCAGAAGGAAGCGGCCGGCAAGCGTTTCCTCAACCTGTATTGCTACACCGCGACGGCCACCGTGCATGCAGCCAAGGGCGGGGCACGCAGCACCACCAGCGTCGACCTGTCGAAGACCTACCTGGACTGGGCTCGGCGCAACCTGTCGCTGAACGGCTTCTCTGACAAGAACAAGCTGGAGCAGGGCGATGTGATGAGCTGGCTGGAGGCTGATCGCGGCGAGTACGAGCTGATCTTCATCGACCCGCCGACCTTCTCCAACTCCAAGCGCATGGAAGGGGTGTTCGACGTGCAGCGCGACCATGTGCGCCTGCTCGATCTGGCCATGAGCCGCCTGGCGCCGGGTGGCGCGCTGTATTTCTCCAACAACTTCCGCAAGTTCCAGCTCGACGAGAGCCTGGCCGCGCGTTATGCGGTGGAGGAGATCAGCGCGCAGACCCTGGACCAGGACTTCGCCCGTAATCCGAAGATCCACCGGGCCTGGCGTCTGAGTGCACGTTAGCGGCACACTTGGCGGCAGGCTGAACGTCACTTCGTGGTAATGCTCGCATTCCGAGAGTCAATGGCATGGCTGAAGTACAGGACCACGGGTTGTTCGCAAGGCTAAGCCGGCATGGTATTGCGCCGGCCTGGATGATTGCGGGTGCGGCGAGTCTGAGTGCCTTGCTGCTGACGGTGTTGCTGGTGGTTGGCGCGGCGGGCTTCTACGAGCGGCAATTGGCTCAGCGCTTCGAGTGGGCTGCCAGCGAGCGGGCGGCTGCCATGCAGATCAGCTTCAATGCGCATATGGCCGATCTTGATAGCGTCCGGCGCTTTTTCATCAATGCCGATGAAGTGACGGCTAATGAGTTTTCCGGCTACGCCGCCGGCCTGTTGCATCGAACCCTGTCCTATTCCTGGTTGCCGCGGGTGACCGATGCCCAGCGTGACGCGTTCGAGGCCAAAGTACGTAGCAGTGGCTACCCCAGCTTCACTCTGCGTGACCTGGCGGAAAGCGGCGCCCTGGTGCCCGCCGCACGGCGTGAAGAGCACTTTCCGCTGCGTTATATCGTCTCCACGCAGGCATTCGACGCGATACTTGGCCTGGATCTCAATTCGCATGCCGGGCGGCGCCAGACACTTGAGCATGCACGGCGCAATGGCTTGATGGCGGCATCGGAGGTGATTCGTTTCGTCGCCACCGATGAGGCGGACCGCTATGGCCTGCTGCTGGTGGCGCCGATCTTCGTCGGCCAGCCACCAGAGGATGAGGCGCTGCGCTTGCGCACGCCCTTGCGCGGTTATGTGGCGGCTGCATTCAGCCAGCGGCAGCTGATGGAAGAAGGCGGCAGTGAAGAAAGTGCGCGCAACCTCAGCCTGGAGTTGCGCGATATCAGTCCGATAGGGGGCAAGCCCCTGCAATATCAGTCTGCCGTCGAACCGGCAGACAGCGAGCTGCTGCTGCAACGGGAGCTGCGCCTGGCGGATCGGGTGTATGAACTGCGTATTCGTCCCACCGCCGTTTTCATCCAGGCCAATAGCAGCTACGGCACCGCGATTTTGCTGATTGCCGGCGTGCTGCTCAGTGCCCTGGTCGGGCTGTTGCTGTTCAGCCTGGTGAGTCAGCGTCAGCGCGCGCGTAACCTGGTCAGCGAGCGCACGGCGGAGCTGCGCAGCCGCGAGCGCGAGTTGGCCACCAGCGAACAGCGCTGGAGCTTTGCCCTGGAAGGCGCCGGCGATGGGGTGTGGGACTGGGATATCGTCAGCGACAGGCTATTCCTGTCGCACAGCAGCATCTGCATGCTGGGTTATGCCCCTGATGCCTTCGACGCTACCAGTCGCAACTGGATGGGCCTGGTCCACGAGCAGGATCTGCCGGCATGCCAGTTGGCCTTGAGCCGTCACTTGCGGGATGAAGAGGCGTTCTTTCGCCATGAGTACCGCATGCGCTGCCAGGATGGCAGCTGGAAGTGGCTACTCGGACGTGGCAAGGTCGTGGAGCGCGGTGCCGACGGCAGGCCCTTGCGCATTATCGGCACACACTCCGATATCAGCTGGCGCAAGGCGGCTGAGCTGGAGCTGGCGCAAGCCAACGCCCAGTTGCAGGGGGTGATGGCGGCGGCCACGCAGGTGGCCATCATTACCACCGACCTCGACGGCGTCATTCGTACCTTCAATGCGGGGGCCGAACTGATGCTTGGCTACCCGACAAGCGAGCTGGTGGGGCTTGCCACTCCGCTGTTGTTCCATGTGCGCGAAGAAATCGAGCAGTCAGGCCAGGTGTTGAGTGCACGCTATGGCAGGCGGATCGATGGCTTTGAGGTGTTCGTGGCGACCGCGGAGGCCGAGAACAGGCATGACGAACAGGAGTGGACCTATGTCCGTAAGGACGGTGGCCGGGTAATGGTCAACCTGATCGTCACCGGCATGCGTGATGCCGGGGGCGAGTTGATTGGCTACCTGGGAATTGCCAGCGACATCACCGAGCGCAAGCGTACCCGGCAAGCCCTGGAGGCGCGCGACCGCCTGCTGGAAAAGCTCACCGCAAGCGTGCCCGGAGCCATCTACCAGTATCAGCTCAATGCCGATGGCAGTTCGTCATTTCCGTTTTCCAGTGCCGGGATCCGGGCGATCTACGAAATGGAGCCGGATACGCTGCGCGAGGATGCCAGTCAGGTGTTCGAACGTATCCATCCTGAAGACCTCGAACGGATTCGCCAGAGCATCCGTCGCTCGGCCGAGCAATTGTCACCCTGGTGCCAGGACTATCGCGTGCTCCTGCCGCGCCAGGGCCTGCGCTGGTTGCGCGGTGAGGCTACGCCGGAAGCGCTGGCCAATGACGCCGTGCTCTGGCATGGCTATCTGACTGACATCACCGGGCTCAAGCTGGTCGAGCAGGAGCTGCGCGCCCTGTCGATCACCGATGTGCTGACCGGCTCGTACAACCGGCGCTATTTCCAGGAACGCCTGGAGGTTGAGATTGCCAGGGTGCAACGCTTCGCCGGCACATTGTCGGTGGTGATGCTGGACATCGATCACTTCAAACGGATCAACGACAGCTACGGCCATGATGCCGGTGATCGTGTACTGCAGGAGGTCTGTGCGCGCATGCGCCAGCGGGTGCGTTCGATCGATGTTTTCTGCCGGCTGGGCGGCGAAGAGTTCATCGTGCTCTGCCCGGGAACCGATGGCCAGCAGGCGGCGGCGCTGGCCAATGGTCTGCAACAAGTGCTGCGCACTGAGCCGGTGGACGGGGTTGGCTACGTCACCGCCAGCTTCGGTGTGGCCAGCTGGCGTGCCGGTGAAGGGGCCGACTCGATGTTGCGGCGTGTAGACGCCGGCGTATATGCCGCCAAGCAGGGCGGGCGCGACCGGGTGCAGCTGGAGCAGGTTTGAGCCTGCTCCGCTGGAGGCCTGGACAGGTTCTTAGAGTCTGTTCACGATCTTTTCGGGCTCTTCGATGGTGCCCTAGCCCCGGAGCGTAGGCTGGGGGAGTGCCGTAGCCCGGACTTCAGTCCGGGGTTGCCTGAGATGTCCCGGACTGAAGTCCGGGCTACTGACGGTTCCAGCCTGGCCACTGGGGCGTTCAGACACAAGCCCCGGAAAGATCGTAAACAGGTTCTTAGCGTTGCGCCGGCTGCTTGTAGATGTCCAGCAGGATCTGGTCGAGGATCGCCGAGGCGCCCCAGGGGCGTGGATCATTGAGGATGGCGACGACTGCCCAGGTGTTGCCGTTGCTGTCGCGGCTAAAGCCAGCGATGGCGCGCACGTTGTTCAGGGTGCCGGTCTTGATGTGGCCTTCACCGACCAGGGCGGTGCGGCGCAGGCGCTTGCGCATGGTGCCGTCCATGCCCACCAGCGGCAGCGAGGCCATGAATTCTGGGGCGTAGGGGCTGTGCCAGGCGGCCTGCAGCATGGCGGCCATCTCGCGGGCGCTGACCCGTTCGTCACGCGAAAGGCCGGAGCCGTTCTCGATCACCAGATGGCTGGCGGGGATGCCCTTGCGTGCAAACAAGGCACGGATCGCCCGCTGCGCGGCCTTGGAGTCGTCGGCGTCGGCCCTGTCGCGGAACTGCGCGCCGATGCTGAGGAACAGCTGGCGGGCCATGGTGTTGTTACTGTACTTGTTGATGTCGCGGATGATCTCCGGCAGGTCTGGCGAGTAGGCGCGGGCCAGCAGGCGTGCGCTTTTCGGCACGCTACCCTGACGATCCTTGCCCATGATGCTGCCGCCCAGCTCCTGCCAGATCGCCCGCACGGCGCCGGCGGCGTAACCAGGGTGGTCGAGCAGCGACAGATAGGTCTGCGCGCTGCAGCCTTCGGCCAGCTTGCCGGTGACCACCAGGGTGGTGCCGTCGTACTGGGTTACCGGGTTGAAACGCACGTCCGGCCAGCCCGGGCACTTGGCGGCGGGCAGGGCCTTGACCTGGTTGTCGATGCGCACGTTGGTCAGCGGCGGCTCCATCATCACGCTGACCTTGCCGCCGTCTGTGCGGGTGACCAGGCGCACGGCCTTGAGGTTGACCAGCAGCGAGTCGGGGCCGACCAGGAACGGTTTGTTCTTGTCGCCGCCGTCGTCGTTGAACACCGGCAGCTGCGGTTGGACGAAGCGGTCGCGGTCGAGGATCAGGTCGCCGGTGACCTTCTGCACGCCATTGGCGCGCAGGTCGCGCATCATCAGCCAGAGCTTCTCCATATTCAGCTTGGGGTCACCGCCACCCTTGAGGTAGAGGTTGCCGTTGAGCACGCCGTTCTTCAGCGGGCCGTCGGCATAGAACTCGGTCTGCCACTGGTAGGTGGGCCCCAGCAGCTCCAGAGCCGCGTAGGTGGTGACCAGTTTCATGGTCGAGGCCGGGTTGACCGAGATGTCGGCGTTATAGACCAGGCTGGTGCCGGGGCCGGTGAGCGGAATCGCCACCACCGACAGGCTGTTGCTGCCGATCTTGTTGGCCTTCAGGGCCTGTTGCACTTTGCTCGGCAGGACGTTGCTGACGGCGGCGGAAACGGGGGATGCCAGGGGCAGAAGAAGGCTGGCGAGCGCGAGGTAACGGAGCGATTTGATCATTGGCAGAGTAAGAAAAGACCCAGGTGGAAAGGGCATGGCGCCGATGGGTTGGCGGCCACGGTGGCTCGAATAACTGCCTCGCATTATGCCCCAAGCACTTTGCTGATGGGGGCCGCTGGCGTAGCGGGATACAATCGAAGTCGGCGTTTTTTGCGACTTTCCGGCCGTTAGGCGGGCGACTGATGCCTCACTCTGCTAAAGTGCCGCCGGTAATTTCTATTGAGTGTTGAGGAGTTTTTTACATGGCCACTAACCGTTCCCGCCGTCTGCGCAAAAAACTCTGTGTCGACGAATTCCAGGAGCTGGGCTGCGAGCTGACCCTGAGCTTCCGCGATGACCTGTCCGATGCCGAGATGGACAGCTTCGTCGAGGCCTTCCTGGGCACCGCCGTCGAAGGCAATGGTCTGGGTTATGTCGGTGGTGATGACTACGGCTTCGTCTGCCTGGGCAAGCGTGGCTCGATGAACGCCGAGCAGCGCGAGCAGCTGGACGCCTGGCTGAAGAGCCGCAACGAGCTGACCGGCTACACCCTGAGCCCGCTGATGGACGTCTGGTACCCGGAAAATTCGGTCAACCCGGCCTGATTTCCCCGCAGGAGGCTTGCGATCCTCCGGCTGTTACGCAAAAGCCCGACCTAGGTCGGGCTTTTTGTTGGCGGCAATTTCATCTGTGCGCTGGCGCGGCGTTCAGGCAAGACCGGCCTTGGCCAGAATGGCGGCTTTGTCCACGCTGTCGATCTGCTCCACTCGCAGGTAGCGCTCGGCGTAGGTCTGGTAGATGTCGGCGCTGACGAACAGGCCGAATAGCTGCGGGTCGACATGTGCGCCGCGGCACATGCCGGCCATGATGTTGAGCGACTCGGTCAGGGTCTTGCCCTTCTTGTAGGGGCGATCCACGGCGGTGAGCGCCTCGAAGATGTCGGCGATCGCCATCATCCGTGCCGGCAGGCTCATGTCTTCGCGCTTCAGGCGTTTCGGGTAGCCGGTGCCGTCCATCTTCTCGTGGTGGCCGCCGGCGATCTCGGCGACGTTGGCCAGGTGCGGCGGGAAGGGCAGGTAGTTGAGCATGCGGATGGTCTGCACCATGTGCCCGTTGATGATGAAGCGCTCCTCGTTGGTCAGGGTGCCGCGACCGATGCCGAGGTTGTACAGCTCGCCGCGGTTGAGTTTGTACTGCGGCACATCGAGCTTGAAGCCCCAGGGGTTGTCGGCCGGGATCAGCTCGCTGGCCGGGCGCTCCAGCAGGTGTTCGGGCTTGTCACTGAGCAGCTGCTCCTGCACCGGCAGGCTGGGCGCCGGGGTACGCGCCTGGCGCTGGTTTTCTTCCCAGGACACGCCAATGCGGTCGTCCAGGGTACGCGTCCAGGTGCGTGCGCCGATTGTGCGCAGGCGCTCCAGGTCGGCATCGGCCATGGCTTCGCCGCCCAGGTTGCAGCGGGCGATAAAGGCAAACTCGTCGTCCAGCGCGGCCAGGGCCTCATCGCGTAGGCCTGCCAGGCTGGCGGCATCGCCGCCCTTGGCCAGTCCTTCCCAGTAACTCACCCAGGCATCGCGCTTGAGTATCTCGAAGCGCATGCGCACTTCGTGGATGCGGTCGCAAATGGTTTCCAGCTTGGTGGCCTTGTCCACCACGTACTCAGGGGTGGTGACCTTGCCGCAGTCGTGCAGCCAGGCGGCGATATGCAGGGCCTCCCATTCCTCGTCAGTCGGCTGGTAGTCGCGAAATGGCGGCTCCTCGCTGGCGGCGGCGGCGCGGGCGAGCATCTGGGTCAGCTCGGGTACGCGCTGGCAGTGGCCGCCGGTGTAGGGACTCTTGGCGTCGATGGCGCCGGCGATCAGCTGGATGAAGGCGTCCAGCAGTTTCTTCTGTTGCTCCAGCAGGCGCTGGCTCTCGATGCACAGCGCGGCGACCCCGGAAACCGCCTCGACGAAGGCGATGCGCTCCGGGCGCAGCATGGCCAGATCGGCCTCCTCGCCGGTGTCGCGGTGCAGCAGCACCAGCACGCCCAGGGTCTCACCCTGACGGTTGTGCAGGCCGGTGCAGACCAGGTGCACGCGCGGGCTGTCGAGGGTGTGCAGCAGGCTCTGCAGGCCATCGGCCTGATCGAAGCCTATCGACACCACCATGCTCTCGCCGCCTTGTGCCGGCTGCTTTAGCCAGCCCGGCAGAGCCTGGTCATCCTGGTCGAAGCTGGGGATGCGGTGTTGTTCCAGGCTGTGCTGCTGGTTATTGATGAACAGGCCATGGGCTTCCAGTCGCCCATTGCTGCCGTCCTGTAGATAGAGCAGGCCGCCGCTGGCTTCGCTGAGACCGACGGTTTCGCGCAGCACCCGGCGCAGCAGGGCGTCGAAACGGGTTTCTGCCGAGAGGCTGGCGGTAATGTCGAGGAAGCTCGACAGGGTGTCCTTCATCTTGGCCATGGCCACGGCCAGCTGGTCGACCTCCAGCACCATCGAACGGGCGCTGGCCGGGTGGTCGAAGTTGAAGCTGCGGATCGCCTCGGCCTCGCTGACCAGAGCACGCAGCGGGCGGACGATGCTGCGCGACATCATCCAGCCCAGCGGGATGCACAGCAGCAGAATGGCCAGGGTGATCATCGCGCTTTGCCAGCGAATGCGGTAGGCATCGGCCAGCAGCTCGTCCTCGGGCGCCAGCAGGGCCAGACGCAGACCTTGCGGGCCACCTTCGGTGAGATTGCTGTAGGACACCTGCCAGCGATGCTTGGCCAGTTTCATTGAGCCCTGGCGATCCTGCTCCAGGCCACGCTGGAACAGCTCGCCGAGGGCCGGGCTGAGCTGCTCGACCCTGGCCAGGTGGGTGGTGCCGTTTTTCACGATCAGCTTGCTGGTGTCGGGGTAGGCCACGGCCGAACCGTCCGGGCTGAACAGCACCAGCTCGGTGGACGGGGTGACCTTGTGCCGGGCCAGGGTGGCCGAGAGATCGGCCAGGGTCAGGTCGGCGCCGAGCACCACCTGGTTCTGCGTGAGCAGCGCCAGGGTCGTACCGACATCGCTGGTGGAGAAGAACACATAGGGCGCCGTGGTGATCTGTTGGCCACTTTCCTGGGCCATCTTGTACCAGGGGCGTACGCGCGGATCGTAAGTTTCGTTGAGGTTTTGCCGGCGGCTGATCGGTTGCAGCTGCTCGTCGAAATAGTGCGACTCGGAGATCGGCCGCGCCGAGCCGGTGCGGTCGATGCTCCAGACCTGGAAGGCGGCATTGGCTGGCGCGTCGAAGATGGTTTTCAGGCGGTCGGTGCGCAGTGGGCGCACCATGAAGAAGTCGCCATCGGGGTAGCCCAGGTACAGCGAGGCCAGCTTGGGGTTGTCGCGCAGGGCCTGGGCCAGTTGCGGCAGCATGTCCAGACGCTGGTAGCCGTCGGCCAGCTGGTTCTCCTCGTTGAGGGCGAGCAGGCTGAGCAGATGGCGAATGGGCTGGTAGGTGTGCTGCAGGTCGGCCTCGACCTCTTCGCGCATCAGCTCGAACAGCTGGTTGCTGCTGGAGAGAATGATCTTGCTGGTCTGGAAGTAGTTGAACAGGCCGAGGACGACGCCGGTCAGCAGCAGAAGAAAGGTGAAGAGTGCGCTGATGTGCACATGGAGGGGCATGCGACGTTCTTTGGGGCGTGACTTTGCGTGCATGTGCCTCACTCCTTTGACTGCATTCAGGTCAGGGGAAAAGCATAGTGAAGCTTTGTCTTGAGCGCCGGGAACAAGGCCCGGTAATTCCATTTATGCTTATCGCTGGCCGGCGTCTTCGGCCTGCTCGGTATGACGTTGCAGCCACTGCTCGATACCGTAGATGAGCAGAGCTACCAGCATGGCCAGCACTACGCCGATCAGGCAGTTGAGCAGGCGGATCTGGGCCAGGTGCCAGTCCTGCGACAGGCTCTCGGCGAGCAGCACGAAACTGAGGGTGACCTGCAGCACGAACAGGCCATAGTTGTGGGCCTGGAACGCACGGCTGAGGGTGATCAGCGGCAGGATGGTCGCCACCATCAGCGGCGGGCTCTGCAGGCTGTGGCCGAAGTAGATCAGCAACACGGCGGCGCACAGGCTGCCCATGCTCGACTGCAAGGCGCGTACCAGGCTGCCCTTGAACTCCAGTTGCAGGGTGCCGATCAGGGCGATGGTCAACCAGTAGCCGCGCGGCAGCTGGGCCAGGTTGACGATCAGGCCGCCAGCCGCGCAGGTCAGCGCGCAACGCAGGGCATGCAGGCGCCAGCGTTGTTCCGGCAGGCGCTGGGCATGGCGCTTGAGCACCTTGTACAAGCTGACGAAGCGCGGCATGTACGGCCAGGTGCGTAGGCCGTGCAAGCCGCGCAGGCCGAAGGCCAGGAGCATCACCCAGAGTCCGCCGAGGGTGAACAGCATGGCCACGGCGTAGGGGTTGTCGAGGGTGCCCAGGCCGTACTGGCCCTGGCCCAGGCACAGGCAGATCGCCAGACCGACGCCAAGCTTGCCGGCCTCGCTGCCCAGGCGCTGTAGCCAGGCGAGCATGGCGCCGAACAGGGCGAACATGACGAGGCTGATCAGCGGGTGGGTCGCGGCCCAGAAGCCCAGGCCGGTGCTGCAGGCACCGAGCAGGGTGAGCAGGAGCATGCGCAGCATGCCAAAACGGTGCAGCGGGTTGGGCTGAGCGGCCTGGAAGGCGCCGGCCGAGGCCCAGAGAAAGCCCGGATGGCCGCTGAGCAGGCCGAGCAGCAGCGGCAGCGCGCAGCCCAGACCGGCGACCACCGCCGGGCCCCAGGCGGGCGGTCCGGCATGCCAGCTGACGATCTGCCGCAGCACTTTCTTCATGCTCTACACCGGGCTGGAACGGCCGGTCATCTCCCGGGCCATTTCGGTAGCGTAGCTGTCGGTCATGCCGGCGATGAAGTCGATCATGCGCAGGAATGAGCGATACAGCGGCCAGGAGGGGTCGGGGGCGTTGGGCCCGAGCAGGTCGAGGATGCGCTGGTTCTTGAATGACGGCGTACGCCCACCGTGTTGCTCCAGGGCGGCGCCGCAGAAGGCGTTGAGGAGGATTTCCAGGGTGGTGTAGGCACCGATTTCGTGCAGGGTCTTGCGCTTGTCCTGGAAGATCTTCTCCCGCGCCATGGCCTTGGCCTGCTGCACGCAGCGCTTGGCCGGGCCGTGCATGTGCTCGACCAGGTCACCTGGCAGGTCGCCGCGCAGCAGCGCAGCCTGCTGGTCGACGAAGGCTTTGGCCGCGGCATTGGTCAGGTGTTCGATGGCCTTACCGCGCAGGATCGCCAGTTTGCGTCGGCGCGAGTCGCGCGGGCCGAGCTGGCGGTAGGTTTCCGGCAGGTCGTCACCCACCAGGCCGAGCAATACTGCCTCGACTTCGGGGTAGTCGAGCAGCTCCATCTCCAGGCCGTCTTCCAGGTCGATCAGGCCGTAGCAGATGTCGTCTGCCGCTTCCATCAGGTAGACCAGTGGGTGACGGGCCCAGCGCTGGTGCTCGATCTGTGGCAGGCCGAGCTTGCTGGCGATCTGTTCGAGCAGCGGCAGTTCGCTCTGGTAGCAGCCGAACTTGTGCTTCTTGTAGCCCAGCGCCTCGGCGTGGCGAGCGGTCCAGGGATACTTCAGGTAGCTGCCGAGGGTGGCGTAGGTGAGGCGCGTGCCGCCGTCGAACTGGTGGTATTCCAGCTGGGTCAGTACGCGAAAGCCCTGGGCGTTGCCCTCGAAGTTGAGGAAGTCGTTGCGCTCGGTCTCGCTCATGGCATCCAGCCAGCCGCGCCCGGCGGCCTGCTGGAACCAGTGGCGGATGGCGTCTTCGCCGGAGTGGCCGAACGGCGGGTTGCCTATGTCGTGGGCCAGGCAGGCGGACTGCACCACCACACCAAGGTCGACCGGGTCGCACCAGTCCGGCAGTTCGTCGCGGATCATCTCGCCGACGCGCATGCCCAGCGAGCGGCCGACGCAACTCACTTCCAGCGAGTGGGTCAGGCGGGTGTGGATATGGTCGTTGCTGGATACCGGGTGTACCTGGGTCTTGCGGCCCAGGCGGCGGAAGGCGCCGGAGAAGATGATGCGGTCGTGATCCTTGTGGAACGGGCTGCGGCCCAGTTCGTCGGAGCTGTGTGCCGGTTTGCCGAGGCGTTCGCGGGTGAGCAGGGTGTTCCAGTCCAAGGGCTGTCCTCGCCAGTCATTCGGCTCTAGCTTCGGGCTTCGCGCGGTGAGCTGCAAGCGCCGTTGGCGCCCGACCGACGGTATTTGGGCCTCGATAGGCACGTTGTGATCACAATGCTATCGTAATGCCATCGCGTACTAAGCCAATAACAAGAGATAACAGCACGTGATTTCAGAAGCTGCCATGTCCCAGGATTTGCAGCAGCAGTTACGCATCCGCCGCTTCATGATGAGTGTGGCGATGTACGTCCTGGCTGCCGTGCCCCAAGCAGTTTCCCTGTACTCCGGAGTCTCTCCGGGCTGGGTGATGCTGACCTGGGTGCTGATTGCCGTGGTGACCAACCTCGGTTTCTATCTGCTGTTTCGCTACAACCACAACCTGCGCTTCAAGGACCCCAGCCTGACTATCGCGCAGATGCTGGCGGCGATCGCCATGGTGCTGTTTACCCAGGTCTATGCCGGGCAGGGGCGCGGCGCCTACCTGGTGGTGCTGCTGATCATCATGGTGTTCGGCACTTTCAAACTGCATACCCGCCAATTGCTGATCCTCAGCCTGCTGACCATCGCCGCCTATGCCGCGACCTTGCCGCTGATTCGCCTGATCGAAGGCGAGCGTTTCAACCTGGCGGTGGAGATGATTCTCTGGTGCAGCTTCTCGACCTTTCTGCCCTTTATCTCGGTGCTGGGCGGCAACATCAGTGACTTGCGCACGAAGCTGATGGCGAGCAATGCCCAGCTGCAGGAAGTGCTGCAACAGGTTACCGAGCTGGCCACCCATGACGAGCTGACCGGCGCCTATAACCGGCGCTACCTCCTGGAAATGCTCAACCACGAGAAGAACCGTACCGACCGCGGTGGTGGCGGTTTCTGCGTATGCCTGTTCGATCTCGATCACTTCAAACGGGTCAACGACAACCACGGCCACCCGGCCGGCGACACGGTGCTGAAGACCTTTGCCGCCACGATCGAGCCGCTGCTGCGCAACACCGACTTCTTTGCCCGTTATGGGGGCGAGGAGTTCCTCCTGTTCCTACCGCAAACCTCGTTGGAGATGGCCCAGCACTGCATCAAGCGTATCCAGGATGCCCTGGCCGAAACCTGTTACGAAGGCTTCGCGGCGGACTTCCGGGTTAGCGCATCGGTTGGCGTGGCCCAGTACTACCTGCAGGAAACCGTGCCGGGGTTGATCGAGCGGGCCGACAAGGCCCTGTATCGGGCCAAGCAGAATGGTCGCAACCGCATGGAGCTGGCGGCCTTTGCTCGACCATTATTGATCTGAGCCCTCAGAAACCGGCGGCGTCGATATCCAGCAGCAGCAGGCGCTGGCCGTTGTCGATGAACTGGCCGGCGGTCAGGCAGTACTGGTTGGTGGTGGCGTCGCGGTAGGTGCTCGACAGGGTCAGGCGCCGTTCCTCCCAGCCTTCGGCCAGCAGTTGATAGAAGTAGGGGCGCCACGACCAGTTGTGCCCGAGGTAGCGTCGATCCTCCTGCCAGTTGCGGCCATTCCACTCCAGGTTGGGGGTGAGCTGGGTGCCGTGGCGGTCGCACTGGTAGATGCGCAGCAGCCAAGGGTAAGTGCTGGGTCTGAGCAGGCTGTCCAGCGGGGCGCCGCGCTCGATCCAGCCCTTGAGCAGGTTCATCAGTTCGGTGAGTTGCTGGCGCAGCGTCATCAGTTGGGCGCGTTCGCTCAGTTTGCGCTGCACATAGCGGTCGCGCAGTTCGGCGAAACGCGCGACGAAGGCGTCGCTGGCAAAGAACTCCAGTTCCGGCTTGGCGAACAGGTAGCCCTGCACGTAGCGCGCGCCGCATTCCAGGGCGAAATCCAGTTCGGCCTCGGTCTCCACCCCTTCGGCGATGATCCAGCAGCCGGTTTTTTCGGCCATCTGCGCCAGGGCCTTGACCACTTCGCCGCTGGGGCCGCCACGGGCGGCCTCCTGGAACAGGCGCATGTCCAGCTTGAGGATGTCCGGTTGCAGGGCTAGCACCCGATCGAGCTGCGAGTAGCCGGCGCCGAAGTCGTCGATGGCGATGCGCGCACCAGCCTCGCGGTAACGTGCCACCACACTGGCCAGCTTCTGGCTGTCGCCGCCCAGTTCGGTGATCTCGAAAACCACCCGGCTGGCGTCGATGCCGCTTTTTTCCAGCTGCTTGAGGCTGGGCAGCGGCTGGTTGGGGCGCAGCTGGGTGATCCAGCGCGGGGAGATATTGACGCTGAGGAACCACTCTGCCGGTGCCTGGTGCAGACGATTGAAAGCATCGTCGCGGATTTGCCGGTCGAGGCGGCGCAGCAGGGCCGGCGATATCCGTGGGTCGGTGAACAGCGGGCCGACGGACTGCAGTCGGCCATCGGCCTGACGCAGGCGCCCCAGGGCCTCGATGCCGGCGATCAGGCCGGTGGCGGTGTCGATAAAGGGCTGGAAGCTGGCGAGCGGTTGCCCGTCGATCACGGAGACATCCTTCTTGCGTAATAGGTACGGGTGAGCGCGCTGGGCGCTCGGCCGCACTGACATAGCAAGAATGTGGCCAGCTGGCCGTTAGAACCTGTTTACGATCTCCTGACTCGCGGCCATACCGCGTTAAAAGTGGCCTCAAAATGCTCATTTACAGCTCGTAAACTGCGCTTTTTCGGCCACTTTTTCCTTGTCTGGCTCTAATTCAGAAGATCGTAAACAGGTTCTTAGGTCAGCTTCGTGGTGGGCGCAGGCTGATCAGTAATAGTCGGTAGAGGCGGTTGCCCAGGCTGGTCCAGCGACCGATGTCACCACCGCGAGCGATCAGGAAGCCGAGGATTCCGATGCCGGCAATGCCCCATAGCGGTGCATGCTTGAGCCCCAGGCTGCTGGGCAGGTCGTGGGCGAGTGCTTGCACCTGGCGCAGTGGACGGGTCAGCAGCAGGCTCTCGTGGCGAATTTCCTGGCGGTGCATTTCCAGGCGCATGCGCATCAGCGCCCGGCGCAATTCGCGGCGCGAGCAGTTGGCCGGCAGTTCGGGTGGGGTCATGGCAACAGGCGCTCCCGGTCGCGGGCCAGTTCTTCGAGGGTGGCACTGAAGGGGGAGGTCTCTTCGTTGAGGGCGCCGTACAGACGCGCTGCACAGTACAGCGTGAGCAGTGCATGGAACAGGCACAGGCCGAGAATCGCCGGTAGGCGATAGCCATCCCAAAATACGATCAGGACCAGGGCTGATAGGCCGAGCAGCAACAACAGGCCGAATATCAGGGCCAGCCCGGCCAGGAGCAGCAGGCGCAAGGCGCGCCTTTTCTCCTCCTGCAGTTCGCTGCCGAACAATTCGACATGTCCATGTAGCAGGCCGAGAAAGGCACGCGCCAAGCGTGTCAGTGAGGGGGATTGGCCGGGGGCCGAGGATTCGGGAGGCGTCTGGCTCATCGGTCAGCGCCGCGCGACCAGCAGGCCGAGCAGAAAGCCGATGCCGGCGGAGATGCCAATGGACTGCCACGGGTGTTGTTGCACGTAGTCTTCGGCATCCTCGACCGCTGCCAGGCCGCGCTCGCGCAGGGCCTGTTCGGTGCTGTTCAGGGCTTCGCGGGCTCGCTTGAGGTTGTCGTGCAACTGGCTACGCAGCTCGCTGGCCTGGTCGCCGGCCAGCTCTGCGGTGTGCTGCAGCAATTTTTCGGTATCGCTGACCAGCGCTTTGAATTCAGCCATCAGCTCGTCTTGGGCGTGATCGGTGGTTTTGCGGGGCATGCGCTGCTCTCCTGCTTGATTGGCTATGAGGGTAGGAGTTTGGCTGGTTGGCGGTGGTTCAACAAATCCTTGTTAGGCGTGTGCAGTTAGTCGGCGTTGGCGAGGCGCTGGTATAGCCTTTGCATTTACATGGTGCGAATGCGGAGCTGAGTGCTCGAAAAAAGGGCAATTTGTAGTTGCTGCAAAGGCCGATATAGAGCGCTCAAGCCAATGAAAAACAAAGATAAACACTGAAGTTTAAAGTTCATCGTCAGTACCGATTGCGCCAGTTCGGTTCGTCCGAATGGTTGTTTATGGTGCGTGCAAGCCACATAACAGTGCGCGCAAATGGGGCGATGAACTTCTTTGGTGCTTTTTGCTACCTGTCGGAGCCTATCTGTCGATGGAAAACCTCAACAGCGCCGTGGAAAACCTGGTCCACGGCTCCAATACCCTGTTCATCCTGCTGGGCGCGATCATGGTCCTGGCCATGCACGCCGGCTTTGCCTTCCTCGAAGTTGGCACGGTGCGTCACAAGAATCAGGTCAACGCCCTGTCGAAGATCCTTTCTGACTTCGCCGTGTCGGCGCTGGCTTATTTCTTTGTCGGTTACTGGATCGCCTACGGCGTGACGTTCCTCGAACCGGCCAGCACGCTGACGGCCGGCAGCGGCTATGCCCTGGTCAAGTTCTTCTTCCTGCTGACCTTCGCCGCGGCGATCCCTGCGATCATCTCCGGTGGCATTGCCGAGCGCGCCAGGTTCGGCCCGCAGCTGTGCGCCACGCTGCTGATCGTGGCCTTCGTCTATCCCTTCTTCGAGGGCCTGGTGTGGAACGGTAATTTCGGCCTGCAGGCCTGGCTGACCGAGCGTTTCGGCGCCGCCTTCCATGACTTCGCCGGCTCTGTGGTGGTGCACGCGGTCGGTGGCTGGCTGGCCTTCGGCGCGGTGATCCTGCTCGGCCAGCGCAATGGCCGCTACCGCGAAGGGCGCCTGGTGGCGTTCGCGCCGTCGAACATTCCGTTCCTGGCGCTGGGCTCGTGGATCCTGATCATCGGCTGGTTCGGCTTCAACGTGATGAGCGCGCAGACCCTGGGCAGCATCAGCGGCCTGGTGGCGGTCAACTCGCTGATGGCCATGGTCGGCGGTACCGTTACCGCGTTGCTGGTCGGGCGCAATGACCCGGGCTTCCTGCACAACGGCCCGCTGGCCGGTCTGGTGGCGGTGTGCGCCGGTTCTGACCTGATGCACCCGGTGGGCGCGCTGATCACCGGCGCGATTGCCGGTGCGCTGTTCGTCTGGGCGTTCACCGCCACCCAGGTGAAGTGGAAGATCGACGACGTGCTCGGTGTATGGCCGCTGCACGGTTTGTGTGGCGTGTGGGGCGGCATCGCCTGCGGCATCTTCGGCCAGCAGGCCCTGGCCGGCCTCGGCGGGGTGAGCCTGGTCAGCCAGCTGATCGGTACCGGCCTCGGCGTGCTGGTAGCGCTGGTCGGTGGGTTTGCCGTGTATGGCCTGCTCAAGCTGCTACTGGGCATCCGCCTGAGCCAGGAAGAGGAGTACTACGGGGCCGACCTGTCGATCCACAAGATCGGTGCCAACAGCCAGGACTGAGCCTACTGGCAACAAAAAAGCCCGCCAACTGGCGGGCTTTTTCATGGCCAACTGGTTACCAGAGGGCCAGGGTGTAGCTGAGGATCAGGCGGTTCTCGTCCAGGTCGTTGCCGAAGTTGGAACGGTAGGTGGCGTTGCGCCATTTCACGCCCAGGCCCTTGAGCGCGCCATCCTGCAGGACGTAGGCGATGTCCATGTTGCGCTCCCATTCCTTGCCTTCGCTGCTGCCAGGGCCCTGGTCGATGTTGTCACCCGTTACGTAGCGGGTCATGAAGGTCAGGCCGGGGATGCCGAGGCTGGCGAAGTTGTAGTCGTAGCGCGCCTGCCAGGAGCGTTCCTCGGTGCTGGAGAAGTTGCCGATCTGCACGTAGTTGACCAGGTACGGATCGGTGCCATCCAGGTAGGCAAAACCGGTGTCGCCGCTCATGCGCTGGTAGCCGAGGCCGAAGGCGTGGCCGCCGAGGGCGTAGGTGAGCATGCCGTTGAGGGCGCGGTTGTCCACCTGGCTGACGTAGTGGTCACCGTCGTCGCTGGAGTTGAAGTAGCGCAGGTCGGTTTTCAGCGACTGGCCGTCGCCCAGCGGCAGGACGTGAACCAGGCCGACGAAGTGCTGCTTGTAGTAGTCCTCGAGCTGGCCGTAGTAGTAGCTGGCGGTCAGGCTGTCGGTGAGCTTGTAGTCGCCGCCGAGGAAGTCGAACTCATCACCGGCGCGCTTGCTCACCGTGAAGCCGCGCTTCTCGCTGGTGGTCATGCTCATGTCGGTGTAGTCGGTGGAGTTGCGGTCGTTGACCTGCTTGAGCTGGCCGCCGTTGAGGCTCAGGCCGTCGATCTCCATGACATTCAGCAAGCCGCCCTGGAAGGTCTGCGGCAGCAGGCGCGAGTCGTTGTACTGCACCACGGGCATCTTTGGCAGCAGGGTGCCGACTTTTAGGGTGCTCTTGGACAGCTTCAGCTTGCCGGTCAGGCCCAGTTCGGCCGAGCTGTCCTGCGAGCCGCCGGAGCGGTCCGGTACCAGCAGGCCGGTGCCGGCAGTGCCTTCGCCGGAGTCGAGCTTGAAACCGGCCAGGCCGAGGGCATCCACACCCACGCCAACTGTGCCTTCGGTGTAGCCGGACTCCATGCGCAGCAGGAAGCCCTGAGCCCACTCCTCGGCTTTGGCTTGCGCAGCACCGTCCTGACGGAAGTCGCGGTTGAAGTAGAAATTGCGCATTTCCAGGCTGGCCTTGCTGTCCTTGATGAAGTCGGCATGGGCCAGGCCGGGCAGGGTGAGGCTGGTACCCAGCGCGGCAATGGCCACGGTGCGGGCGAGAGGGGACTTGCTCATTGTTATTGTTTCCTCGGCTGATGGTGGCGGGGCGGATGGGCCGCCCCGATGACAGCGAGGTGACTAAAACATTTCGTAACGTCTACCGCTTCTAGACCTTGGTCGAGTCACTGCACCCATTGCGGGTAGTAGCCGAGCGTGCGCTGCACGCGTTCGTCATGGGCGGGAACGACGCTCAGCAGCGGTTCGACCTGCATCAGCTGGTGGACCTTTTCCAGCTGCTGGCGGGTGCGTTCGCGGTCGTTGTCGACCATCTTACGACTGAGCCAGAACTTCTCCCGCGGCCCGGTGAAGCCTTCCAGGCGCCAGCTGGCGTCACCGGTGAAGAAGAAGCGGCGGCCATCTTCCAGGGTCAGGAACAGGCCGACCGAACCGGGCGTGTGGCCGTCCAGCGGCACCAGCACCAGGCTGCCGTCACCGAACAGGTCGAGGCTCTGCTCGAAGCCTTCGAAGGCTTCGGGGAGGAAGCTGAACGGCATCCAGTTGACCCCGTGCTTGAACTGGCTGGGCAGCACGGCAGGCGGGCTGGCGATCTGGCTGAACTCGATTTCCTCGTAGGGTGCCATGACCGGTACCTGCGGGAAGTCGGCCAGGCCGGAGGCGTGATCCCAGTGAGCGTGGGAGAGGAGGATGCGGTCGACCTGGATGCCGTCGCGCTCGAGCTGGTCACGTACCGGCAGCACTTTGCCGTAGCGCAGCAGCGGCTTGTCGTACCAGGGCATCTCGCTCTCGAACTGCTGGTCGACCTGGCTGCCGAGGGAGGTGTCGAACAGCAGGGTGGCGGCGTGGTGCTCGATCAGCACGGCGACATGGTTGGCGATGGCTTTGTCGGTCCAGGAACCATCGGCAATGGTGAAGGCGTCGCGGGTCTCGGTCTCGGCGGTCTTGACCAGGGCGAAGCGCAGACCGGCGGCCTGGCTGGGCAGACTGCCGAAGGCGAGGGTGGTCAACAGCAGGAGGGAGGCAAAGCGCATGTTCAGGTTCCTTGGCCAGGCAGAAAAGGTGAAGGGGTAGCGGCGCCGAAATCCAGCGCCACGCGGCTGCGGCGCAGGCGCCAGCGGCCAGGGGTTAGGGCCAGCAGGCGTTCGGCGCCGGCTGGTGGGGTGCCGCCGAAGGCGGCGTATTGCCCGGGCCAGTAGAGTTCGGCGTGGGCCTCCAGCTGCAGCAGGTCGCCGCTGGCGAAGTCGACCCAGAGCAGGCCGCAGCGCGGGTCGAGCAGCAGGTTGCCGAGGGTGTTGAACATCAGGTTGCCGGCATAGTCGGGCAGCCACAGGCGGCCATCCGTTCCCAGGCTGACGAAGCCGGCTGGCCCGCCACGATGGGAGACGTCGACGCCGCCGCTATGCGGGTCGGCGTTCTGGCTGGCGATGAACAGGGTATCGCTGCGCAATACCAGCGCCAGCCAGCGCTGATCCAGACCCTGGCCCTGTTCCAGCGGGCCGGGTTGCCGCTCTTGAACCTGCCAGGCGCGGCTCTGGATGTACTTCGGGCAGTTGCCGAAGGATTGCTCCACGCCGAGGGTGAAGCCCTGGGCGTCGCTGGCCGTGACCCGGCCATTGAGGCGGTTGCGCCGGCGGGTCGGCAGCTCCAGGCCGAGCAGGCCCAGGCGAGCCCCTGTAGCAAGGTTGGCGGCCAGCGGATCGTCCGTCTCGGGATGCGTGGCGATCTGCAGGCGCTGCGGGTCGGGCGAGTGGGCAAACCCCGGCTGGCCCCACAGCAGCGAGGCGTGCGGTTGCCCTTCCTTATCCTGGCTGCCGACCAGCAGCCAGGGCAGCAGGGCGAAGAACTCGCGATGCTGCTCCGGCATGTGGTCGCGGATCACCCGCTGGCCGATGTCCTCGAGCTTGTCGCGTACGCCCAGGCGGTTCTGGATCTGCTGTTCGCCTGGGTGGAAAGGGCTGTTCATCGCGTGCCTCCCGGCCCTTACAGGCCCGGCATGGTGAGGTAGCCGGGCAGGGCACGGATGCGCGCGAACCAAGCGTGTAGGTGAGCATAGGGCGCCAGGTCCACGCCGCCATCGCCGGCCAGGGCGATATAGGGATAGACCGCCAGGTCGGCAATGCTGGGCGCGGCGCCTTCGGCCAGCCAGCTGTGCCGGCTCAGGTGCTGGTCGAGCAACTGCAGCACCTGGATGGCGCGCTGCTGTGCGGTCGGCAGATCGCCAGGGAAACCGAACAAGGCATGCAGACGTGCCTGGCCCGGGCCTTTGGCGGCTTCGTTGGCGGCATAGCTGAGCCAGGAAGCGATGCGCGCCTGGCTCAGGGCGTCCTGTGGGTACCAGCTTTCCGGGGCATAGCGCCGCGCCAGATACACCAGGATGGCCTGGGAGTCGTACAGCGCCTGACCTTCGTCGATCAGTACCGGCACCTGGCCGCGCGGGTTGAGGGCGAGGAAGGCCGGGGTTTTCTGCTCGCCATTGCGCAGGTCGACCGGCAACAGGTCGACACTGCGCCCCAATAGACCAAGAAACAGGCGGACCTTGTAGCAGTTGCCGGACAGGGTGAAGTCATGGAGTTGCATGGGGCAGGCCTCGGGCTGGTGTCGATGTGGAATGGATATTAGACAGACAGGTCTGTATATTTCAAGCCTGAATATTCTTCTGCAGTGGAGTGCCCGCTGCCGGGTTGCGCATAATGGCCACCCGTGGAGGTTTCCGATGGCATCAAACAAACGCGAGCAACTGATCAACACCGCCCAGGCGCTGTTCTCCCGTGAGGGCTATCACGCCACCGGCATCGACCGCATCCTGGCCGAGTCCGGGGTGGCGAAGATGACCCTGTACAAGCACTTCCGCTCCAAGGACGACTTGATCCTGGCGGTGCTCGATACGCGCCAGCAGGAGGTGCTGCAGCGCCTGGCGGCGCTACGTGAGGCCGTGCCACCGCGCCAGGCGCTGCTGGCCAGTTTCGACGGGCTGCACCAGTGGATTCACGAGACCGAGTTCTGCGGCTGCAGCTTCATCAACGCGGCGGCGGAGTTCCAGAGCCGCGAGCACCCGATCCATCGCCAGGCCGCGGCTTTCAAACAGGGCTTCGTCGAGCATTACCGCACGTCACTGCAGGCGCTCGGCGCACGGGAGGTCGAGGTACTGAGCAACCAGCTGCAGTTCCTGCTGGAGGGGGCGATGAGCATGGCCCACCTGCAGGGCCCGGCCCAGCAGGCGCTGCAGGCCAAGGCCGCCGCCGAGGTGTTGCTCGCCGCTGCGGGGCTCTGACTCAGCTACCGCCGAGCAGGCGCGACTCGCAGGCCTCGATGGCCTGCAGCGGGCCGGAAATCACCAGGGCGTCGCCTTCATGCAGGCGCGCCTCGGCGTCCAGCGCCAGGTCTTCGCCGTCACGGCGCAGGGCCTGCACTTCGATCCCCATGCTTTCCAGCTGCAACTCATCCAGGCTGCGCCCGCAGGCGTGGGCGCCGGTCGGCAGGTTGACCGCATGCAGCAGCGTGCGGGTCTGGCCGCGGGCTTCCAGCAGGTTGGCCTGGGCGCCATGGTAGAAACCGTGGAGCAGGCGATAACGGCTGCGCCGAACCTCGTCCATGTGCAGCTGGACCTGCTGTTCGTCCACTCCAAGCATGACCAGCGCATGGGAGGCCAGCATCAGGCTGGACTCCAGCACTTCCGGCACTACTTCGCTGGCCCCGGCGGCCTGCAGTTCGGCCAGCTGGCTGTCGTCGCGGGTGCGCACCAGGATCGGCAGCTCGGCGCAGCGCCGGCGTACCTGCTCGACTATGTGCAAAGCCACGTCGCCCTTGTCCACGGCCACCACCAGCAGGTGTGCCCGGTTGATGCCGACCGCGTCCAGCAGCTCGCCCCGGCGCGAGTCGCCATAGTGCACGTTGTCGCCACCGGCGCTGGCTTCCTCGACCCGCACCGGGTCGTCATCCAGGGCGATAAAGGATTGCTGCTCGCGTTGCAGGATGCGTCCGATGGATTGACCAACCCGGCCGTAGCCGCAGATCACCACATGCCCGGCCAGCGTGGCGCCGTGGCTGGCGATTTCTTCCAGGCGGCTCTGGCGGTCCGGGTTCTTGCGCAAGTACGCCGCCAGCCGTGGTGCCAGGCGCAGGAGCAGGGGCGTCAGGGCCATCGAGCAGAAGGCTGCGGCCAGCAGCAGGCGACTGGTCGGCGCATCGACCAGATGCTGCTGGCCCATCACCGCCACCAGGGCGAAGAAGAACTCGCCGGCCTGGGCCAGCGCCAGGCCCGTGCGCCACGCGGTTTCGCCGCTCTCGCCGCGTAGGCGTACCAGAGCGGTCACCAGGCTGCCCTTGACGGCCAGCAGGAGCAGGGTCACGGCCAGGATCAGCCAGCCCTGGTCGATGAACAGATGCAGGTCGATCAGCATGCCGACGCTGACGAAGAACAGGCCGAGGAGAATGTCGCGGAACGGGCGGATATCCGCTTCGATTTGATGCCGATAATGGCTCTCGCCTAGCAGCATGCCGGCGAGGAAGGCGCCGAGGGCCATGGACAGACCGAGCAGATGGGTCAGCCAGGCGGTGAGCAGCACGATCACCAGAGCCAGCATGACGAACAACTCCGGCGAGTGAGCTTCGGCCACTTCGTGGAACAGGCGCGGCAGCAACCAGCGGCTGGCCAGCAGCAAACCGCAGAACAGCAGCACGGTCTTGCCCAGGGTGATCGGCAGGCTCCAGTACCAGGCCTGTTCGGTGCCACCGGCGAATACCGGCACCAGGCTGAGCAGCAGCACCGCGACCAGATCTTGGAACAGCAGCACGCCAATGGCGTTCTGCCCGTGACCGCTGAACACCTCGCCCAGGCTGTTCAGCTCCTTGCCGACTATCGCCGTGGACGACAGCGCCAGGCCCACGCCGAGCAGCGCCGCGCTGCCCAATGGCAGGCCGTAGATCAGCAGCAGAATGGCCAGTGCCGCGCCGCAAGCCAGCACCTGCAGGCTGCCGAGGCCGAACACGGTGCGCCGCAGGGCGAGCATGCGCGGCAGGGAAAATTCCAGGCCCAGGCTGAACAGCAGGAACACCACGCCCAGCTCGGCCAGGCGCGGCAGGTCTTGGGCATGGCTGATCCAGTTCAGCGCGGTCGGCCCGACCAGCAGGCCGACACACAGGTAGCCGAGCACGGCCGGCAGGCGCAAGCGGCGGAACAGGGCGATAACCAGCAGGGAGCAGGCGAGAATGATCAGCAGGTCGGTGAACACGGCATTTCTCCTGGGCGTGCGGCGAGCATGCCGCAGCGCTCGATACGCGTCCATGGCCGCGCGGCGAGGCATTGATCCAGGGCAACAGGCCCGTTGGTCGGTGCGCGCTCAAGTTTTTTTTGCCCGGGCCGCCAACGGAACAGATGTCCTGCCCTGGTACTTCGCCATGAACACGCTGCCCTCATTCTCCCCCTCGATGCTCAGTTCTCCCGTGCGCAACAACCTGGCCTGTTCGAACGGCAAGGTCGCTGCACAGAACACCCTGGCCAACCGCCTGGCCGAGCGTTTGGGGCTGGAGAAAGGCGCGCTGTCTGGCAAGAGCGACGATTTCACCCCGGACAAGGTGGCCGATCGCGTGCTCGGCTTTATTGAGCAGCGCCTGCACAGCGAAGCCGCGGCCGGCGCCGATCCGGCAAAGCTGCAGAGCTTGCTCGATCAAGCCCGTGAGGGCGTGGAGAAGGGCTTTGCCGAGGCGCGCAAGATCCTCGATGGCATGGGCGCATTGCAGGGCAAGGTGGCCGACGATATCGATGCCACCTACGACAAGATCCAGACCGGTCTCGACGATCTCGCTAGCGGCCTGAACACGCCAGCGCCAAGCGGCAATACCGGTAGTGCGGCAGTGGCGGCCTACAGCGAGCGCTTTGCCGCCCGTGCCGAGACCTTCGACATGCAGGTCACCACGCGCGACGGCGACCGCCTGAGCATTTCCATCGCCAGCGCTTCGGCCAACTGGTCGCAGAGCGGCGTGGCCGCCGCCAGCAATGGCAACGGTTCCGCGGTGGTCGCCAGCAGCCAGTCCGGCAGTCTGCAGATCGGCGGCTGGCAGGTGACCGTCGAAGGCGAGCTGGATGACGAGGAACTGGCTGCGCTGAAGGATCTGTTTGGCCAGGTGCAGGATTTGTCCAGCAAGTTCTATGGGGGCGATCTGTCCGGGGCTTTCGATCGTGCCATGCAACTGGACATGGACGGCTCGCAACTGGCCTCGATGTCCCTGCACCTGACCCAGACCAGCGTGCGCCAGGCCACCGATGCCTACAGCGCGGTGGCCCAGCAAGGCGGGCAGGCGGCCAGTGCGGTCAACGACGAGCTGATCGACTATGCCCGCGGCCTGCTCGATGCGCTGCACAGCGCCAATGAGCTTGCCGAAGATGGCAAGAGTACGCTGGAGCAACTGCTGGATGGCGGCTTCGCCCTCGACGAGCGCTTCAGCGATTCGCTGCTGGACAAGGCCAAGGCGCTCAACGAGCGTCTGCTCGCAGGCATGCAGGACCTGCTGCAGTCGGAAGATGACGCCTCCGCCGCAGCCTGAGGCCGGTGTTAAACTGGCGTCTGTGAATTCTGTTCGAGACGCCTCTCATGCTTCCTGAATGCCAACTCTTCGGCACCCTTGGCTGCCACCTGTGCGAGGTGGCCGAGGCGTTGCTGATGCCTTTTGTCGAACACGGTTTGCTGGTCGAGCTGGTCGATATCGCCGAACACGAAGAGTGGGTCGAACAGTACGCTCTGCGCATCCCGGTATTGCGCCGCCTCGATACCGGCGCCGAGCTCGGCTGGCCCTTCGACGCCGAGCAGGTCGTGCAGTTTCTTCGCTGATTTCGCTTGTTGTGCAAGTGCTTGATATTTCGAACGGCTGATGCGTATTTTGTACGCATCGCCGTGGTTCGGCATTTGCGATAACAAGGATAAGAAGTCATGACTAGCAATGGCCGCGGTTCGCTCGCGGAGCTCTTGAGCGGCATCGATGAAATCGAATGCGTGACCCCGGATCTGAACGGGGTGCCGCGTGGCAAGGTAATGACTGCCGAGGGCTTTCTCGAGGGGCGTCGCCTGCAGCTGGCGCGCGGAGTCTTGCTGCAATGCATCATGGGTGGTTATCCAGCGGCGCGTTTCTACGGCAGCGATGATGGTGACCTGGCGCTGAATGCCGATCCGGCGCAGATCCATCGTTTGCCCTGGAGCGAGCCGCCTCGGGCCCTGGCCATCTGCGATGCCGATGAGCTGGATGGTCGCAGCTCCGGTCTTTCGACCCGTGGCCTGCTCAAGCGGGTCGTGCAGGGCTATGCCGAACGCGGTTGGCAGCCGGTGGTGGCGACCGAGCTGGAATTCTTCATCTTCGATAAGCATGCAGACGCGCAGCAGCCGTTCCAGCCTCCAGTGGGCCTGGATGGCCGGCGCGAAGCCGGCTATTCGGCGTTCAGCGTGTCCTCCGGCAATGGCCTACGGCCGTTCTTCAACGAGGTCTACCGCTGCATGGAAGCGCTGGGGTTGCCGCGCGATACCTTCATGCACGAAATGGGCGTCACCCAATTCGAGATCAACCTGCTGCATGGCGATCCGCTGCTGATCGCTGATCAGACCTTCCTGTTCAAGCACTTGCTCAAGGAGGTCGGACTCAAGCATGGCCTCAGCGTGGTGTGCATGGCCAAGCCGCTGGCGCATACGCCGGGCAGCTCCATGCATATCCACCAGAGCGTGGTGGCGCAGGGTAGCGGGCGCAATATCTTCAGCGATGCGGCAGGTGAGGCCACGCCGGCCTTCTACCACTTCATCGGTGGACAGCAGGCGGCGCTGGCCGACTTCACCTTGTTGTTCGCGCCCAACGTCAATTCTTACCAGCGTTTCTGCCACCCCTATGCATCGCCGAACAATGCCTGCTGGTCGCTCGACAATCGCTCGGCTGGCCTGCGTATTCCGGCCAGTGGCCCGGTGGCGCGGCGCGTGGAAAACCGCTTGCCCGGAGCCGACGCTAACCCTTATCTGGCGATTGCCGCCAGCCTGGCGGCCGGTTTGCACGGGCTGGAGCAGCAGCTGCAACCGAGCGAGCCGATCCAGGGTGAGTTCGTGGTGCCCGAGCACCTGAGCCTGCCATGCACCCTGCATGGGGCTCTGGCGCGCCTGCAGTGCAGCGCACTGGCGCGCGAGTTGTTCGGCAGCGAGTTCGTCGATGGCTATGTAGCCAGCAAGACCATGGAGATGATGAGTTTTCTTGACGAGATCACGCCCTGGGAGCGGCGGGTGCTGGGCACCCAGGTCTGATCTGGTGAGACGGGGCGACCTAGAAGTCGTCCTTGTCGTTGCGGCGGGCTTCGCGTTGCAGCTGGTAGACCAGGCGCTCCACTTGGCGGGCTTCCAGTCCGCCAAGGCGGTGGAAGCGGGCGCCGACGAAAGTCATGTTGGCCTTCTCATCGAAGCGCAGGTGACGCAACTCGATGGCGACGCTGAGGTTGCCGACCGGAAGCTGGGCGTTGAGTCTTTCGTAGACCTGGCCAGGCTGCAGGCTGCCGGTGACGTCGCCAGAGAAGCGTAGGCGACAGCCAGTGGCGGAGATATCCAGCATCTGGCCCTTGAGCGGGCGGCTGAGCTTGCTGCCGCTCAGTTCGATATTGACCAGTTGGCTCTGCGCCAGTGGGGCGCGGAAGGCGCTGCGGCGCTGGTGGTAGATGATCTTTTCCGGGAGATGGCACCAGTAGCAGCGCGCGCCTTGCAGCTCGCCGATTTCGACGGGGTCTTCGCAATCCCAGGCGATGCGTACGCCCTCATGGAAGCCTTCGACGGTGAAAGTTTCGCCATTCTTCAGAAAGCGCTCGCCATCGTTGGGGATCATTTCGTCCAGGGCCAGCACGCTGCGATCGCGGTCAGCTTCTACCAGAAAGCTCTGAAAGCGCTGGTTGCGCTCCTTGAACGTGATTACCAGTGGTGCGTGGTTCTGCTGCAACTGGCGCAGGTTGGTGAAGATTTCCAGGGGCGCGCTCAGCACCTTTGGCGGCTGGGGGCCATCTTCATCGAGAAAGGGATTGGACACGGACCAGAAATCTCCAGGCACGAACTGCTACGGCACTAGGATACTGGCATATTGCCGGTATGTCCCCGTGCTTGTTTTCTTGTGATCAGGCCTGGCTAAGCGGGCGCTGTTGAGCGATTTTAGCGGCGCCGCCGCGGCTGTCATAGAGCCCTGGCGTTTCACCGCCACGGAGAATGCCCAGCACGCTGTTCAGCGACGCCTGGTTGGCCCGGATCAGCCGGCCATTGCGCAGGTTGGCTTCGCGGCAACGCTCCAGCAGCTTGCCCAGTTCATCGCTGCGCATGAGCAGTTCAGGGCCTTGTGCGGAACGGCTGGCCAGGGTTTCGAGGCCCTGGCGATCGGAGCTCAGTTGCTGATCGGCAAGCAGCTTGCTGCGCGAGTTGCCGTGCTGGTCGAGCAGACTGAGAAGGGGGAGTTTTTCGCCGAGGAGTTTTTCCAGCTGCGGCAGGTCGCGCCCGCTCAGGGCCTGGAATTCGGCATCGATCAACTCAAGCAGGCGCTGTGCAGTGCCGATATCTTCGTTGAACAGGTGGAGCAGGGTCGTGTCAGACATCGCGGGCTCTGGGGATCGGGCGTCCAATATCCCCAGCGCAGCTCTGGAACTAGCGCTGGGATTCGAAATCGAGCAGTTTGCCGGCAACGCGCTGGCTGTCTACCTGGTAGCTGCCATCGGCGATGGCCTGTTTCAGTTTGGCGACGCGCTCCTTGTCCACGGTGGGAAGGTCGCGCAGCTTGTCGCTGACTTTTTGCAATTGCTGGGCTTCACGGCTGAGTTGTACGGAGTCGCCCGACTTGGCCGTGCTGGCCTGCTCACCGGCAGCCTGGGTAGCAGAGGGCAGGGTGCCGCTGACTGCTTCCTTGTTGCTGCTGGACTGGGCATTGCTGGTCCGCCCGCTGTTGGCGGGAGACGTGGCATTATTCAGCCGGTTGAAGTCGATAACCATGGTGCAAACCTCGGACGGTATTTGGACGCTTACTTCTTTGTCGGCCGTTGCCGTCGGAACTTTAGGGTAAAAGTGCCTATTGCTTAGTAGTGTAGGAAATCGCTAGCGATTCACGCTACAAGAATCATGCCTACATTTCTACCTCGACCTGCCCAGGTCCCACCACGCGAGCCCTTACGATCCGTTGCGAGCCCAGGTTGCGCACACTGATCTGCTGCCCAGGAGTGCCGCCAGACAAGGCTTCGCCGGGCATGCGTACGTTGATCGCACCGCTGCGTGCGCTGATGACCACTTGATCGCCACGCCGGATACTTTCTGCCACCTGGAGCAGGGCTGGAGTCAAAGGCTGACCGGCGCGCAGGGCGCGCGTCATTTTTCTGCCAACCACCAGTTCCGGGCTGGTCAGGTAGCCGCGGCTCAGTGGGCCAATGTCTTGCTCGATCAGGCTAATGTCGTTTTCGCCCACTATGGCGTCGCGCTCGAGCGGGCGAGCGCTGACCACCACCGGGAGAAACAAGCGTACCTGCGCAGGCACAAACAGCGTCCATGGCATGCTACCCGGGCAACTGACTCGCACGGTAACCCTGCCGACCGGTTGTGCTGGGCTTTCCAGCGATTGCGTCAAATCGCTGTCGCACGCAGCCAGACGCAACCGCGGGTCGAGTGGATTGACGCTTATTTCATAGCGCGCGTGGATTTCGCTACGCTCTAAATAGTCTTCGATGCTGAACTCAAGAAAGCCTTCGGTAGCGCCGATAAGCTCTTCAGGCGAAGTCAGTGCTGCTGCTTGCAGCGGGTTGTAGCCGAGCAGGCATAAAGCAGGTAAAACACCGAGAGTAAAACGGCGTTTTGCCATCATGTGCCGGGAAAGTGTCGTCATAACGTTCATGATCACTACAAAGCAAGCCCCGTGCCGCCTGCTACGCTAAAGCCAGCACGCGGTCACTTGCATAATAAGGAGTCTGGGCATGGCCGGAGTATTGGACTCGGTTAACCAGCGTACCCAATTGGTTGGCCAGAACCGTCTGGAACTGCTGTTGTTCCGCTTGGACGGTACACAGCTGTATGGGATCAACGTCTTCAAGGTGAAGGAGGTGCTGCAATGCCCCAAGCTCACCATCATGCCTAAATCCAGCCCGGTGGTTCGCGGGGTTGCCAGCATTCGCGGCGGCACCATCCCGATCCTCGACCTGGCGCTCGCCACGGGCGGCGCTGGGTTGAATGATCTGCAGAACAGCTTCGTCATCATCACCGAATACAACACCAAGGTTCAGGGCTTTCTGGTGCGCTCGGTCGAACGCATCGTCAACATGAACTGGGAAGAGATCCATCCGCCACCCAAGGGTACCGGACGCGATCACTACCTGACCGCGGTCACCCGGGTGGACAAGCAACTGGTGGAAATCATCGACGTGGAGAAAATCCTCGCCGAGGTGGCGCCCATGTCGGAAGCGATTTCCGAAGGGGTGGTGGATGTCGAGACCCAAGCCAAGGCCGTACACAAGCGGGTTCTGATTTGTGACGACTCTTCCGTGGCGCGCAAGCAGGTCTCGCGCTGCCTGGAGAGTGTCGGGGTCGAGGTGGTTGCCCTCAACGACGGGCGCCAGGCCTATGACTACCTGCAAAAGCTGGTCGAGGAGGGCAAGCGTCCGGAAGAGGAGTTCCTGATGCTTATTTCCGATATCGAAATGCCGGAAATGGATGGCTACACCCTGACGGCGGAGATTCGCTCCGATCCGAGGATGCAGAAGCTGCATGTGATTCTGCATACTTCGCTGTCCGGCGTGTTCAACCAGGCGATGGTGAAGAAGGTGGGAGCGGATGATTTCCTCGCGAAATTCCGTCCCGACGATCTCGCCTCCCGCGTGGTTGAGCGTATCCGGGTTTCCGATGGGGGCTGAGGGCCTGGCCCTCTGTGAGTTCTATGTTTGGTGAGGCGGCGCTAGTGTCTTCAGGCAATTTGGATTTCGAGCAGTTCCGTGTCTTTCTGGAGAAGGCCTGCGGCATCCTGCTCGGCAGTAACAAGCAGTATCTGGTATCCAGCCGCCTCAACAAGCTGATGGAACAGCAGGGCATCAAGTCCCTCGGTGAGCTGGTGCAGAAAATGCAGTCCCAACCGCGTGGCGGCTTGCGCGAGCAGGTCGTCGATGCCATGACCACCAACGAGACCCTGTGGTTTCGTGACACCTACCCGTTCGAGGTGATGAAGAACCGGGTGCTGCCGGAGCTGATCAAGGCCAACCCCAATCAGCGCTTGCGTATCTGGTCTGCTGCCTGCTCGTCAGGGCAGGAGCCTTATTCGTTGTCGATGACCATCGACGAATTCGAGAAAACCAATCTGGGCCAGCTCAAGGCGGGTGTACAAATAGTGGCCACGGATCTATCCGGTTCGATGCTGACCGCCTGCAAGTCCGGTGAGTACGACAGCCTGGCCATGGGCCGCGGCTTGTCCCAGGATCGCCTGCAGCGTTATTTCGACCCCAAGGGGCCGGGACGCTGGGCGGTGAAGGCGCCGATCAAGAGTCGTGTCGAGTTCCGCGCGATCAACCTGCTGGAAAGCTACGCGGCGCTTGGCAAGTTCGATGTGGTGTTCTGCCGCAACGTGCTGATCTATTTCTCCGCTGAAGTGAAGAAGGACATCCTCACGCGTATCCATGCGACTCTGAAGCCGGGTGGCTACCTGTTTCTCGGTGCGTCCGAGGCACTCAACGGTTTGCCGGATCTGTACCAGATGGTGCAGTGCAGCCCGGGGATCATCTACAAGGTGAAGTGAGTTCCGCTGCTCCACCAGAAACGGGAGGCCATTGGCCTCCCGTTTTTTTTGGCTGTGTATCCGTCATGCGTTGCATGGGGTTTGGCAGGTATGGATCGGCCGCAGGTCAGGAAATTCCCGTAGGTTGGCGTTGAGCCCAGCAGATCCGGTGCAGGCCTCGTTGGGCTTCGTCGCGCTGCTCCTCAACCCAACCTACAGCTTTAACCTGTGCAACACGCTACTGGGGCATAGCCTTTTTGTTTGGGGCGGCAAAGCGGCTTGCCGGGCGTTGCCGCTTGCCTTGCCAATAGCGGAAAAGCTTTGCCGCTTGCCGCCCATGACGGCTGATAATTTCTATTAAACCATTGATAAATAAGATAAAAATTAATTGGCACAGCCTTTGCTAAGTCTCTGGTACGGCAACACCAGATAGCCCAACGGCAAAGGTTCAAGGTCATGAGTATCAGCTTCGAAAGCGCTCTCGGCATCCACGAAAAGGCCCTCAACTTCCGCGCCCAGCGCGCCGAAGTGCTGGCCAGCAACATCGCCAACGCCGATACCCCGCACTACCGGGCGCGTGACCTCGACTTTGCCTCGGTTCTGGCTGAGCAGAACGAGAAGGCCCAAGGCACGCAGATCAGCCTGAACCGTACCAGCAGCCAGCATATCCCGGCCGATGGCCTACAGCTGGCCGATCCGGCCCTGCGCTTTCGTACGCCGTTCCAGCCCTCTATCGATCAGAACACCGTGGACATGCAGCAGGAGCAATCCAACTACGCCGAAAACGCGGTGCAGTTCCAGGCCAGCTTCACGTTGCTCAACAGCAAATTCAAAGGGCTGGTCAGCGCCCTGCGCGGCGAATAAGGGGAGATTCCACTATGTCACTCGCCAGTGTCTTCAACATCGCCGGTACCGGCATGAGCGCCCAGAGCACTCGCCTGAACACCATCTCCAGCAACATCGCCAACGCCGAAACGGTGTCCTCCAGCATCGACAAGACCTACCGCGCGCGCCATCCGGTGTTCGCCACCCTGTTCGAGTCGAGCATGGAAGGTGATCGCGGTTCGTTGTTCGCCGACCAGGACCAGGCCGGTCGCGGTGTGCAAGTACTGGGTGTGGTCGAAGACCAGAGCAGCCTGATGCCGCGCTACGAGCCGAACCACCCGGCGGCCGACGAGAAGGGCTACGTGTATTACCCGAACGTCAATGTGGTCGAGGAGATGGCCGACATGATCTCCGCCAGTCGCGCCTTCCAGACCAACGTTGAAATGATGAACACCGCCAAACAAATGATGCAGCGCGTCCTGACCCTGGGTCAGTGATCGGCTAGAGAGGGATAGAGAATGAGCAGCGTAAGTGGCATCGGTTCTTCGGCACTCGACCAGTACCAGATCAAGGACGACAGCAGCACCAGTGGCAGCAATGAACTGGGCAAAAACCAGTTCCTCGAGCTGCTGGTGACCCAGCTGAACAACCAGAACCCGCTGGAGCCCCAGGCCAACGGCGAGTTCATCGCCCAGCTGGCGCAGTTCAGCCAGGTCGAGGGGATCGAGAAGCTGAATACCAGCATGGAGTCGCTGGTGACCGGCTACCAGTCTTCCCAGGCGCTGCAGGCATCCTCCCTGGTCGGGCGCAAAGTCATTGTGCCGAGCGAGAAGGCAGTGGTCGATACCAGCGAAACCTTCAAGGGTAGCCTGGTGCTGCCGGTCACCAGCAGCAACGTCTACGTGAATATCTACGACAGCACTGGTTCGGTAGTGAACCGGGTCAACCTCGGTGAGCAGGCGGCCGGCCAGGTCAGCTTCATGTGGGATGGCAAGGACTCCAGCGGCAACCTGATGGCGCCCGGCACCTACAAGTTCGAAGCGCAGGCCACCTATGCCGATGGCACCAAGGGCCTCTATACCCTGCTGCCAGCCAATGTCGACAGCGTCACCCTGGGCCAGAACGGCGGCGAAATGCAGCTCAACCTCGCCGGCCTGGGCAGCGTAGCGCTGTCGCAGGTGCAGATGATCGGTCAATAACTCACAGACGATAAGCGCCGGCAGTAACGGCAAAGGAGCATTCCATGTCTTTCAATATCGGTCTCAGCGGTCTGCGAGCGGCCACCAGTGACCTCAACGTCACCGGTAACAACATCGCCAACGCCGGTACGGCGGGCTTCAAGCAGTCGCGTGCGGAGTTCGCCGACGTGTATGCCGCCTCGGTGCTGGGCACCGGCTCCAACCCGCAGGGCAGTGGCGTGCTGCTCTCCGATGTGTCGCAGCTGTTCAACCAGGGCAACATCAACTACACGCAGAACGCCCTGGACCTGGCGATCAATGGCAACGGCTTCTTCGTCACCAGCAACAATGGCGAGGTCAGCTACACCCGTGCCGGCTATTTCGGCACCGATCGTGATGGCTACATGGTCAACAATTTCGGCTACAAGCTGCAGGGTTATGCGGTGGATGCCAATGGCAATCTGCAGAATGGCGTGGTCAGTGATATCCAGATCCAGACCGCCAGCCAGTCGCCCAGGGCTACTGAGAACATCGTACAGACCTTCAACCTAAACTCTACCAACACGGTGCCGACCACTACGCCGTTCGATCCGGCGGATCCCACGACCTACAACTCGGCGACTTCGACCAACATCTACGACTCTCAGGGCAACGCGCACACGTTCACCCAGTATTTCGTCAAGACGGCGGCCAACACCTGGACCATGAACGTGCTGGTCGACGGGCGTAACCCCAATGACCCGACGCTGACCACGCCCTTTTCCGCCAATGTGGGTTTCACCACGGCCGGCCAGCTGGATCAGGCCACCCTGAGCTCGCCGGATCTGACGGTCAACGCCGATGGCACCATCGCCATGACCAACTGGGTGCCGGCTGCAGCGGATAGCTCGGTGCCGCCGGTATGGAGTTCCAACGGTGCCACCGCAGCGACCGCCGGAGTGACCCTCGATCTGCGCACGGCCACTCAGTTCTCCAGTGCCTTTGCGGTCAGCAGTGTCAGTCAGGATGGCTACACCACCGGTGAGCTGTCGGGTCTGGAAATCGACGATACCGGGGTAATCTTCGCCCGCTACACCAACGGCCAGTCCCTGGTGCAGGGGCAGGTCGTGCTGGCCAACTTCGCCAACGTGCAGGGGCTGACCCCGGTGGGCAAGACCGCCTGGGTGCAGTCTTTCCAGTCCGGCGAGCCGGTGGTCGGTACGCCGCGCTCCGGCACCCTGGGTGCGCTGCAGGCCGGCGCCCTGGAAGATTCCAACGTCGAGCTGTCGGATCAGTTGGTCAACCTCATCGTGGCCCAGCGCAACTACCAGGCCAACGCCAAGACCATCGAAACCGAGAGCGCCATTACCCAGACCATCATCAACCTGCGGTAATGGCGGCGGAGGGGCCTTGCCGGCAGCGGCAAGGCTTCGCCGGAAGCTATTCGAAAGGGCTCCTTCGGGAGCCATTTTTGTTTTTTAATTCCTTAAAAATCAATATCTTGAGTTTGTTTTTAGAGAGTGGCACGTCGCTTGCTTTGTAGGTTGTAACAGAGCAGCGAGCGGCAATCGCCGCCCACCTCGGAGAAGACAATGGACAAGATGCTGTACGTTTCCATGACTGGCGCCAGCCAGAACACCATGGCTCAGCGTGCCCACGCCAACAACCTGGCGAACATTTCCACCTCGGGCTTCCGTCGCGACTTCGAGCAGGCGCGTTCGATGCCGGTGTTCGGCGAGACGTTCCCGTCCCGCGTGTTTGCCATGAGCGAACGTCCAGGCACCGACTTCACCCCGGGCACATTGCAGGAAACCGGTCGCGACATGGATGTGGCCGTCGATGGCCAGGGCTGGATCGCCGTGCAGTCCGCCGACGGTAGCGAAGCCTACGTGCGCACTGCCAGCCTGCAGGTCGATGCCCTCGGCCAGCTGCGCACCGGCAATGGTTTGCCGGTGCTCGGCAATGGCGGGCCGATCGCCGTGCCGCCCGAGCAGAAGGTTGAGATCGGCCAGGACGGCACCATCAGCATCCGCGCCCTGGGCGAAGCCCCGAACGTGATGGCCGAGGTCGACCGCATCAAGCTGGTCAACCCGGACCCGAAGACCATAGAGAAGGGCCTCGATGGCCTGATCCGGGTCAAGGAAGGCGTCGCCCCGGCGGCTGCCGATGCCAACGTACGCATGACTTCCGGCTTCCTCGAGGCCAGCAACGTGAATGCCGTGGAAGAGATGACCGCGATCCTCTCGCTGTCCCGCCAGTTCGAACTGCACGTGAAGATGATGCATACCGCCGAAGAAGATGCGACGGCCATGGCACGCGTCATGCAACTCAGCTAATTACCAGCGCGATGTGCCGTAAAACCGGCGCTCGAGGAGAAGAACGATGATTCCGGCTCTGTGGGTCAGTAAAACCGGTCTGTCCGCCCAGGACATGAACCTGACCACCATTTCCAACAACCTGGCGAACGTATCGACCACCGGGTTCAAGCGCGATCGCGCCGAATTCGAGGATCTGCTGTATCAGATCCGCCGCCAACCCGGCGCCCAGTCCAGCCAGGACAGCGAGCTGCCTACCGGCCTGCAGCTGGGTACCGGTGTGCGCATTGCCGGCACCCAGAAGATCCATACCCAGGGTAGCCTGCAGACCACCGAACAGCCGCTCGACCTGGCCGTCAACGGCCGTGGTTTCTTCCAGATCCTGCAGCCGGACGGCACCGTGGGCTACACCCGCGACGGCAGCTTCCACCTCGATTCCGACGGCCAGATCGTCACCTCCCAGGGCTTCCCCCTGGAGCCGGCCATCGTCCTGCCGGCCGAGGTGCAAACCTTCACCGTGGGCGAGGACGGCACCGTTTCCGTCACCACCGTCGGTAACCCGGCCTCCCAGGTGATCGGCAATATCCAGACCGCCGACTTCGTCAACTACGGCGGCCTGCAGGCAATCGGCAACAACCTGTTCCTGGAGACTGCTTCCAGCGGTGCGCCGCAGGTCGGTACCCCAGGCCTGACCGGCCTGGGCGTGGTGCTGCAGAACACCCTGGAAAACTCCAACGTCAGCGTGGTCGAGGAGCTGGTGAACATGATCACCACCCAGCGCGCCTACGAGATGAACTCCAAGGTCATCTCCACCGCCGACCAGATGCTGTCCTTTATTACCCAGAATCTTTAACGCCGCAGGCGTTGACCTAGGTCGACGTCGGCATTGAGCAACACAAGCGCCGTGAGGTAGTGGTTATGAACCGGCTGATGATTCTTCTCCCCCTGCTGGGTAGCGTGGCCCTGAGTGCCTGCGTCACGCCCCCGCCAAAGCCGGACGACCCCTATTACGCGCCGGTGCTGCCGCGCACCCCGCTGCCTGCCGCGCAGGCCAATGGCTCGATCTACCAGGCCGGTTTCGAGACAAACCTGTATGACGACCGCAAGGCCTATCGGGTCGGCGACATCATCACCATCACCCTCAGCGAGAAGACCCAGGCGAGCAAGAAGGCTGGTTCTTCGATCGACAAGGACAGCACCACCAGCCTCGGCCTGACCTCGCTGTTTGGTGGTGGCGTATCGGTGGACAACCCGGATAGCAGCCTCAACCCGCTGACTACCGACAAACTGGGCCTGAGCGCGTCCTACTCGGGCAGCCGCGCAACCGAAGGCAAGAGCGATGCCGACCAGAGCAACAGCCTGAGCGGCTCGGTCACCGTGACCGTGGCCGAGGTGTTGCCCAACGGCATCCTCGCCGTGCGCGGCGAGAAGTGGATGACCCTCAATACCGGCGATGAGCTGGTGCGCATTGCCGGGCTGATCCGTGCCGACGACATCGCCACCGACAACACCGTGTCCTCTACCCGGGTGGCCAACGCGCGCATCACCTATTCCGGCACTGGCGCCTTTGCCGACGCCAGTCAGCCGGGCTGGTTCGACCGCTTCTTCACCAGCCCGCTGTTCCCGTTCTAATCAGGTAGCCGAACATGAAACGACTGATCTGCCTCCTCTGCCTGCTGCTTACGGCCAATGCCGTGCAGGCCGAGCGCCTGAAGGATCTGGCCAGCATCCAGGGCGTGCGCACCAACCAGTTGATCGGCTACGGCCTGGTCGTCGGCCTCAATGGCACCGGTGACCAGACCACCCAGACGCCATTCACCCTGCAGACCTTCAACAACATGCTGGCGCAGTTCGGCATCAAGGTGCCGGCCGGGGGTGGCAATGTGCAGCTGAAGAACGTTGCCGCCGTATCCATTCATGCCGAGCTGCCGCCTTTCGCCAAGCCGGGGCAGACCCTCGACGTGACCATCTCCTCGATCGGCAACTCCAAGAGTCTGCGCGGCGGCAGCCTGCTGCTGGCGCCGTTGAAGGGGATCGACGGCAACGTGTATGCCGTGGCCCAGGGCAACCTGGTGGTCGGTGGCTTCGATGCCGGTGGCGCCGATGGTTCGCGGATTACCGTCAACGTTCCGTCGGCCGGGCGGATTCCCGCCGGGGCTACGGTGGAGCGCCCGGTGCCGAGCGGCTTCGATCAGGGCAACAGCCTGACCTTGAACCTCAACCGTCCGGACTTCACCACGGCGAAGAACATCGTCGACCAGATCAACAGCATGCTCGGCCCAGGCGTGGCCCAGGCCATCGACGGCGGTTCGATCCGCGTCAGCGCGCCACTCGATCCCAACCAGCGCGTGGACTACCTCTCCGTGCTGGAAAACATCGAAGTCGAAGCCGGGCAGGCGGTGGCCAAGGTCATCATCAACTCGCGAACCGGCACCATCGTCATCGGCCAGAACGTCAAGGTGCAGCCGGCCGCGGTGACCCACGGCAGCCTGACCGTGACCATCAGCGAAGACCCGATCGTCAGCCAGCCAGGGGCGTTCTCCAATGGGCAGACCGCAGTGGTGCCCAATTCCAAGGTGGATGCCACCCAGGAAGCCAAGCCCATGTTCAAGTTCGGTCCGGGTACCAGTCTGGATGAGATCGTCCGCGCGGTGAACCAGGTAGGTGCCGCTCCTTCCGACCTGATGGCCATCCTGGAGGCGCTCAAGCAAGCCGGCGCCCTGCAGGCCGACCTGATCGTGATCTGAGGAGGACGCGCGATGGACTCTCGACTCTCGGCCGGCCTAGGGGCTGGCAAAGCCTACGACAGCGGCGCCTACACCGACCTGAACCGTCTCAATCAGTTCAAGGTGGGTGGCGACAGCAGCAGCAACATCAAGAAAGTGGCTCAGGAGTTCGAGTCGCTGTTCGTCAATGAAATGATGAAGGCCATGCGCAAGGCGAACGAAGTGTTCGCCGAAGGCAACTTCATGAACAGCAACGAGAGCAAGACCTACCAGGACATGTACGACCAGCAGCTGGCCGTGACCATGTCCAAGAGCAAGAACGGCATCGGTCTGGCCGACGTGCTGGAGCGCCAGCTGAGCAACCTCGCCGGTGGTGGCAAGGAGCGGGTCAACCCGTTCCCGCAGATGGCTGCTGAGGCGGCTTCTGCAACGGGCTTCAAAAGTGCTGCGGTAGAGGGTGTGCGTGACGACTCCAAGCTACTCAATCAGCGCCGCCTGAGCCTGCCGAGCAAGATGACCGATCGCCTGCTGGCTGGCATCGTGCCCGCCAGCGGGGTGGCCGAGGGGCAGCCACTGGCCGCTACCGACTGGGTGTCGGAGCAGTCCAGGGCGGTTACCGCGGCCGAGCCGCTGAGCCTGGATAACAGCGATGCCATCAGCGGCCGCCGCGTAGCCCAGCCGCCGCTGGCCAAAGGCAAGTCGGCCTTCTCCTCGGCCGAGGATTTCGTCGCCACCATGCTGCCGATGGCGGAGGAGGCGGCGAAGAAGATCGGCGTGGATGCGCGCTACCTGGTGGCCCAGGCCGCACTGGAAACCGGCTGGGGCAAGTCGATCATCCAGCAGGCCGATGGCAGCAGCAGCCACAACCTGTTCGGCATCAAGGCCCATGGCGGCTGGGAAGGCGAGTCGGCGCGGGTGCTGACCACCGAATACAACGGCGGCAAGGCGGTCAAGGAGGCGGCATCGTTCCGCACCTACGACTCCTTCCAGCAGAGCTTCAACGACTACGTGAGCTTCCTGCAGGGCAATGGCCGTTATCAAGAAGCGCTGGATGCGACCGATAACCCGGAACGCTTCGTGCGCGAGCTGCAGGAGGCCGGTTATGCCACCGACCCGCAGTACGCCCGCAAAATCGCGCAGATCGCCCGGCACATGCAGACCTACCAGTCTGTCGCTACCGCCGACAGCTCGACCACGAGGACCTGAGGCTGAGTTATGGCTGACCTACTGAGTATTGGCCTGTCCGGGCTCGCCGCGAACAAGACGTCGCTGGCAGTCACCGGCCACAACATCACCAACGTCAACACGCCCGGGTTCTCCCGGCAGGACACGGTGCAGGCCACTCGCATTCCGCAGTTCAGCGGCGCGGGCTATATCGGTTCCGGTACCACCCTGGTTGATGTGCGGCGCATCTACAACGAATTCCTCACCACCCAGGTGCGCAGCAGCACGGCGCTGAACAGTGACGTGAGCGCTTACCTGGACCAGATCAACCAGCTCGACTCGCTGCTGGCGGGGAGTACCACCGGCGTCACTCCCGGCATGCAGAAGTTGTTTGCAGCCCTGCAGACCGCAGCCGAAGACCCCGCCAACATTCCGGCGCGGCAATTGGTACTGTCAGAGGCCGAGGGGCTATCCAAGCGTTTCAATACCATCTACGACCGCCTGTACGAGCAGAACGCGTTCATCAACAAGCAGCTCTCGGCGGTGACCGATCAGGTCAACCAGCTGGCCACTTCGATTGCCGGTTACAACGACGCCATCGCCATTGCCGGGGCCAACGGCCAGCAGCCCAATGACCTGCTGGATGCTCGCGAAGAGGCCGTGCGTCAGCTTTCCGAGTTTGTCGGCGTGACGGTGGTGCCGCAGGACGACAATACCTACAACCTGTTCATCGGCTCCGGCCAGCCGCTGGTGGTAGGGTCGAGCGCTGCCCGGCTGGAAGTGGTACCGGGTACCTCCGACCCGCTGCGTAGCGAAGTACAGTTTGTCAGCGGCGGTTCGCGACAGGGCATCACCTCACTGATTACCGGCGGCGAGATGGGTGGGCTGATCCGCTACCGCGAGGATGTGCTGGACGAGTCTCTCAACGCGGTGGGGCGCCTGGCGCTGTCGATCGCCGACCAGGTCAACTCGCAGCTGGGCCAGGGCCTGGATCTCAAGGGTAACTTCGGCGAGTCGCTGTTTCGCGACATCAACGATCCAACCATCATTGGCCAGCGCAGTCTGGCGCGGATCGGCAACAGCGACACGACGGCCAACCTCAATGTCTTGATCGAAGACACCACGACGCTGACCACCAGCGATTACGAAGTGCAGTTCACCAGTGCCACCGAGTACACGGTGCGACGGATTTCCGACGGCCAGATGGTCTCGGCGATGTACGACGACGACGCTGATCCGGATACGCCACTGGTCGCAGCACCGTCTCCCTACGACATCACCAGCGGCACGCCCCTGGTGTTCGATGGGTTCTCGATGAACGTGGCATCCGGCACCTTTGCCGCCGGTGACCGTTTCCGCATCATGCCGACCCGTAACGCCGCGGATCATGTGCGAACCGATCTGACCAATGCCGAGGAGCTGGCTTTTGCCTCGCCGCTCAAGTCGGAGACCAGTCCGGCGAACATCGGCACGGGTACCATCACCCAGCCGAGCCTGATCACTCAGATCGACATCTATGACGCCACGGCTCAGGCCGCGATGGAGAACAGTCTGCGCACGGCGCCACCGCTGCGCATCGTGTTCACCTCGGCGACCGATTATGACGTGGTGGATACCGGCGGTGCGGTACTCAGCAGCAATACCATCGTGCCGGGGCAGAACAATACCCAGCAGGTCACTGCGGGTACGCCACCGGATGACTTCACGTTCGAGTTCACCATCAGCGGTCGACCGAGCACGGGTGACAACTTCACCGTGTCTTTCAATACCAACGGCGTTTCGGATAACCGCAATGCCCTGAAACTGGCCGAACTGCAGAGCAAATCGACAGTCGGTATCGATCCGAACTTCCCTACCACCACGGGTGCGAGTTTTACTGACGCCTATGGGGATCTGGTAGAGCGGGTCGGCACCCTGACCAGCCAGGCGCGAGTGGACGGCGAAGCGACCTCGGCCATCCTCAAGCAGGCCACCGACAACCGCGACTCGGTGTCGGCGGTGAACCTCGATGAGGAAGCGGCCAAGCTGATTCAATTCGAGCAGTATTACCAGGCTTCCGCGCAGATCATCCAAGTCGCGCGTAGCCTGTTCGATACCCTGATCAACTCCTTCTAAACCGGAC
>JBOFCR010000162.1:0-31792 GCA_051646165.1 Pseudomonas sp. | reverse complement strand
GATGCCAGGATTGAACTGCAGGTCTTCACGGTCGTTGCGCTGCAGGTAGGCAGTGAACTTCATGATGTCCGGCTGCACGCCCTGACCGCCGATATACAGCTGCACCGCCTGGCCAGCCAGGGCGGAGCGTGCCAGCCCGGCATGCGCCAGGGCTTCGTCGATCACCCGTTCCAGCAGCTGTACCGCGCTCTGTGCATCGCCACCCGTCAGCGCCTTGCGCGCCCCCGGCAGGGCCGGCATGGCTACCTGCTGGGGGTTGAACAACATGCCCTGCTGCTGCGCCTCGCTGTCGCTGCGGAAATACGCCTGGCGCGGCCCCAGGCGTTGTTCGCTCAGGGCTTTCACCAGGGCTGGGCGGTCGGCGCCGAGGGCGTTGAACACCCCCACGCCGCTGACCTGCGCACGCCTGCAATCAGGCATCGGCTGTCCCCTTGCGCACAACCACGGCGTAGTTGTTGCCGCCTTCCGAGGCGCCGATCACCAGGGCATGGCGCACCTGGCGCTGCAGCGGTTCGCGGACGAAGGCGATGTCCTCGGCACAGTAGTCGCGGGTGAAGGGGATCGGCGCGATCACCCCACTGCGCATAGCTTCCAGCACCAGTGACAGGTTGAGCAGACCGGCAGCCGATTCGACGAAACCGAAGTGACCGTTGTAATTGACCAGCGGCACCTCGCGGCTGGCCGCGCCGAACACTTCGCGGATCGCTCCCAGTTCCTTCTCCGCACTTTCCGATACGCCCCAGCTGGTGCCGCAGATCAGGTCGACCTGGTTGGCCTGCAGGCCCGCTTCGGCCAGGGCCTGACGGATCGCCGCGCTCATCGCGTTGCCGCCAGCCAGTGCCGACTCGCCGGGATAAGCGGCGTCGCAGGCACGGCCGTAGCCGATCATCTCGGCGAGAATCTCGGCGCCGCGTGCAGTGGCGGCCTCAGCATCTTCCAGCATGGCTACCGCCGCGCCTTCGCCCAGGGTGAAACCGCTGGCCTCGGCGCCGTAGACCTGGAACGCCTCGGCGTCGCTGCACCAGCTCTGCCGGCTGCTGCCAGCCTGCGACATCAGCGCTGCGGAATAGGCGTTCTCGTCGGCGCCGCCGACCAGGGCCTGGTTCTGCAGGCCCTGGCGCACCAGCTCGTAGCCGTAGAACAGTGCACCGAAGGCGGCGTTGTAGCCGGTCGACAAGGTGGTGTTGTAGCCCTTCATGCCTTTGGCGATGGCACAGAAGGTGGCGATGGAGTTCATCAGCGCCGAGGGGAACTCGAAGGTGCGGGCGCGGCGTGGGTCCGGGTGCAAACTCTGGGCGTACTTGGCCACGGTGGCCTGCGGGCCCTTGGACATGCCCATGATCAGCGCCACGTCGGTGTCACCATGACGGATCTTGCGCCCGCCACTCTGCAGCGCCTGCTCCACGGCCAGCAGCGCGTAGGTGGCGATCTTGCTGGCCTTGCGCGAGTCGAAGTTCTTCAGGTGCTTGCGCGGCTCGATGTCGCGGATCTCGTGGGCGCGGAACTGCAGGGCGCGCACATCGCCGTCGCTGAGACCGGCCAGGCGTTCGCTCAGGCTTGGGTTGGCGGCGAGGATCTTCGCGTATTCCTGGCGCTCGCCGCTGGCCTCCAGCCAGTCGCCGGCGGCCACCAGTACCGAACCGGAATCGCCAGCCAGGGCGCGCTGGCTGATCTGCTGCGGGCCATAGCCGAGGGAGCTGAGTGCGCCCATGCCGGTGATGACCACGCGGCGCGGGCGGTATTCGCTCTGCGCCACCTGCTCGGGCTTGACCGAGGAGACGATGCTGCAGTTGTTGCCGCCAAAGGCATAGTTGTTCTTCATGAACAGCTTGACGTCGTGCTGCTGGAACTCGTTGGGCACGTAGTTGAGGTCGCAGCCGGTGCGCGGCACGCCGAAGTTCAGGGTCGGCAGCACCTTGCCGGTGGGCAGGGTGGTCAGGCAGGCAATCATCTCGATGATCCCGGCCGAGCCGATGTTGTGGCCGAAGTAGGACTTGGTCGAACTGACCGGTATGTCGCCGATATTGGCGAACACCTTCTTCATTGCCAGGGTTTCCGCGCGGTCGTTGGCTTCGGTGCCAGTGCCGTGGGCGTTGATGTAGTGGATGTCGTGCGGCTCGACGCCGGCGTTGGCCAGGGCCGAGCGCATCACCAGGGTGGCGCCTTCGGCACGTGGGTCCGGCGCGGTCTCGTGGTGCGCGTCGGAGCTGGTGGCGTAGCCGATGATCTCGCCATAGATGGTCGCGCCACGCGCCTTGGCGTGCTCGTACTCCTCCAGCACCAGGGCGCCGGCGCCTTCACCGACGGACATCCCCGGAGTACCGGAGAACGGGCAGCAGGCCTCTTCGCGCATCGCCTTGAGCGCATAGAAACCGGCGAAAGTGGGCAGGTAGACCGGGTCGGAACCGACGATCAGCGCTACCGGGTTCTTGTTGTTCTGGATCTGGTCGAAGCCGATGCCGATGGCATTGGTGCTCGCCGTGCAGGCGGTGGCTACCAGTTCGAAGCCGCCCTTGAGGCCGAGCAGCGAAGTCACCACTGGGCAGATCGAGGCAAAGCTGCCGGAGACTTCCATCTTGCGCACGGAGAAGTCCTGCGGGCGATTCTCGATCAGCGGCATGATCGCCTCGGCACTGGCCGAGGACACCCCGACCACCAGGCTGGTACGATCCAGCAGCGCATCACCGAGCAGGCCAGCCTGCTGCAAGGCATCGCGGCCGACCTTGTAGCCCCACAGTACGGTGCGATCCAGCTCGGGCAGGCGTTCGGCGTCGATGCCTTCGTAGTGCACGTCCTGCAGCACTTCGCAGGCCAGGGCGTCGTCGAAATACTGGCGGAAATGCTCGCTCGGCCGGATCGCCGACTCGCCCGCCAGCAGCCCCTCGCGAAACGCCTCCACCGTGCTGCCCAACGCCGTCAGCACGCCCATCCCTGTGACCACTACCCGCTTGCGCTTGACCATTTCCCGACTCCTGTACGGCTCGCAACAGCGTCGGGGCCGCCCCGCGGACGGCCCCTGGCTGTGATTGATTGCTTGTTGTTATGCCTGCGCCTGCTGCTCCAGCACGCTCTTCGGCCGCGACGGGTCGACATAGCTGTGCTCGGCCGGGTTGACCAGGAAGCTGACGTTCTGCAGGAACGGAATCGCCGCGGTGCTGATGGCGATGCGCTCGGCCGCTACGCCAATGGCGTACTGGTCGATGCCGGCATAGGCATAGTCGCTGTCCAGCAGGGCCTGGCCGACATAGGCGTCGACACCCACGGAGTGGCCCAGGGTGATGACGGTGCCGATCTTCTGCTCGCCGCTGTACACCGAGTCGCCGATATTCGCCGCCGCGGCGTCACCCTTGACCACGAAGCCGACCACGCGGGTCTTGGCGCCGTCTTCCAGCTTGCTCAGCAGCGCCTCGCGACCGACGAACTCGTCCTTGTCGTAACGCACCGCCCACTGCAGCTGCAGCTCGATCGGGCAGTGGCTGAATTCGCCGACCAGGCCCGGGTCCCAGCAGGGGTTTTCCAGGCGCGATTTGAGCTGGAAGTCGATGCCGCCCTTCTTCAGGTCGAACTTGGCACCGGCCTCTTCGGCACGCTGCCACAGGTCGGCGGTGGCATCCTTGGCGGTCAGCACCTTGTAGGCGAACTCGCCATGCTTGCCGGCGCGGAACAGGATGGAGCCATCCACGTGCATGAACTCGAGGAACGGCAGGCCGAGCACGTCGAAGCCGAACAGCTCGGACATCAGTTCCCAGCTGTAGGGACCTTCGAACAGGGTGGTGGACAGCTGCTCGTCCTGCGAGGCGATCTGCACCTCTTCCTCGCCAACCAGGGCCTGCAGGCTGGCGGCCAGCTTGTCGCCACGCAGCCACTCGGACACCAGCAGGAAGCGCTCGTCGTCGCACAGTACATAGAGGTCGGTGACGATCTGGCCCTTGTCGTTGAGCAGCAGGGTGTACAGCGCCTGCTCGTCGCGGATCACCGAGAGGTCGCCGCCGAGCACGCGGTTGAGGAAGTCGTAGCCGTCGTCGCCCTGCACTTCGACGATGCCGAAATGGCTGTAGTCGACCATCAGAATGTTCTGGCGCGAGGCCTGGTGTTCTTCGGCCGGACGGCCGTAGTGCAGCGGAATGCGGATGCCATTGCGCTCGCCGAAAGTGGCGCCGCCGGCTTGGTGAACGGATTCCAGAGTCATGGGAGATCTCCTTGCAATAAGTGGGTGGCAGAGGTCCGTTTACCGGCCGATCAGGCGGCAGCGGCAGCCTGGCGCTTGAGGATGAACGAAGCCAGCGAATTGACGTTGCGCATGTAGGACGGGTCGTCGCCCTCGGATACGCGCACGCCGAACTCCTCGTCGAGCATCACCACCAGCTCGGTGGCATCCACCGAGTCGAGCTTCAGGCCGCTGCCGAACAGCGGGGTGTCGTCATCGATCTGCGCACGGGCCTGATACAGGTTGAGGCGGTCGATCAGGCTGTCCTTGAGCTTGTCCAGGACTTCCCGGCGCTGGCTGATGGCTTCTTGCAGTTGCTTGTCCATGTCGTGCTTCCTCGCTGAAGTGGGTTTAACCCGGGTAGTTGAGCGGCTTGCTCATGTCGAACCAGAAGTTGGCGAGCTTGCCGGTGGTGGTCACTCGCCGACCGACGCGGGCCTCGACCTTGAAATGGCTGAAGCCGGCCGGGTCCTTCATGACCAGCTCGCTGCGCATGAACAGGGTGTCGCCGGGCACCACCACGCTCTTGTACTTGAGGTCCTGGGAGGCCAGCACACCGCCCCACTTCTTGCGCACACCGGCGATGATTGCCATGCCTTCCTCGGAGTGCAGGGCCTTCTGCAGGTCGCGACGGGCGGACAGATCACACTCGAAACGCTGCTCGTATTCCTCGCAGAAGGCGGTGAGCAGGGTCAGGTAGTCGCTGGTCTGGCCCATTGCCTCGGCGATCAGCACGCCAGGCATGATCGGGCTCTCGGGAAAGTGCCCAGTGAACTGCGGTTCGTTGAACGAAATGTTCTTTACCGCGGTGATGTAGCCACGCGAGCCGCGCTTGAACTCGCAGATCTTGTCGACCAGGAAAAACGGGTAACGCCAGGGGCCCATCTTCATGAGCATGGCGGGGCTAACGAGACTATCTTCGGAATCGGCCATAGGTCCTCCTTAACGCATGATCAGGCCGCCATCGACCACCAGTGTCTGGCCGACGACATAGCTCGAAGAGCTGGAACACAGGAAAGCGATCGCTTCTGCCACTTCACGGGTTTCACCCATGCGCTGCAGCGGGATCACCGAAACGGTCTGACGGATCACGTTGCGCGGTACGCGCTTGGTCATCACCGACTCGATCAGGCCTGGGGCCACGGCGTTCACTCGTACGCCCTTGGAGCCCAGTTCGGCAGCCAGGGTGCGGGTGAAGCCGATCAGTCCGGCCTTGGCCGAGCTGTAGTTGGTCTGGCCGAAACTGTTGGTCATGCCGGCAATCGACGAGACGTTGACCACAGCCGCCAGCTTGGCCTTGCGCAGCATGCGCAGCGCCGCCTTGGTGGCCATGAACGTGCCGTACAGGTTGGTCTTGATGACGTCGTCGAATTCCTCGTACTCCATCAGCGAGAACAGGTTGTCGCGGTACTTGCCGGCGTTGTTGACCAGCACATCGAGCTTGCCGTCGGCGGCCTCGATGGTGGCCATGGCCGCTTCCAGTTCATCCTTGTTGGTGATGTCGCACTTGAGTGCCACCACACGCCCGGCGAACGCCTGGCGATCCGCCAGCTCGCCCAGACGCGCCGGGTTGCTGTTGTAGGTGGCGTACACCTTGCAACCGTCTTCCAGCAGCTTCTCGCATACCGCCAGCCCGATATCGCCACTTGCACCGGTCACCAGAGCGACCTTCCCCTGCAAATCCGCATACGTTGCCATTGCCCTAACCTTTGCTTGCTTCCGTTATCAACCGAGCACAACTGCCGCCACTGCGTGCGTAGCGCAGTGGGATATGCTCAAACTCGCCGCAGTCAGTCCTGACTGCTGCATGACGTCGAGAAAACGGCCGGCGAATACCAGGTAAGGCCGCCCCGTTTCCTCATGTTCGATCTGCAGGTCGTGAAACAGGATGCCGTCGCGAAATCCCGTACCCAGCGCCTTTACCGCAGCCTCCTTGGCCGCCCAGATTCCCGCCGCACGCTCGGCGTTGGCCTCGGCGTCACCGATGTAATCCCGCTCCTGCGCGGTGTAGACCCGCGTCATGAAACCTTCGCCGCTGCGCTGGCTGGCCGTGCGGATACGCTCGATATCCACGATGTCGATGCCGATATGCATGGCGTTTCCCTATGGCCTCTGCGGCATGCCGGCCGCGACCGGTAGCACGCCCATTTCGTCGATGTACTGGCGGGCCTGGTGGTGATCGCGCTGCAAGGTCAAACCGCGCTCGCGCCAGAAGGCCCAGCCCTGGGCGGCCAGCAACAAGGCGCAGAACAGCGGGAACGGCACCCGCAGTGGCAGCGCCGCGAGCAGCAGGCACAGGGCGATGGCCCAGATGGCGATCACCAGGGCGTAAAAGGCATGGCGCAGCAGCAGGCCGGAGGCCTGCCGGGTATCCGGTGTTTCGCTGCGCACCAGGCTCGACAGCTGCTCGCCGACCAGCGAGAACAGCCGCGAGCGCCGCGCGCCGAACAGGCTGAAGAAGGCCGCGATCCAGCCGAGAATCACCGCCGCGACGATGAATTCGGGCGTGCCGTAGCCCGCCTGCAGGCTGAAGGCCGGCTTGTCCTGCAGCGGCCAGATCAGCGCCAAAGTCAGCAGCAGGCTGATGCCCAGGTCCTCCAGGCGATAGCGCCGCGCATCCAGTTGGCGCCGCGAGCTGCCACCCAGCGCAGTCTCGCCTTCGGGGCTGGACAGGGCCATGAAGTAAGGGGCGCTACCGGCCAGCACAACGCTCAGCAGCAGCGGTAACGCGATGCACAGCACCACCCCGGCGAGCAGCGCGAGGTGCGTGGGCCAGAGCGCCTGACCCGCCAGCAGCAGCAACGCAACCAGCAGGCTGATCAGCGTCGGCAGGACGTAAGGCTGATTCCACGGGTTGAGCCAGCCGATCAGCGGTGTGACGCGCAGCTGGTGCAGATGGGCCATCTCACCCTGGCTCGGCATGAACTTCAGCGAGCGCGCAGCGTAGATCCAGTAACCCGGCGCATCGCGCACGGCGCCCAGGGTGGCGGCGAAACTGATGGCGATACCCGCCAGCAACAGCGCCAATGCATCGAGCTGCGGCGCATTGCGTACCAGGGCGAAGGTCAGCAGCAGGCACAGCAGGCTGAGCCCCAGCCAGAGGCCAAAGGCGTAACGACCGGTATGTCGCTGAAAAGTGGGCAGCATGGGCGCTCTCAGTCCGTCACTCGGCCAGCGCCGGAGCGAGGATGTCGCTCACATGACGCACCTGGGGTTGGGGTTGCAGCTCGCTGAAATCCAGCAGCAGGCGGCCCAGTACTTTTTTCGGCCCGACCTCGAGGAAACGGCTGAAACCGCTGGCGGCCAGGGCCTGGATGGTTTCTCGCCAGCGCACGGTGGAGTACAGGTTGGTCACCAGGTCTTCGCGGATCTGGGCCAGGGACGCCACTGGCGCGGCAGCCTGGTTGGTGAACAGCGCGACCTGCGGCTCGGCGAACACCAGGCCGTCGATCACCGCCTGGAAATCCTCGCGCCCGAGCAGCATCAGCGAGCTGTGCCAGGCTCCGTTGACCGGCAGCTTGACCTGCTCGTAGCCAGCCCGCAGCAAAGCCGGCAACAGCTCCTTGAGGCTGGATTTGTAGCCGGAGATCACCTGCTGGCGCGGCGAGTTGTCGTTGGCCACGGTGATGCCGTCGGCCAGTTCGTGAGTCGCGATCAGGGCTGCGATGGTGTCGCGGTCGATGCCCTTGATCGCATACATGGCGCCATCGGTCTGCTCGGCCAGCGCCTGCATGATCCGGCCACGGGCGGCCACGCCACGGAACACATCCTCCAGCCCCAGCACGCCGGCGGCATACAGCGCGGAGAACTCGCCGACGCTGTGCCCGGCCACTGCCAGTTCACCGACCTCGGTCTTGTCGCGCAGGGCCACCAGGCTGGCGATATTCACCGTGGTCACAGCCACCTGCTGGTACTCGGTCTTGTCCAGTTTGGGCATGGGGCCCTTCATGCACAGGCGGCGCACGTCGAAGCCGGCGATGTCACTGGCGCAATCCCAGACCTGCGTGGTGGCCGGCGAGGTATCGCAGACCTCGCTGCCCATGCCGATATGTTGCGTGCCCTGCCCGGGAAACAGCAGGACCAGACCTTGTGCTGCGTTACCAGATTGTTCGTATGCCGGCATAGCCCACCCCACTCGTTCCCAATCGACCAAATTCGCTTCTATCCGGACCACCCAGATAAGCGCCACCGACATACACTTCGAAATGCCGGCTCAGTTGCGAAGACAGATGCACATTGACGGTGAAACTCTGATCTTCGACGTTATAAATCGTCGAACTTTCCCACGACAGACTGCGCAACTCAGAGTTGCTCTTGTCGAGGTGCGACATCAGATATTGACGTCCCAACAGCACATCGCGCCGGGCCATGTTATCGGCCTCCTGCACGGCCAATAACTGATAACCGCGATACAGCTCGAAACCACTTGCCTGATACGCCGACTCGTTAAACTCAAGCGTATCGAAATAAGTACCCCAGTCGTCCTTGCCCCAGCCCTGGTCCTGGAGCAGATACTCCAGGGAGATCGCCACGTTGCTTTCCGTGGTGTAACGCAGGCCCGCACCAAACTGATAGAACTCATCCTTTGACTGTTCCACAAACAACTCGTCGGCTTGTGGAAACTGTAACAACTGCAACTTTCGCAGCGCCCCGCTGCCTGGCTCGCGCAGTGGACTCTGATCACTGACCGAGAGCTCCACATTGAGTATCCAGTCATCATTGAGAAAACCGCTGGTCCCGACACCCAAGCCCATGTTCTCGCCGCCGACCATGACCAGGCGCGGATTAAAGTCCTCCAGTACCGCCGTGGTGTATGACGCGTAATAACGCTCTGTCGAGTTGGTGCGCTGCGCACTACTCCACTCGGCAACTCTTCCCTCTTCCGGCGCATTGGCCAATTGTGGAATAACCGCCAATTCCAGCGTACCGCTCTGACTGAACCAGGAACTTTGCGCCACCAGTGAACCTTCCCGGTAGGTATCGCGCCAGGACACCCCCAAGGCATTACTGACACCCCGTGATGCGTAATTACTGGGGTTTTGCAAAAAATCCAACGGACTGACGAAGAAGAACTGCCCGTTGCGAATATCTTTCTTGCCAACATCAACAAACAGCGACTCGTTGGGACTCAGCGACAGGTACGCTTCACGTACAAAGCCACGGTATTCATGGCCATCCTGCTCCTGAGCAACGCCGCTATCGCCATAACTTTCCAAGCGTTCGCCATAGCCATTGAAATGCAACTTCATGGTGCTCGCCGCACAATCCCCATCCACCTCGGCATAGCTTGATAAAAGCCCCATGCTGCGGCTGAAATCCTCATCCGGGTTGAGCCGCGCATCCCGCGCCAGGGAACGCCCGCCTTCCACCCCGGCAAAGCCTCCGGCATTGCACTCCAGCCCTCTGGCCAGGCCACTGACGAGCAGTAACGGGCCCAAAACCAGGGCAAAGCGAAGCCACTTCCGTTGCATCGGAATACCTATCGTTTTCGTCGAAATTATTTAACGCAAACGCAGCAAGTACTCTTTCTGGAAATAGGCTTCCGGTACTTCCTCTAACCGCACATCGGAATACAACATGCGCGTGTACTGCTCTTTCTGCAGACTGTCTTCGATATAGATTTCGTGCGGACGCTCGACACCCAGGGCCAGCTTATAATCGCGGTACCAGGCGCGCTTAAGTACTTTGCCATTGCTCGACAGAAACTCGGCCTTGTACGGGTGGTAATTCTGCGTATCGACCCAATAGGTAATCTGCGGATAGGTGACATAGGCCCAGCGTCGCTGCAACTCCAGGCGATAGCAACTACGCCCGGCACAGTCTTCAGTGCCCGCCAGTTTGGCGATATAAGAGAGATCGAAGTCAGTGGCGACTACATCGCCATTCGATACTTGCCCGACCAAGCGCTGCTGGTGCGAGATGGGAATCGGCCGGCGCAACTTCGGCTCGTAGTACCAGAGTTTATCGAAGATCGACAGCAGCGATTTACCACGCTCACTGGGTGGATCGACAAAGCGCACCAGCGCCCGCGCATCGCCTGGCTGTTCGGCGGTTTCCTTATAGAAACGCATGGCCACATCGAGACTCTGCCGGGCAACTTCCTGATCGCCTTTCATTTCCACCAGCGTCAGCGCATAGCGGAACGGCTGAGCCGGTGCACGAATACGATCGGCACGCCGAATAATATCGACCGCGCGAGTATCTTCCGGTGTGCTTGCAGAGTTGACAACTTGAACTTCGGGCATTGCCTCGACATCCGTTGCCAATACCGAAAACGGCACCATCAACAGACCAAGGATCAACCCGAAGGAAATACCAGAAAAGCGCATCCCTTCTTCCCCCGCATTGCCAAAAGCCAAAAAAAGCCTGAACACTGCTGAATTTAATTATTGTTTTTTTTGCGAGTGACTTCCTGCTACCCGCTTTAGTGCTTCGATAAAGCTGGCGCATCCTATTTTTATCGATGAACCACTGTCAACACGCCAATTTCCGGCCACGCGCAGCAAAGTTGATGACGGTCACACTTGCCCGCTGCCGGATCACGGCTAAAGGCCAACTAAAATCGGCGTATAAAATAAAATTGAACATTATAAAAAAACGCTTAGTTCGGCCTTTTAGTCGCCACAAGTCAGGCAATTAATATGACTGTAAAGTCACGCCAAATAGGCATTCAAGCAACAGGGTCTAGGCCATGGGGAGAACAAGGGGGAACTAGCGAGCCAGCGTTGACAACCTATTAGTGCACTCTTGCAGCAGTCGATGACAGAGGAGCAGCCACAGTCGCGCGCAACGGACTGGAGGAAAGTCGACCAGACCGACTCAAAGAGGGATGACGGAAAAAAGGATGAATGGGCATTTGCCCCTGACCAAGTGCATCCATCTTTGTGATGAGTGCACGCTGATCGGGGCCTGAAAGGGCAGCAGCCGGCCGGAGCAATGGCCGAAAACGGCTCAGAGTGCGGTGCTGCCCCAGGACAACAGCAGCGCGACGCCCAGGGTGGCGCCGCCGAAGCCATAGAAGAAGCGATTGAGACGCTGCGTCGCCTCGTCCTGCAGGGAGGCTTCCTCTTCCATCTCGTCCAGCTCACTGGAAGCCACCAGGCGGGCCACGGAACGCTGCTCGCGCACGCGGGTGGCCAGCAGCAACCAGCTACCGGCAACCGCAAAGAACAACGCCAGCCCATTCACGACTTGCGCCGGGTGAGCCAGAAACAACGACCAGAGAGCCTGCAGCGACATCGTCAACCTCAGGTGGCCCGCGGGCGGGCCGTAAGAAGGGATAAGCAGCACCCGCAAGGGGGCGGCAGTCAGAATACGGTCGCGGATTCTACCGAAGGCCTGCTGCCACGGCTGTCGTTTCCGACGAATGTAGCGGCTGGCACTGGGTCAATTCCGAATCCATCTGAAGGCTGTCATCTTCGTCGACTATGTTTGGCTATTGCCCGACTACCCCACAGCAGCCCGGCAACCATCAAACTAGGGAGACTCGCAGCATGCTCAGTGCACAACCGCAGGATCGCGACTACTTGATCGACTCACTGGACGATATAGACACCATCTGGCTGGTCGATGAGCTATCAATCAATGTGCAGGATCACCACTGGCTGGCCTACTGCGCCCTGGGCGGCCACGAGCATTACGACCTGCCGGATATCGACGAGAAGACCGGCATCAGCCTGCCGCAGCTGTACCAGGACGCCGCCTGACACAAGCAAAAGCCCGGCACTTGGCCGGGCTTTTCATTTGCAACAGACGCGTTACTGGCCGTTGAGCAACTGGCCGATGACCGGGTCCTTGAAGGTACGGGTCAGAGCATCGCTGAGCACGTCGCCGACCAGCTTGCTGTTGGTCTCCTGGTTAGGCGCCATGCCGAAACGCTGGTTCAGCGAAGCGCCATAACGGCCACTGTAGCGACGATTGCTGTTCTGTACGTCGGCACGGAAGCTGGCACTGATATTGGCCTCGGTCACGTAGCTGCCGTCCTTGGGCGACTGGTACTTGAGGTCGGCCAGGGTCAGGGTCAGCTGCGGCGCGTTGTAGGCATTCTGCGACGGGGTGAAACCAAGCAGGCGCACGGCGGCTTCGGCCTCGGTCTGCAGGCGCGGCAGGATGTCCTGGCCTTGCACGCTGATCGCGCTGGTTTCCGGGTAGAGACCGCCACGGGTGCCAAGCACCGGCGACTGGCGACCGTCAACCACCCGCACAACCACGGGCTGCCCCTGGCCCACTGCCGCCAACTGAGCGGTGATCCGGGGTTGTGGCCGCAGTTGCTGCGGGCTGTGGGCACAACCGACCAGGCTCAGGCCGAGCAGGGCGATCAGACCGAACAGCGCACGATTTTTCATGCTTGATCTCTCCAGAAAAGATAAGGGGGTATGCGAGTGGCCGGCAGTATACCCAGCGCCCACGGGCGCTGGCATCTGCTTTTCTGACCGCACCGTGCAGCAGCGGGTTCCGCTGTCACGGGGCTGTCACCGCATCGTGCGATAACCATCCGACACTCGAAGAGGAAAGCATGATGATGAGCCTGTGGAACCTGTTGATCCCCGCCGCGCGCATGCGCTGTTACGCCCTGCTGGACAACCGTGGCATCTGCCGCGCCCTGCGCCAGTCGCGCAACCTGCCGACCCAGAGCGGCTGGGTAGAGGTTGAGAACATCCAGCCACACTGGATCGGCCAGGCCCTGCCAGCACAGGCCATCCTGCGCCCACGCGCCGCCACGCAACGCCCCAGCCCGGCGCTGGCGGCATGAACATGCAGGCATAAAAAAACCGCCCCGAGAGGCGGTTTTTTTATGTGCGGAGCACTCAGCCGTTGAGCTGCAGGTTCGCGCCGGTCTGGGCGCTGACCTGACGGTACAGCTCGGCATCGTCTTCCAGGACCTTTTCACGGGCCGGGAAGATTTCCTTGAGCTTGGCCGCCCAGGCCTCGCTGCCAGCCTGCTCGGCGAAGCAGCGTTCGATCAGGTTGAGCATGATCGACACGGTCACCGAAGCGCCAGGCGATGCGCCCAGCAGGGCGGCGATGGTGCCGTCCTCGGCCGAGACCAGCTCGGTACCGAACTGCAGGATGCCGCCCTTCTTCGCGTCCTTCTTGATGATCTGCACGCGCTGACCGGCCACTTCCAGGCTCCAGTCCTCGGCTTTGACCTGCGGGTAGAACTTGCGCAGGGCATCCAGGCGCTGGTCCTGGGACTGCAGCACTTCCTTGACCAGGTAGCGGGTCAGGTCGAAGTTATCACGGGCCACGGCCAGCATCGGGCCGATGTTGCTCGGCCGTACCGACAGCGGCAGGTCGAGGAACGAACCGTACTTGAGGAACTTGGTGGTGAAGCCGGCGTAGGGGCCGAACAGCAGCGAGGTCTTGCCGTCGACCACACGGGTGTCGAGGTGCGGCACGGACATGGGCGGCGCACCGACTTCGGCCTGGCTGTAGACCTTGGCCTGGTGCAGCTTGACCACTTCAGGGTTGTCACAGCGCAGCCACTGGCCGCTCACCGGGAAGCCGCCGAAGCCCTTGCCTTCCGGAATGCCGGACATCTGCAACAGCGGCAGTGCGCCACCGCCGGCGCCGAGGAAGACGAACTTGGCAGAGACTTCGCGCTGGGCGCCAGTCTTGCTGTTCTTGATCTCGGCCGACCAGCCCTGGCCATTGCGCTTGAGGCCGGTGACTTTCTGGTTGTAGCTGACGTTGACGCCGTCCTGGCCAGCCAGGTATTGCAGCAGCTGGTTGGTCAGCGCACCGAAGTTGACGTCGGTGCCGTTCAGCGAACGGGTCGCGGCGATGCGCTCACTGGCATCGCGGCCCTGCATCATCAGCGGCATCCACTCAACCATGGCGGCCTGGTCTTCGCTGTATTCCATGTCAGCGAAGGCATGGTGCTGGCTCAGTGCGGCGTGACGGGTCTTGAGGAAGCCCACGTCCTTCTCGCCACGCACGAAACTCAGGTGCGGTACCGGGTTGATGAAGTTGCGCGGCGAGCCGAAGTTGCCCTTGCCACACAAGTAGGACCAGAACTGCTTGGAGACTTCGAACTGGGTGTTGATCTGCACGGCCTTCTTGATGTCGACCGAACCATCCGCCGCCTGCGGGGTGTAGTTCAGTTCACAGAGGCCGGCGTGGCCGGTACCGGCGTTGTTCCACGGGTTGGAACTTTCGATGGCGCCGGAAGAGCGCAGCTCGGCGATTTCCAGCTTGAGGCTGGGATCGAGCTCCTTGAGCAGCACCGCCAGGGTGGCGCTCATGATGCCAGCGCCGACCAGCAGCACATCCACAGTTTCGTGATTGACTTGCGTCATTAACGCTTCTCCAAGATCTGCAGTACCAAATTGATGACATCGACCTTTTGAGCCGCGCATCAACCACTAATCACTGACAGCCAGACAGGTGCCTGGAATATCGCCGGGCGATGACCAGGGGCCGTTGACGCAGCCTGACCCGATCCTTCGCACCGCCATTTGCCATGGCCACCTGTGGGCAGCCCATGGGCTCGAACTTCGCAACCGTCGTCACCCGCAGAACGGGCGCACTCCGACCTTTGTCGGACGGTTTTTCCGGCGCGCACAATACCATTAATGACGCATTTTCAGACGCAAAAATTGCGCCGATAACATCCGCCGATCCTGTTTATTGGCCAAATCAGCCGCGTGCGGCCTTGATCGCCTCGACATAGGGCTCGGCCAGGCGCTGATCCTGGATCAGGGCGATGAAATCCTGGCCTTGGGCGTCCCGGGCATTCAGGTCGTAGCCGGCTTCCTTGAAAAAGCCGAGGAAACGCTCGAAATCGTCGATACGCAGGCCACGATAGGCCTTGACCAGCTTGTGCAGCGAGGGTGGCGTGGCATCGGCCGGTTCGACCGAGAGGAACAGCTTGATCGACTCGTCGCTGATTTCTTCGCCAATCACCTGTTTCTTGTCTTTACGCATCACGCACTCCAGCTCAGCGGGCATCACGGGGCCGGCAGTTTACCCTTGCCCGCCAGCGCGCTCAACGCGACGAAGGAATCCTTTACGGGCAACGTAACGAACAGACCGGGCTTTGCCCGTCCGTGCCAAGGAAGATTGCGCTAAAGAATGGAGATCAGGTGCTGAACTGCGCGCGCATCCAGGCCAGGTAGTCGACCACGCCGGCTTCGCCCTCACGGGGTGCCCAGGTGGCCTGCTCGCCTTCGGCTAGCGGGCGATAAGGGCCGGCCTTGCACTCGAACAATATCGAATCCGCCGCCAGCACCACCAGGGCATGGAACTGCCCGGGCGCCAGGTCGACGCCGACACACTCGCCGCCAGCTTCGAGCAAGCGGGTTTGCTGCAGTTCGCCGTCTTCGCCGAATAGCAGCAGGCCGAGGCGGCCTTGCAGCACCAGCAGGGTTTCGGCCTTGTCCGCCGCCAGGTGGCGATGCGGCGCTATATAGGTGTCGGGCTGCAGCCCTACCGCCAGGCGGTGGCAGGGCTCTTCCATGGCGTGGAAATTGTGATGAGTACGCTGCCGCGGGCTGGCCGCAGCCTGTTGCGCCAGGCTGGCGAACAGGCTTTGGTCGAAAAACGCCGCGGGGCGCAAATTACAGACCCTTGACCGCGAAGATGCCGGCGGCGTTGCGCCAGTAGCCCTTGTAGTCCATGCCGTAGCCGAAGATGAAGCGGTCTTCGCATGGCAGGCCGACGTAGTTGGCCTTGAGGTCCGGGCGCGCTTTGCGGTCGTGAACCTTGTCGATCAGTACGGCGGTGTGCACCTTGGTGGCGCCAGCGTGCTTGCAGAACTCGATGATGGCCGACAGGGTGTGCCCTTCATCGAGGATGTCGTCGATGATCAGCACTTCACGGTCGATGAACGAGATTTCCGGCTTGGCCTTCCAGAACAGCTCGCCGCCAGTGGTTTCGCTGCGGTAGCGAGTGGCGTGCAGGTACGACAGCTCCAGCGGGAAGCCCAGCTTGGGCAGCAGCTTGCCGGCGAAGATCAGGCCGCCGTTCATGACGCAGAACACCACCGGATTGCTCTCGGCCAGCTCGCCATTGATGGCCTCGGCCACCTGCGCAATGGCTGCTTCGACCTGGGCGTCGGTGTACAGGCAATCGGCTTCGGCCATGACTTGGCGGATGTGGGCGAGGTCGGCGGACATGGTGTTCTCCGGAACGGTAACAAAGGCTGGTTAAAAAATGGCCGGCAAAGGTACTCAGACTCAGGCGTCAGGGCAAGCCTGGCCGCATGTTTTCTGACCACTTGCTCAGGCTAATCGGTAAACTTCGCGGCTTCTTGCTCGCATGAGCAGTGCTTTACTCTAGCCAGAATATTAGCCGCCCTCCCCGGAGACCCCGCATGCCCATCCGTGAGATCCGCCATCCGCTGATCCGCCACAAACTCGGCCTGATGCGCCGCGCCGACATCAGCACGAAGAACTTCCGCGAACTGGCCCAGGAAGTGGGCGCCCTGCTCACCTACGAGGCGACCAACGACCTGCCGCTGGAAAACTGCGAGATCCAGGGCTGGGCCGGCACCGTGCAGGTGGAGAAGATCGCCGGCAAGAAGATCACCGTGGTACCGATCCTGCGCGCCGGCATCGGCATGCTCGACGGCGTGCTCAGCCTGATCCCGGGCGCCAAGGTCAGCGCCGTGGGCATCGCGCGCAACGAGGAAACCCTGCAGGCGCACACCTACCTGGAGAAACTGGCCCCGGAAATCGACGAACGGCTGGCGCTGATCGTCGACCCGATGCTGGCCACCGGCGGCTCGCTGGTCGCCACCATCGACCTGCTGAAGCGCGCCGGCTGCAAGGAAATCCGCGCCATGGTCCTGGTCGCCGCGCCGGAAGGCATCAAGGCGGTGCTCGACGCCCACCCGGACGTGATGATCTTCACCGCCTCGATCGACCAGTGCCTCAACGAACACGGCTACATCATTCCCGGCCTCGGCGATGCCGGCGACAAGATCTTCGGCACCAAGCAGAAGGACGCCTGAGCATGCAGGATGAATTCAACGACCCACTCTGGCGCCAGGCGATTTCCGGTGCACAGATGCTCTTCGTCGCCTTCGGCGCCCTGGTGCTGATGCCGCTGATCACCGGCATGGACCCCAATGTCGCGCTGTTCACCGCCGGCCTCGGCACCCTGCTGTTCCAGCTCGCCACCGGGCGCCAGGTGCCGGTGTTTCTCGCTTCGTCGTTCGCCTTTATCGCGCCGATCATCGCCGCCAAGGGCGAGTTCGGCCTGCCGGCGGTGCTCGGCGGCGTGGTGGCTGCGGGCTTCGTCTACACCCTGCTCGGCCTGGCGGTGAAGCTCAAGGGCCCGGGCTTCATCGACCGCATCCTGCCGCCGGTGGTGATCGGCCCGGTGATCATCGCTATCGGCCTGGCGCTGTCGCCGGTGGCAGTGAACATGGCCATGGGCAAGACCGGTGACGCCAGCGTGCAACTGGTGCCCTACCAGACCGCCATGTTCATCTCCATGCCGGCGCTGCTCACCACCCTGCTGGTGGCCGTGCTCGGCCGCGGCCTGTTCCGCCTGGTACCGATCCTCGCCGGCATCGCCGTGGGCTGCAGCCTGTCCGTGGCGTTCGGAATTTTCGATACCGCCGGCATTGCCGCCGCGCCCTGGCTGGCCGTGCCCAACTTCGTCACCCCCGAATTCCATCTGGGCGCCATCCTCTACATGGTGCCGGTGGCCCTGGCTCCGGCCATCGAACATATCGGCGGGGTGATCGCGGTCGGCACCGTGACCGGCAAGGATTTCGTGCGCAAGCCCGGCCTGCACCGCACCCTGCTCGGCGACGGCCTGGCCACCTCGGCCGCCGGCCTGTTCGGTGGCCCGCCCAACACCACCTATGCCGAAGTGACCGGCGCGGTAATGCTGACCAAGAGCTTCAACCCCAAGGTGATGACCTGGGCAGCGGTGTTCGCCATTCTGCTGGCCTTCGTCGGCAAGTTCGGCGCAGGCCTGCAAGCTATCCCGGTGCCGGTGATGGGCGGCATCCTCTGCCTGCTGTTCGGCTCGATTGCGGTGGTCGGCCTGAACACCCTGATCCGCCATCAGGTGGATCTGTCCGAGGCGCGCAACCTGATCATCGTCTCGGTGACCCTGGTGTTCGGCATCGGCGGCATGGTCATCGGCGGCAAGGAGTTCGCCCTGTCCGGAATCTCGCTGTGCGCGATCAGCGCTTTGGCGCTCAACCTGCTGCTGCCCGGCGGCAGTGCCTGGCACAAGCACCCGCCGCTGGACCCGGAAATCTGACCAGCAGACGGCAGCCAGAGGTTCAAATGAAAGGCTATGTCCCCATCATGTGTTGCATGGGGTTTGGCAGGTATGGGTCGGCCGCAGGTCAGGCAATTTCCGTAGGTTGGCGTTGAGCGTAGCGAAGCCCAACGGGTTCGGCGCAGGCCTCGTTGGGCTTCGTCGCGCGGCTCCTCAACCCAACCTACGGCTTTAGCCTGCGCAACACGCTACTGGGACGTAGCCAAACGAAAACGGCCAGCCTCAAGGGCTGGCCGCTGGCTGGAATCAGCACAACCTCAGTCGAGGTAGCCTTTGGACTTCAGCTCCTTCTCCGAGCGGTATTCCCTGATGACCAGGGTGACGATCAGCACCACCGACTCGATAACGCCTGCCGTCACGGTCAGCTTGATGAAGACCTCCGCCGACAGTGGTTCGAACCACAGCTGAATGATCGCCATCACCGCCCAGGCCGAGAACAGTCCCAGGCCGATGAAGATGCCGAGTTTCAAATATCCTTCTCCATGACCACCAGATAAGCCTCGCGCTTCCACAGCAGCAGCATCCGGCGGATATCCTTCTCCATGGTCACCACACGCCAGCCTTCGGCGGCGTTCTTGTTCAGGAACTCGGAGAACTTGACCGGATCGACCTTGGAGCCGCCCAGCAGCAGTGAGCCCAGCATTCCTTCGCGATAGATAACAACCTTGTACTGCTTCATGTATAGACCTGCTGTAGTGGGGAACAAGCGGCACACTCGCGTGAAGCACCGTGCACCAGAAGGCCAAGAGCCGACCGCACAGGTCGGTACTCGCAGGAAGGCACATGCGTTGACCGGAAGACCGGCATGCGGGACTGGAGGATCTACCCCAGCGCCTCCCTGCGCTTGGCAGGCCGGAGGTTAGCAGCCTCCCTGCGCGGATAGAAGCAGCCAAGCATGCCCAGGCTGCTCGTCACCCGCCACCCCAACGAGCGCCTTCAGAACGGCTCGGCGATAACCTTGAAGGGATAGTTGACCGCCTTGTAGCGCCCGATCCGGCGCTTGGGCAGCTCTACCTTGGGCTGCTCCACCGGCTGATAGGGAATCTGCTGCAGCAGATGGCTGATCAGGTTCAGGCGCACCCGTTTCTTGTCTTCGGAACGCGCGACGAACCAGGACGCCCAGGGCGTGTCGGTGGCCTCGAACATCTCGTCGCGGGCGCGGGTGTAGTCATCCCAGCGATTGAATGACTTGATGTCCATCGGCGACAGCTTCCAGGTCTTGCGCCCATCCTCGATGCGCGCGCGCAGGCGGCGCTCCTGCTCCACCGGGCTGACTTCCAGCCAGTACTTGAGCAGGATGATCCCCGAGTCGACCACCGTGCGCTCGAACATGGGCGCCTGCTCAAGGAACTTCTTCACCTGCGCTTCCTTGCAGAAGCCCATGACCCGCTCCACCCCGGCGCGGTTGTACCAGCTGCGGTCGAAGATGACGACTTCGCCTGCCGCCGGCATTTGCGTCAGATAACGCTGGATGTACATCTGGCTCTTCTCGCGCTCGGTCGGTGCCGGCAGCGCCACCACGCGGAACACCCGCGGGCTGACCCGCTCGGTCAGGGCCTTGATGGTGCCACCCTTGCCGGCGCCGTCGCGACCCTCGAACACCACGACCACCCTGGCCCCGCTGGCGACCACCCACTGCTGCAGCTTGACCAGCTCCACATGCAGCGCATACAGCTGCTGCTCGTAATCCTTGCGCGACAGCTTGCCGGCCGGCGGCTGCGGCTTGTCCTTGGTGGTTTTGCGCTTGGCCATCAGTGAACCCTCTATAGGTGTGCGTCACCCAAGACTAGATGCCAATTTACAGTTTGCATGTTCCTGCTCCGAGGCGTGTCGGGCTGGCGTCGAGCGATCCCGCCGCGCTATGGTCAGCGGCCTTTTTGTACTACGTGGCCCCGCCCTCATGCTCACTACCCTCGCCCGCGTCTTCGGTTTCTCCCAGCTGCGCCCCGGCCAGCAGCGCGTGGTCGAGGCCGTGCTGGCCGGGCGTTCGGCGGCGGCAATCTTCCCCACCGGTTCGGGCAAGTCGCTGTGCTACCAGTTGCCGGCCCTGCACCTGCCGCACCTGACCCTGGTGGTCTCACCGCTGCTGGCGCTGATGCAGGATCAACTGGCCTTCCTGCATGCGCGCGGCATCAGCGCGGCAAGCATCGATTCGGCGCAGAGCCGCGAGCAGACCGCCGAAACCATGGCCAAGGCCAAGAGCGGCGAATTGAAGATCCTGATGATCTCGGTGGAGCGCCTGAAGAACGAGCGCTTCCGCAATTTCATCAGCCAGGTGCCGATTTCCCTGCTGGTGGTCGACGAGGCGCACTGCATCTCCGAGTGGGGCCACAACTTCCGCCCGGACTACCTCAAGCTGCCCGACTACCAGCGCCAGTTCGGCATTCCCCAGGTGCTGCTGCTCACCGCCACGGCCACGCCGCCGGTGATCGCCGACATGCAGCGCAAGTTTGCTATTTCCGCAGATGATGTGGTCACCACCGGCTTCTACCGGCCCAACCTCAACTTGCTGGTGGAGCCGGTGGCCGGGCGCGACAAGCAGCGCCGCCTGAGCGAATGGCTGGGTGCCAAGGCCGGACAGCCGAGCATCGTCTACGTCACCCAGCAGAAGACCGCCGAGCAGGTGGCCGAACAACTCAGCCAGCGCGGCTTTCCCGCCAGCGCCTACCACGCCGGCATGCCGCACGAGACGCGCGAGGCGATACAGCGCCAGTTCATGGACGGGCGGATCAACTGCATCGTCGCCACCATCGCCTTCGGCATGGGCATCGACAAGGCCGACATCCGCAACGTGGTGCACTTCGACCTGCCCAAGTCCACCGAGAACTACAGCCAGGAAATCGGCCGCGCCGGGCGCGACGGCCAGCCGTCCGACTGCCTGGTGCTGGCCAACCGCGACAGCCTCAACGTGCTGGAGAACTTCGTCTACGGCGATACACCGGAGCTTTCCGGTATTCGCTGCGTGCTGGAGGAGCTGCTCAGTGCTGGTCAGGACGGCCAGTGGGAGCTGATGCTCAACCAGCTTTCCGAGCAGAGCAATATCCGCCAGCTGCCGCTCAAGACCCTGCTGGTGCAGCTGGAACTGCGCGGCATCATCGCCCCGCGCTACGCCTACTTCGCCGAGTACCGTTTCAAGTACCTGGTCGAGCCCGAGGTGCTGCTGGGCAAGTTCGAGGGTGAGCGCCGCCAGTTCGTCGAAGCCATAGTCGCCAGCTCCAGTCGCGCGCGCACCTGGTGCACGGTGGACTTCGACGCGCTGTACAACCAGCATCAGGCCGAGCGCGGCCGGGTGGTCAAGGCCCTGGACTTCTTCCAGGAGCGCGGCTGGATCGAGCTGGAAAGCAAGCAGATGACCGAGGTCTACGCCCTGCCCAACCCAGGCTTCGACCCGCAACGCCTCAGCAGCGAGCTGCACACCTACTTCAAGCAGCAGGAAGCCAGCGAGATCGCCCGTATCCAGGCCATGCTCGAACTATTCGCCAGCGACCACTGCCTGAGCCAGCGCCTGGCCGCCTACTTTGGCGACGCCAATGCGCCGCAGCAGTGCGGGCATTGCTCGGTATGCCATGGCCAGGTCGCCCACCTGCCGCCGGCACCCACGCTGCGCCCGCTGGCCGGGCAGGATAGCCACGCGCTGTGCGCGGCCTTCAGCCAGCGTCATCAGGAAGCGCGTGGCGAGTCACCCAGCAGCGAATGCCTGACGCGCTTTCTCTGCGGTATCAGCGTGCCGCTGTTCACCAAGCTCAAGGCGCGGCAGATTGCCGGGTTTGCGGGACTGGAGGATTACCCCTACGCCGAGGTGCGCGAGTGGGTCGAACAACGGCACTGAAGTTGGAGCGAAATACCTGCCGCCGGGCGGCGACAGGTCTGGGAAGCCACACACCCAGCCGGGCGACTGGGCGTGTCCGCAGTCAGCCTACGGCTTGAAGTTGCGCGCATCCTTGGCCCAGGACTCCAGGGCGGGACGCAAGTCCTTCACGGTCAGCTGAGTGCTCTTGTTTTCCAGGTCGAGGCCGTGGCCTTTGCGTACCACCTTCGCCACCGGCTGGCTGGTGCGCGCATCGAGGGCTTCCATCTCGACATAAATCTCGGTGGTGCGATCACGGGTGCCCGCTGCAGTGCTGGCAGCAGCAGCAACCAGGGCAATCGGGATTACTTCGTAGACCTTGAGGCCTTCCGCCGACACATCCACCGCGCTGATGGCCGAGCGCAACACCAGGGTGTCCTGATTCGCTTGCTCGACAATCTTCACCCGCCCCGCCAACTCACGCTGCATGGCTTGCTGCAGGTAAACGGCGATATCGTCGAGGGCCTTCTGGCTAACTTGCTCACTGGGCTGCGGCTTGGGGTAGAAGACCGGCTTTTCCACCAGTACCGATGGATAGTCCTGCAGGTTCAGGCCCGGTTTGACCCAGCGCAGCACGGGCACGCCGCTGGCCGAGGTGGCCGGTTGCAGTTGCGAGTAATCACCGAGGAAGCCCGAATACTGCTCGGGCTTGGTTGTCTGGCTGGAGCAGGCGGCCAACAGCAGGCCGAGGCTCAGGCCCAGAGTGCACAGTGCATAGCGTTTCATCCTGATACTCCTAGTGGGTTGTGCGGCACAGCGCTGGCGCCGCTGCAAGCAGCCTAGCCGTACTTCCTCAGCTTTTCCTGCAACGGCAAATTATTCCCTGGAGCCTCTGCAACGGGCCTTTGCGTGTCATCAGCCGGTCATATGGAAGAGGCTCACCGCCCCTGCGGCGCCGTCAGCCGCAGCCGGTAAGCACAGTCCGCATCGATCTCGCCAACCCCGCCGGGCGAACCCAACAACAGCTCGTCGCCGCTCTGCACCACGCTGCTAAAACTGGGCAGCCCGGCCCCGGCCGAAGCCTGCAGGCTTTCCAGCACGCGACCCTGACCATCGAAGCGGAACACATGGGGATAGGTCACCGGCTTGGTCAGCAGCGCCCGCGGCAGGCGCGAGGCGATCTTGCGGGCCAGTGGCCAGGGCGCCAGCGCGTCGAGCACGCGTTTGCGCGGCGAGAAGAACGAGCACCAGTAGCTGCCGTCCGGAGCCACCGACAGATCGCCGGGGAAGGCCGGCAGGTTGTCCACCAGCACCTCGCGCTGACCGGCCCGCTCGCCCGTCAGCCACAGGCGGGTAACCCGATAGGCGCCGGTTTCCGCCACCAGCAGGTAGGACTCGTCCGGACTGAGTACCACGCCGTTGGCGAACTCCAGGCCATCGAGCAGCAGCTCGATGCGCCCGTCCGAATAGCGCACAAACACCTTGCCGTCGCCGCCGTGCTCGAGCAGGGCCAGCTTGTTGTCGGCCAGCCCCCAGCGGCTGGAAGCCTCGGTGAAGAACAGGCGGCCATCGCGGGCGATGAATACGTCATTGAGGAAGGTGAAATGCTGCTGCGCCGAACTCTTCACCAGGATCTCAGCCAGCCCCTGCGGCGAGATGCGCCAGACCTGTGCATTGGCCTCGTCGGCGGCATACAGGCTGCCGTCCGGGCCGAAGTTCAAACCCACCGGGCGGCCATCCAGTTGCACGAAGGTCTGCGCCGGCTCACCGGCGCGCCAGCGCAGGATGCGCCCATCACCGATGCCGCTGTAGCGGCGCCCCTCGCCATCCACCACCACGGTGTCCGGCCCGGACAAGCCGGACTGCTCCAGCTCCGCGCCATCCAGACGCTGATTGGGCGCCCAGATGCCGGTTGCCGCGGGCACCGGCTGCGGCTGCCAGGCCACGGGCTGCAGGCGGGTTGGCCACAGCAGCAGGTAAGCCAGGCCGGCGAGCAGGAGAATCAGCAGCAACTTGCGCATGGCACACACTCTTCTGGTTGTTTGCGCTCCAGCCTAGAGAGGAAAACTGCCAGCGCGTATTCCCGGCAGAGCCAAAGCACTGGCTTTGGCGCCACCGGGCAACGCAGAGGTGTTGTTAATCAGGCGCGGAACTGCTCCACCTGATGCTGCTGCCCACTGGCCAGCTGGGCCAGGTCGCGGCTGGCGATGGCGCTCTGCTGGGCGCCGCTGATGACTTCCTGGATGCTGTCGTTGAGCTGGGTGATGTTCTGGCTGATCTCGTTGGCCACGGCGGTCTGCTCCTCGGTGGCGGTGGATATCTGCACGTTGCCATCGGCAATGCCATCGATGGCGTTGGCGATATGCGCCAGCACCTCGCCAGACTCACGCGCATGGCTGACGCTGGCCTCGGCCTGCTCGCGGGACTGCTGCATGGCCGCCACCGCCTGACGCGCGCCATCCTGCAGGGCATCGATCATGCCGCGGATCGACTCGGTGGCCTTCTGCGTATTGCTCGCCAGGCTGCGCACCTCGTCGGCCACCACGGCGAAACCACGCCCCGCCTCACCGGCCCGTGCAGCCTCGATGGCCGCGTTGAGCGCCAATAGGTTGGTCTGCTCGGCGATACTGCGGATCACCCCCAGCACACTGCCGATCTCGTCGCTCTGGCTGTGCAGGCGGTTGATCACCTCGGCGCCCTGCTGCACCGACTGCGACAGGCGCTCGATGGACTGCAGGTTGGCCTGCACCAGCACCGTGCCCTGCTGGGCTTCGCGGCGCGCGTCGCCGGCCATGTGCGACATGCCCAGGGCGTTCTGCGCCACCTCCTGGATCGCCGCGCTCATCTCGTGCACGGCGGTAGCAACCATGGTGGTCTGCTGGCCCTGGTGGGAGGCCACATCGCTGACCTGGGCGCTGATTGCACTCATCTCCTCCGAGGCAGCCGCCAGCTGGATGGACGAGTCACCGAGGTGACGGATCAGCTTCTGGAAGTGCTCGAGCATGGCATTGAAAGCCTTCGCCGTGCGGGCCAACTCATCCTCGCCGGCGGTGGCGGCGCGCAAGGTCAGGTCGGAACTGCCCTGAACCTTGCCGATCAGCTCGCAGAGTGCATCCAGCGGACGGATGACCGATTGACTGACCAGCAGGCCGAAGACCAGCACGGCAATCAGCGCGACCACACCGATGACGATGAAGCTGCTCTTCATCCCCTGGTATTCCTCGCTCGCCGACTCGTGCAGCTTTACCCCCTCGTCCAGTTGCAGGCGTACCAGCCCGTCAAGCTCGGCACTGAGCGGATCAAAGGTGCTGTACAGACGCTGGTTGAAGCGGGCCGCTTCTTCGTTGCGCAACGTGTCACCGGCCTCGCCGAGCAGCTCCTGCGCCAGGCGATCGGCTGCCACCATCAGCGGTTTGGTGCGGGCCACGCGACGTTCTTCCTCGGCGGTTAGGCTGGTCGAGGTGTAGGTACTCCAGGCCTTGTCGATGTGCTGGCGCGCCTCGCCGAACGTCTGGCGCAGGGCGCGTTCGTCGAGCAGGCCGGCGCGGTGCTTGTGCAGGGCGTCGACCATGTTCACCGCGTAGGCATCGGACACCGCCTTGATCTGGCTGATCGGCTGCATGCGATCGAGGAACAGGCTTTCAAAACTCTGGTTGATCCGCCCGGTATTGGACAGCGACAGGACGATCACGCCCAGCAGCACCAGCAATGGCAACAGCGCCAACAACAGCAGACGCGTGCGCACACTCAATTGACTCAGCATTTGGCCTCCCCCGGGCACTCGGAAACCGCAGCAGCGCTACCCACCACACGGCAAGCACGTCAAAACGGTCAGGTTTGGCCTGCAGTATTGGCCCGGAGCGAGCCCCGCTCATATCGGTAAAAATCCCGATACTCCATCACGAAACACCCGCCCCAACGCTGTTAGCTGATACCTTGATCAGCTTTCCCCCAACGCCACTATCTGCTCGATCAGCCACTGCAGGGCCGCATCGCGCTGGCGCAGGCCGAGGCTAACCACTTCCAGATGGAAAGGCCCCAGCTCGAAGGGCAGTTCGTGCAGCTGCAGCGGCAGCAGGCCGGAGAAGTAGCGCGCCAGGCGGCTGGGCAATACGGCCGCCAGCTCGCTATTGGCCACGATATGCGCGGCCTGCAGGTAGTTGGGCGTGGTGTAGACGATCTCGCGGCTCAGCCCGCGCTCGCCCAGCCATTGTTCGACCATGCCGCGGGTCTGTCCGCCGTGCACCCACAGGTGGCGTAGTTTGAGGAAACCGTCGAGATCGAGGCCATCCGCCAGCTGCGCGTGTTCGCGATGCGCCACCAGCTGCAGGGTCTCGCTGACCCAGCGCTGGCTGCGAAAGCGCGCCGGCACCTGCTCGAAACGGCCCAGCACCAGATCCAGCTCGCCCTTGTCCAGCGCCTCGGCCGGCAGGGTCGGGCTGAGGTGCTGGATGTCGATACGCAGCCCCGGCGCCCGCTCGCTCAGCAGTTGCAGCAGGCGCGGCATCAGGATCAGCTCGACGTAGTCGGTCACCGCGATGCGAAAGCGCTGGCGGCTGCTGGCCGGGTCGAAGGGCGCGCCCTCGCCCAGGCTCTGCTCGATATGCTGCAGGGCATCACGGATCGGCCCTTCCAGGGCCAGGGCGCGCGGCGTCGGTTGCATGCTGCGGCCGACGCGCACCAGCAGCGGGTCGTCCAGCTGGTCGCGCAGGCGATTGAGGGCATTGCTCACCGCCGGCTGGCTCAGCGCCAGGCGCTCGGCGGCGCGCGATACGTTGCGCTCGCGTAACAGGGCGTCGAGCACGCGCAGCAGGTTGAGATCGAACGTCGATATATTCACTCGCTGAATTCAACTTATCACAAGACAAAATTTCACAAATAGTAATGGCTTACCTAAGGTGCGTCAGTTTTGTTTTCTGTGATCGAGGGAAGGCTATGAACAATTACAACATCCAGCAGGCCGCCGTGATCGGCGCCGGCACCATGGGCCGCGGCATCGTCATCAGCCTGGCCAACGCCGGCATCCCGGTGCTGTGGCTGGATAACAACCCGCAGATGGTCGAGGCCGGCCTGCAGATGGCCGAAGACACCTGGGCGCAGAACGTCGCCAAGGGCCGCATCAGCACCGGCGAAGCCAGCCTGCGCCGCGCGCGCATCCAGCAGATCGGCGATTACGCCGACCTGGCCGGAGTCGATCTGGTGATCGAAGCGGTGTACGAGAACCTCGAACTCAAACAACAGATCTTCCGCACCCTCGACGCCACCGTGAAACAGGGCGCGATCCTCGCCAGCAACACCTCGGCGCTGGACATCGACGCCATTGCCGCCGTCACCAAACGCCCGCAGGACGTGCTCGGCCTGCACTTCTTCAGCCCGGCGCACATCATGAAGCTGCTGGAAATCGTCCGCGGCGCTCACACCGCGCCCGCCGTGCTGGACGCCGCCGTGGCCCTCGGCCAGCGCATCGGCAAGGTCAGCGTGGTGGCCGGCAACTGCGACGGCTTCATCGGCAACCGCATGCTCAATACCTATGTGTTCGAGGCGCGCAGCATGCTGCTGGAAGGCGCCTACCCGCACCAAGTGGACAGTGCCCTGCAAGGCTTCGGCTTCGCCATGGGCCCGTTCCGCATGTACGACGTGGTCGGCATCGACCTGGAATGGCGCGCCCGCGAACTGGCCGGCAAGGGCCAGGACGTGCCTCAGGTGCAGATCGACAACCGCCTGTGCGAACTCGGCCGCTTCGGCCAGAAGTCCGGCAAGGGCTACTACACCTATGCCCCGGGCAGCCGCCAGGCCGAGCACGACCCGGAAGTCGACGCCCTGGTGCAGCGCGAAGGTGAACGTCTCGGCTACCCGCGCCGCAGTGTCGGCCCTGAGGAAATCCTCACGCGCTGCCTGCTGGCACTGGTCAACGAAGGCGCGAAGATCCTCGAAGAACAGATCGCCGCCAACAGCCAGGACATCGACCTGGTCTACCTCAACGGCTACGGTTTCCCCGCCGACAAAAATGGGCCGATGGCCTGGGCCGATGCCCAGGGCCTGGCCGCCATCCGCGAACGCCTGCTGCAGCTCACCGGACGCTTCGGCGCGCACTGGCAACCGGCCGCGCTGATCGACCGCCTGGTGGCTGACGGCAAGCGCTTCGCCGATGTCCAGGAGGGCCAGGCATGAGCTACCAGGCGCCCCTGCGCGACATGCGCTTCGTCCTCCATGAACTGTTCGATGTCAGCGGCCACTGCGAGCAACTGGGCAACGGCCTGGACCGCGAGCTGATCGACGGCGTGCTGGAAGAAGCCGCCGCCTTCGCCGCGGGCGAGATCGCCCCGCTCAACCGCAACAGCGACGAAGAAGGCTGCCAACTGGTGGACGGCAACGTCACCACGCCCAAGGGCTTTCGCGCCGCCTACCAGCAGTACGTGGGCAATGGCTGGGCGAGCATGACCGGGCCGACCGAGTTCGGCGGCCAGGGCTTCCCGCAGCTGGTGGCCTTCGCCTTCCACGAGATGCTGATGGCCTCCTCGCTGTCGTTCCGCGTCTATTCCGGGCTGACCGAAGGCGCCGTGCTGGCCCTGCACAAGCACGGCAGCGAGGCGCTCAAACGCGACTACCTGAGCAAGATGGTCAGCGGCGAGTGGACCGGTACCATGTGCCTGACCGAGCCGCAGGCCGGCACCGACCTGGCCCTGCTCAGAACCCGCGCCGAACCCCAGGCCGACGGCAGCTACCAGGTCAGCGGCAGCAAGATCTTCATCAGCGGCGGCGAGCAGGACTTCTCCGAGAACATCGTGCACCTGGTGCTGGCGCGCCTGCCGGATGCACCTGTAGGCGTGAAGGGCATCAGCCTGCTGCTGGTACCCAAGTTCGCCGTCAACGCCGACGGCTCGCTGGCGGCGAAGAACGCCCTGAGCTGCGGCGCCATCGAGCACAAGATGGGCATCAAGGGCGCCTCCACCTGCGTGATGAACTTCGACGGCGCCACCGGCTGGCTGATCGGCGAGGCCAACCAGGGCCTGGCCTGCATGTTCACCATGATGAACGACGCGCGCTTCCAGGTCGGCCTGCAGGGCCTGGGTATTGGCGAGGCGGCGTTCCAGGGTGCCCTGCGCTATGCCCGCGAACGCCTGCAGTCGCGCGGCCTGAGTGGTGCCGTGGCACCGGAGAAAGCCGCCGACCCGATCATCGTCCACCCGGACGTGCGACGCATGCTGCTGACCCAGAAGAGCCTGGTCGAAGGCTGCCGCATGCTCGCCGCCTACACCGCGCGCCAGCTCGACCTGGAACACGGTGCCGAAGATGCCGCCGCGCGCAAGGCCGCCGGCAAGCGCGCGGCGCTGCTGATCCCGATCGTCAAAGCCTTCTTCACCGACATGGGCCAGGAAGTCTCCAGCCATGCGGTGCAGGTCTACGGCGGCCACGGCTTCATCCGCGAGTGGGGCATGGAACAGCTGATGCGCGACAGCCGCATCACCCAGCTCTACGAGGGCACCAACGGCATCCAGGCGCTCGACTACATCCGCCGCAAGCTGCTGGGCGATGGTGGCGCCGAACTCGGCAGGCTGATCGGTGAATTCAGCGCCCTGTGCGATGCCCAGGCCCAGCGCCCGGCGCTGAACGCAATGGCCCGCACGGTACAGGCACGCCTGGGCGAATGGCGCGAGCTGAGCCTGGATGTGATCGCCCTCAGCCAGCACGATGCCGAGGAAATCGGTGCGGTTTCGGTGGACTTCCTGCAGTACTCGGCCTATGTGCTATTGGCAGGTTTCTGGCTGCAGGCCGCCGCCACCGCGCAGGATGCCCTGGACGCCGACAGCGGCGAGGCCGAGTTCTACCAGGCCAAGCTGCACAGCGCGACCTTCTACCTGCGCCGCGTACTGCCGCGCGCCAGCAGCCACCGCGAGGCCCTGCTGGGCGGTGCGGCGTGTCTGATGGCGATGCCGGAGGCCAGCTTCGCTTTCTAAGAGCTTTGGTGTTGCGCGCAGCGATACCCTCAACTTGGGTATCCCTGCGCCCAGCCCCACCCAGGAACCGACTCCACCCCGAGGCACGGATGAAAAAAACAAAAATAGTGCTGACCCTATTCCTGCTGATCGCCGCCATCGGGGCAGGCCTGTACGGCTACTTTCTCTATGCGCCCAAACCCGCCGAGCCAGCCCTGAGCGCCAGCCTTCAGCACACACAGATCGACGTCGGCGGTCGCCAGCGCGACTACGCCTTCTATATCCCGGCCCAGCTGCCGGCCCATGCACCGCTGCTGTTCGTCCTGCATGGCTCGCTGCAGACCATCGCCGACATGCGCCTTTTCACCGGCTACGAGTTTGAGCGCCTGGCCGACCAGCACGGTTTCATCGTCGTCTACCCGCAGGGCTTCCAGAACAACTGGAACGACTGCCGGCGCAACGCCGACTACCCGGCGCGCACGCAGAACATCGACGACAAGGGCCTGATCGCCGCGCTGATCCAGCGCTTCGCCAGCCAGCATGGCGCCGACCCGCGCCGCGCCTTCCTCGCCGGCTACTCCAACGGCGGCCACCTGGGCCTGCGCATCGCCCTGGAACAGCCGCAGTTGCTGGCCGGCGTGGCCGCCATCGCCGCCAACCTGCCGACCGACGACAACCTCGACTGCACGCCGTCCGGCCAGGCCGTGCCGGTGTTGCTGATGAACGGCACCCGCGACCCGATCAACCCGTACAACGGCGGCATCGTCACCCTGTTCGGCCTTGGCAACCGGGGTACGGTGCAGTCGGCGCAGGCGTCGGCGCGCTATTTCGCCAAGCTGGCCGGCTACCCGCAGGATGCCGTGCGCAGCAGCAGCGCTTGGGCGCACCAGGGCGACCGCGCCCAGCGCGTCACCCTCGACCAGTGGCAGGCCGAGGGCCGCGCCGAAGTGGCCCTGTATTCGCTGATCGGCGGCGGCCACCTGATTCCCCAGGCCGTATTCCGCGCCCCACGCCTGCTCGGCCCGACCCTGTCCGGCTTCGACGGCCCACAGGCCATCTGGGACTTCTTCGCCCGCCAGCGCCCCACGCCGGCCCAGCCCTGACACTTAGGAGGTAATGCCATGCAACCTTTCAGTTTTGCCACCACCGCGCAGATCCTCTGTGAATCCGGCTCGGCCGTGCGCCTGGCCGAGCTGTGCCGCGAGCGCGGCGCCAGCCGGGTGCTGATCGTCACCGACCCCGGCATCACCCGTTTCGGCCTGCTCGATACGGTGCTGCCCGGCTTCGCCAGTGCCGGGCTGAAAGTGGAAGTGTTCGACCAGGTGATCGCCGATCCGCCCGAGGCCATCGTGCTGAATGCCGTGGAACGCGCGCGCAGCCTGGAGGCGCAGCTGGTGATCGGCTTCGGCGGCGGCAGCTCGATGGACGTGGCCAAGCTGGTCGCCCTGCTCGCCCACCCCAACTGCCAGCAGGCGCTGCAGGACATCTACGGCGTAGGCAACGCTCGCGGCCAGCGCCTGCCGCTGATCCAGGTACCGACCACCGCCGGCACCGGCTCGGAAGTGACGCCGATCTCCATCGTCACCACAGGTGAAACCACCAAGATGGGCGTGGTCTCGC
>JBOFCR010000141.1:0-100039 GCA_051646165.1 Pseudomonas sp. | reverse complement strand
ACACGGCAACAGACCTTACTGTGCAGCTCTGAAGCGAAGGGGTAGGCTTTACGGCCTGCCCCTTTTTGCTTTCTGAGGTACCCGCCATGGCTCTCGAAACCTGGCTCGCTTTCTTCGTTGCCTGCTGGGTGATCAGCCTGTCGCCGGGCGCTGGTGCCATCGCCTCGATGTCCAGCGGCCTGCAGTACGGTTTCTGGCGCGGCTACTGGAATGCTCTCGGCCTGCAGATCGGCCTGGCCCTGCAGATTGCCATCGTCGCCGCCGGTGTCGGCGCGATCCTCTCCACCTCGGCACTGGCCTTCAGCCTGATCAAGTGGTTTGGCGTGGTCTATCTGATCTGGCTGGCCATCGTGCAATGGCGCGCGCTGCCCAGCGACCTCGCCACGGGTGCCAGCGAACGCCCCATCGGCCGGCCGCTGACTCTGGTGCTGCGCGGCTTCCTGGTCAACGTCAGCAACCCCAAGGCGGTGGTGTTCATGCTCGCCGTGCTGCCGCAGTTCATTCACCCTCAGGAGCCACTGCTGGCGCAGTACCTGATCATGGGCGTGACCATGATCAGCGTCGATCTGATCGTCATGGCCGGCTACACCGGCCTGGCTTCGCGGGTGCTGCGTGCGCTGCGCACGCCGCGCCAGCAGCGTCTGATGAACCGCACGTTCGCCAGCCTGTTCGTCGTCGCGGCCGGCCTGCTGGCTACCGTACGGCGTGCCTGAGCAACACCGGTCAGCGTGTTGCAAGCCACGCCGACCGGGGCGCGGAGACTAAGTTCCCGATGCCTGTCCGAACGCTCCGTTCGCCATTTTGTTACTGCTTATTGCCATTTCTGCTTGTGAGAAATGCTTAGGGAGGTAACAATTTAATGCTACCCATTATTGTTTGGGATGCATTCATGCTTGCCCCCCGCTCTCTGTTGTCCTGGCTGTGCTTGCCCTTGCTGGCGCTGTGCAGCTTTTCCGCCCTTGCCGAACCCGAGGGTGCGGCCCAGGCCCTGCATCTGCTCGGCTACATCGGCGCCGACTACCCGGCCACGGTCAGTGCCGGCCAGGTGGTCGATAGTGGCGAGTACCGCGAACAACTGGAGTTCCTCGCTGTGCTGCAGGGCCTGATCGTGGCCCTGCCAGCCAATGCCGGGCGCGCCGAGCTGGAGCAGGGCGTGGCGCAATTGCGCCGCCAGGTCGAACAGCATGCCGATGGCGCGGCGGTGGCGCATCAGTCCCGCCAGCTGGCGGCCAGGCTGGTCGAGCTGTATCAGGTGCGCCAGGCGCCGGCGATCACCCCCGATCCGGCCCGTGGCGCACCGCTGTACGCCCAGCAATGCGCGGTCTGCCACGGCGACAGCGGCCTCGGCGACGGCCCTGCGGGCCTCGGCCTGGAGCCGCCGCCGGCCAACCTGCGCGATGGCGCGCGGCTGGATCGCCTGAGCCTGTACGACCTGTTCAACACCCTCGGTCTCGGTATCGAAGGCACCGACATGCCGGCCTTCGCCGACCAGCTGGATGAACGCCAGCGCTGGGACCTGGCCAGCTATGTCGCCTCGCTGAGCGCCGATCCGGCCCAGGCCAAGGCCGCCCGGTTCAACCTGGCCGAGCTGGCCCGGCGCACGCCGGACGAGGTCGCGGCGGAGCAGGGCCCGGCCGCGGCGGCCGCCTTCCGCGCCCAGCGCGCCCAGCCGCCGCAGCAACAGCGCGGCCCGCAGGAGCTGATTGGCTATACCCGCAGCACCCTGGAGCAGAGCCTGCAGACCTACCGCAGTGGCGATCACGAGCAGGCCTATGACCTGTCCGTGGCGGCCTATCTGGAAGGCTTCGAGCTGATCGAGAGTGCTCTGGACAACCTCGACGCGGTGCAGCGCAAGACCACCGAGAAAGCCCTGATGGCCTACCGCCAGGCGCTGCAGGATGGCGCCAGCGTGGCCCAGGCCGCACAGGCGCTGGAAGTGGCCAAGGTCGAACTGGACAAGGCGGCCGAGCTGCTCGCCGGCGGGGCGATGAACGCCTCGTTGACCTTCTTCTCCAGCCTGCTGATCCTGCTGCGCGAAGGCCTGGAAGCGATTCTGGTGCTGGCGGCGATCCTCGCCTTCCTGCGCAACACCGGCCAGCCGCAGGCGGTGCGCAGCGTGCACATCGGCTGGGGTCTGGCGCTGCTGGCCGGCGTCGGCACCTGGGGCCTGGCGGCCTATCTGATCGATGTCAGCGGCGCCCAGCGCGAGCTACTGGAGGGCGTCACCGCGCTGTTCGCCAGCGTCATGGTGCTCTGGCTCGGCGTGTGGATGCATGACCGTCGCCATGCCGCCGCCTGGCAGGACTACATCAAGAGCAGCCTGGTCGGTGGCGGCGGCCGCTTCGGCTTTGCCGTGCTGGCGTTCTTTTCGGTCTACCGCGAGCTGTTCGAAGTCATCCTGTTCTACGAAACCCTTTGGCTGCAGGCCGGCCCGGAAGGCCACAACATGGTTCTGGCCGGTGCCGGTGCGGCCCTGGTGCTGCTGCTCGGTCTGGCCTGGGTGATCCTGCGTGGCTCGCGCAAGCTGCCGCTGGCGACCTTCTTCAGCGCCAACGCGGTGCTGCTGTGCGTGCTCTCGGTGGTGTTCGCCGGGCATGGTGTGGCCGCGCTGCAGGAAGCCGGGGTGATCGGTACGCGTCCGGTGGCGTTCTTCGATTTCGACTGGCTGGGCATCCATGCCGACGCCTACAGCCTCTCGGCCCAGGCCCTGGCGCTGGTCAGCATTGCCGTGCTCTACGGACGTAGCTGGCTGGGCGAGCGCCGTCGTGCGCAGGCGGGCGTCTGAACGCGGTGCGGGTGTGGATCGATGCCGACGCCTGCCCGCGGGCGGCGCGCGACCAGGTGGTGAAGTTCGCTTTGAAGCGCGGCTTCGAGGTGGTGCTGGTGGCCGGTCAGCCGGTTGCCAGGCCGTCCTTCGCCTGCGTGCGTCTGATCGTGGTGCCCAGCGGGCCGGATGCGGCGGACGATTACCTGGTCGAGCACGCCGTGCCCGGCGAACTGGTGATCTGCAGTGACGTGCCGCTGGCCGACCGCCTGGTGAAGAAGGGCGTCAGCGCCCTCGACCCGCGCGGCCGCGAGTTCGACGAGCGCAATATGGGCGACAAGCTGGCCACCCGTAACCTGTTCACCGACCTGCGCGAGCAGGGGCAGATGGGTGGTGGTCAGGCGGCTTACGGCGAGAAGGATCGCCAGGCCTTCGCCAATTCGCTGGATCGCATTCTGACCAGGCTGATGCGCCAGGCCTGAGCGAGCTGCCGCGCACGATGGTCGACGCGGGCTACGGCCTATCCGCTAGCCGCACAAATAGGTACCGGTGCCCACCGCGACCAGGGTGCCGTCGTCACTGTGCAGCTCGGTGCGCACCACCGCTACCTTGTTGCCGGAGCGCAGCAGCACCGCCGTGGCGGTGAACGACTGGCCACGCCCGGGGCGCAGGTAGTCGACGCGCAGGTCGATGGTGCCAAGTTTGGACAGCCGCGCCATGCGCTCGCTGGTGGGCAGGTGCTGGTGCCGCTCGAAGGCGCCGATCAGCGCCATGGCGCCGCCGGCCACGTCGAGCAGCGAGGAAATCACCCCGCCATGCAGGATGCCCTGGACGAAGTTGCCGATCAGTTCGGCCTTCATCGGCAGGCTCATCATCACTTTGTCCACGGACAGCTCGTCGAGCTGGATACCCAGTACCTGGTTGAACGGGATGCGCTGGAAGAACGTGCTGACGGCGTCGCGCAGCTCGGCGGTCAGTTCGAAGGGGGCTTGGCTCATGAAATGGCGTCCTGCACGGGAGTTGTCCGTCACGCTGCCGCAATCCTGCCCGCTTGGCCAGCGCCGTGGCGTGGCTGTCCCGGCGATTGGCGGGATCGGCGTAGGTTGGGTTGAGGCGCGCAGCGCCGAAGCCTAACGCGCGAAGGTTCAGGCCGCGCCGTGGCCTGCCTGTCCGCCGTTGGGCTTCGCTGCGCTCAACGCCAACCTACGCTTGGCCGGGGTTGCGGCTTAGAACCTGTTTACGATCTTTTCGGGCTCTTCGATGGTGCCCTGGTCCCGGAACGTAGGCTGGGTGAGTACCGTAGCCCGGACTTCAGTCCGGGCTACTGACTGTTTTTAACGCGGTATGGCCGACGGACAGGAGATCGTAAACAGGTTCTTAGTGCGGGTGAGCCAGTTCCAGCACCCGGTCGACCAGCTTGTTGATCCCCGAGGCCGCTTCGGCAATCGACTGGGCGAGCATGTAGGCCGGGGTGCTGACCAGCTTGTGTGCCTGGTCTTCGATGATGTCTTCCACGGCGCATTCCTGGTGGGTGCCGCCCATGGCGGTGAGCGCGGCGGCGGCCGGGTCTTCGGCGCTGCCCAGGGTGGCGATCACGCCGGGGCCGTAGATCTTCACCGCCAGGGCTGGAGAGATGCACACCAGACCAATCGGCTTGCCGGCCCGGGCAAAGGCCTGGGCGGCGGCCAGCACATCCGGCTGCACGCTGCAGTCGGCGCCCTCCAGGGCGAAGTTGGAGAGGTTCTTGGCCACGCCGAAGCCGCCGGGCAGGATCAGCGCGTCGAAGTGTTCGACTGCAAGCGTGCGCACGTCCTCGACATTGCCACGCGCGATGCGTGCGGACTCGGTGAGCACGTTGCGGCTTTCCGGCATTTCCTCGCCGGTCAGGTGGTTGATCACGTGCATCTGCGCCACGTTCGGCGCGAAGCACTGCACCTGGGCGCCGCGCTGGTCGAGACGCAGCAGGGTGATCACGCTCTCGTGGATTTCCGCGCCGTCGTAGACGCCGCAGCCAGAGAGAATGACGGCTACCTTTTTGCTCATGGTGTGCTCCTGGTCGGGGAAACTGGCGTGTCGCCAAATGCCGCCCGGCCTGGCATGCCGGGCTCTCGGTCGGCTGCGCGGGCTGGCTTAGCATGGCTCCATATACTGTCATCCTAGCCCGCGCAGCGGCCTGACGATATGGGGTCAATCGGTGAATTACATCCTCTATGCAGTACCGGCCTTCTTTCTGCTGATCGCCATCGAGCTGCTGGCCGATCGCTGGCGCGGCCTCAACACCTATCGGCTGGCCGACGCCCTCAATAGCCTCAGCGCCGGTGTGCTGTCGACCACTACGGGCCTGCTGACCAAGGCCATCGGCCTGCTCACCTACACCTTCGCCTGGCAGCAGCTGGCGCTGTTCGAGCTGTCGGCGCAGAACCTGTGGGTGTGGCTGCTGGCCTTCGTCTTCTACGACTTCTGCTACTACTGGCTGCATCGCATGGGCCATGAGCGCAGCATCCTCTGGGCGGCGCACTCGGTGCACCACCAGAGCGAGGAGTACAACCTCTCCACCGCCCTGCGCCAGACCAGCACCGGCTTCCTCCTCGGCTGGATCTTCTACCTGCCGATGGCCCTTGCCGGGGTGCCGCCGCTGGTATTCCTCACGGTCGGCGCGCTCAACCTGCTGTACCAGTTCTGGGTGCACACCCGGCACATTCCCAAGCTCGGCTGGTTCGAGTGGATCTTCATCACCCCGTCCAACCACCGGGTGCACCACGCGCAGAACCCGGTGTACATGGACCGCAACTACGGCGGCGTGTTCATCCTCTGGGACCGCCTGTTCGGCACCTTCCAGGAAGAGCTGGACGAGCAGCCCGTGGTGTTCGGCGTGACCGTGCCGCTGCAGAGCTGGAACCCGCTATGGGCCAACCTGCAGGTGTATGCGGCGCTGTGGCAGGACGCGGCACGTGCCGAGTCCTGGTGGGACAAGCTGCGCATCTGGTTTATGCGCACCGGCTGGCGCCCGGCCGATGTCGCGGCCCGCTATCCGCACAACAAGCCCGACCTCAGCCAGTTCCGCCGCTTCGAAGTGCCGCTGCCGCGCGCACGCCAGTGGTATGCGCTGCTGCAGTTCGTTGGTTATGTGGTCGGCGGCACCTGGTTGCTGGCCGTCGGCGAGAGCCTGTCGCTGGCGGGCGTGTTGCTCGGCTGTGGCTGGATGGCCGGTGGCCTGTACGTGATCGGCATGTGGCTGGAGAACCGCGACCGGGCCGGGCGCCTGGAGTTGCTGCGCCTGCTGCTCAACCTGCCGCTGCTGTGGCTGGTGCAGCAACAGGGCCTGCTGCCCGGCGGGGTGAATGCCTGGGCCCTGCTGGGCAGCTACACGGCGGCCAGCCTGCTGGCCCTGGGGTTGTTGCAGCGGCAATGGGTCGCGCCGCTGCGCGCCTGATTCCGGGCAAGTGGCGGTGCCCGGATCGTCATCATTTGGTCATAATGGGGGCTTATAACCGTCACACTGCGCCCGCGTCTGCGGGCTCCGGAGTCTGCCGTGAGCTTTACCCCCGCCAATCGCCTGTTCCCCGCCACCCGCCTGCGCCGTAACCGCCGCGATGATTTCTCCCGCCGCCTGGTGCGCGAGAATGTGCTGACGGTCGATGACCTGATCCTGCCGGTATTCGTCCTCGACGGTGATAACCGCCGCGAAGCCATCCCCTCGATGCCGGGTGTCGAGCGTCTGTCCATCGACCTGCTGCTGCAGGAAGCGGAGCGCTGGGTGGAGCTGGGTATTCCGGCCCTGGCGCTGTTCCCGGTGACCCCGCTGGAGAAGAAATCCCTCGACGGCGCCGAAGCCTGGAACCCGGAGGGTATCGCCCAGCGCGCCATCCGCGCCCTGCGCGCGAAATTCCCGGAGCTGGGCGTGATCGCCGACGTGGCCCTCGACCCGTTCACTACCCACGGCCAGGACGGTATCCTCGATGCCGACGGCTACGTGCAGAACGACATCACCGTCGACGCGTTGGTCAAGCAGGCGCTGTCGCATGCCGAGGCCGGTGCCCAGGTGGTGGCGCCGTCGGACATGATGGACGGACGCATCCAGGCGATCCGCGAGGCTCTGGAACTGGCCGATCACGTCAACGTGCGCATCATGGCTTACTCGGCCAAGTACGCCAGCGCCTACTATGGGCCGTTCCGCGATGCGGTGGGCTCGGCGGCCAACCTCGGCAAGGGCAGCAAGAACACCTACCAGATGGACCCGGCCAACGGCGACGAAGCCTTGCACGAAGTGGCGGCGGACCTGGCCGAAGGCGCCGACATGGTGATGGTCAAGCCGGGCATGCCCTACCTGGACATCCTGCAGCGGGTGAAAACGGAATTCCGCGTGCCGACCTTTGTCTACCAGGTCAGCGGCGAGTACGCCATGCACATGGCCGCGATCCAGAACGGCTGGCTGAGTGAAGCTGTGATTCTGGAGTCGCTGACCGCGTTCAAACGTGCAGGAGCCGATGGCATCCTCACTTATTTCGCCGCGCGTGCGGCAGAACTGATCAAAGCGGGGCGCTGAGGCGCCCCAGGGAAGATGGCATGAACACCGAGGGACTCAGCAAGAATCAGGTCGCGGACGCCCCGCTCGACACCGAGCAGGCGCTGCCCGTGGAAGTGGTGGCCGAAGTTGTGGCGCCCGTCGTCGAACCGGAGCCGGCGCCTCCGGTCGCGGCCGCGCTGCCAATTCCCGGTCTGGATGACAGCAGCCTGTACATCCACCGCGAGTTGTCCCAGCTGAAGTTCAACATCCGCGTGTTGGAGCAGGCGCTGGACGAGTCCTACCCGCTGCTCGAGCGGCTCAAGTTCCTGCTGATCTTCTCCAGCAACCTCGACGAGTTCTTCGAGATCCGTGTCGCCGGCCTGAAGAAGCAGATCAACTTCGCCCGCGAACAGGCCGGCGCCGATGGCCTGTTGCCCAGCCAGGTGCTGACGCGCATCTCCGAGATCGCCCACGAGCAGGTCGATCGCCAGTACGCGCTGCTCAACGACGTGCTGCTGCCGGAGTTGGCCAAGCACCAGATCAACTTCATCCGCCGCCGCACCTGGACGGTCAAGCTGAAGACCTGGGTGCGCCGCTACTTCCGCGACGAGATCGCGCCGATCATCACCCCGATTGGCCTCGACCCGACGCACCCGTTCCCGCTGCTGGTGAACAAGAGCCTGAACTTCATCGTCGAGCTGGAAGGTATCGACGCCTTCGGCCGCGACTCTGGCCTGGCGATCATCCCGGCGCCGCGCCTGCTGCCGCGGATCATCAAGGTGCCGGAGGAAATCGGTGGGGCGGGGGACAACTACGTGTTCCTCTCCTCGATGATCCACGCCCACGCCGACGACCTGTTCCAGGGCATGAAGGTCAAGGGCTGCTACCAGTTCCGCCTGACCCGCAACGCCGACCTGTCGGTGGACACCGAGGACGTCGAAGACCTGGCCCGTGCCCTGCGCGGCGAGCTGTTCAGCCGCCGCTACGGCGACGCGGTGCGCCTGGAAGTGGCCGACACCTGCCCGAAACAGCTGTCGGACTATCTGCTCAAGCAGTTCAACCTTAGCGACAGCGAGCTGTACCGGGTCAACGGCCCGGTCAACCTGACCCGCCTGTTCGCCATTACCGGGCTGGAGAGCCACCCAGAGCTGCAGTACAACACCTTCACCCCGGTGATCCCCAAGCTGCTGCAGAACAGCGAAAACATCTTCAGCGTGGTCGGCAAGCAGGACATCCTGCTGCTGCATCCCTTCGAATCCTTCACCCCGGTGGTTGACCTGCTGCGCCAGGCCGCTAAAGACCCGCACGTGCTGGCGATCAAGCAGACCCTGTACCGCTCCGGGGCCAACTCGGAGATCGTCGACGCGCTGGTCGAGGCGGCACGCAACGGCAAGGAAGTCACCGCGGTGATCGAACTGCGCGCGCGCTTCGACGAGGAATCCAACCTGCAGCTGGCCAGCCGCCTGCAGGCCGCCGGTGCGGTGGTGATCTATGGCGTGGTCGGCTTCAAGACCCACGCCAAGATGATGCTGATCCTGCGCCGCGAGGCCGGCGAGCTGCGCCGCTATGCGCACCTTGGTACCGGCAACTACCACGCCGGCAACGCCAAGCTGTACACCGACTACAGCCTGCTGACCGCCGACGTGGCGCTCGGCGAGGACGTCTCCAAGCTGTTCAACCAGCTGATCGGCATGGGCAAGACCCTGCGCATGAAGAAGCTGCTGCACGCGCCCTTCACCCTGAAGAAGACGCTGCTCGACATGATCGCCTTCGAGACCCAGCAGGCCAGCGAGGGCAAGCCGGCGCACATCATGGCCAAGTTCAACTCGCTGACCGATCCGAAGATTATCCGCGCGCTGTACAAGGCCAGCCAGACCGGCGTGCGCATCGACCTGGTGGTACGCGGCATGTGCTGCCTGCGTCCGGGCATTCCGGGGGTGTCGCACAACATCCACGTGCGCTCGATCATCGGCCGCTTCCTCGAGCACACCCGGGTGTTCTATTTCCTCAGCGCGGGTGAGGAGAAGATCTACCTGTCCAGCGCCGACTGGATGGAGCGCAACCTCGACAAGCGCGTGGAAACCTGTTTCCCGGTGGAGGGTCGCAAGCTCATCGTGCGGGTGAAGAAGGAACTGGAGTCTTACCTCACCGACAACACCCAGGCCTGGGTGCTGCAGCCGGACGGCCGTTACCTGCGTACCAGCCCCAGCGGCAACGCCAACCCGCGTAGTGCGCAGGCGGCGTTGCTGGAGAAGCTGACCGCGCCGCAGGTGCTGCGTTAAGCCGAGCTTTGGCTGAAATGAAAAAGCCCCGCATTGCGGGGCTTTTTCTTGGCTATGTGCCCATCATGTGTTGCATGGATTTTGGCAGGTATGGACCGACTGCAGGTCAGCTAGCTCTCGTAGGTTGGCGTTGAGCGCAGCGAAGCCCAACAGGTCCGGTGCAGGCCTCGTTGGGCTTCGTCGCGCCGCTCCTCAACCCAACCTACTGCTCTGGCCTGCGCAGCCCGTACGGGGCATAGCCTTTTTCTTGGGTGCGGAGCCAGCGGCTCAGCGCACCTTGAGGCTGAAACCGATGCGCGCCAGCCACTCGGCTTCCTGCTCGAAGTCGGCCTGGGTCAGCGGGTTGGCCTCCAGCCAGCCGGCGGGGAAGGTCAGGTCGAGGCTCTGCGGCCCGGCCTGCATCTGCACCTTGGGCATTTCCTGGCTGCCACGGATATGGTGGAACAGGATGGCGAAGCGCAGCAGTACGCACAGGCGGGTGAGCTTGACGCCTTCGTCGCCGAACTCGGCGAACTTGTCCTTGGGGATGTTGCGGCGGTGGCCGCGTACCAGCAGGGCCAGCATCAGCTGATCCTTGCGCGAGAAACCGGCCAGGTCGGAGTGCTCGATCAGGTAGGCGCCATGCTTGTGGTAGTGGTAGTGCGCGATGTCCAGGCCGATCTCGTGCACCCGCGCGCCCCACTGCAGCAGGTCGCGGTGCCAGTCGTCGTCCAGTTGCCAGGCGTCGGCGACTTTCTCCAGGGCTTGCAGAGCCTTGGCCTCGACCCGTGCGGCCTGCTGTACGTCGACGTGGTAGCGCTCCATCAGCGCGCCGAGGGTACGTTCGCGCACGTCCTCGTGGTGGTGGCGGCCGAGCAGGTCATACAGCACGCCTTCGCGCAGGGCGCCTTCGGAGTGATCCATGCGCTGCAGGTCGAGGGCGTCGAAGATGGCTTCGGCGATGGCCAGGCCGGCGGGGAAGATCTGTCGGCGATCCGGCTTGATCCCGTCGAGGTCGAGTTTGTCCACCTCGCCCAGCTTGAACACCTTGCGCTTGAGCCAAGCCAGGCCTTCGGGGTTGATCTCGCCATTGCCCAGGCCGGCGGCCTTGATCGTCAGGCCCACGGCGCGCAGGGTGCCGGAGGCGCCTACCGCCTCCTGCCAGCCGAGGCGCTGCAGGCCCTGCTCGATGCTCATCAATTCCAGGCGCGCGGCGGTGTAGGCCTGGGCGTAGCGCGCCGGGGTGATCTTGCCGTCTTTGAAATAGCGCTGGGTGAAGCTCACGCAGCCCATCTGCAGGCTCTCGCGCAGCAGCGGCTCGAAGCGCTGGCCGACGATGAACTCGGTACTGCCGCCGCCGATGTCGACCACCAGGCGCTTGCCCGGGGTGTCGGCGATGCTGTGCGACACGCCGAGGTAGATCAGGCGCGCTTCCTCGCGGCCGGAGATGACTTCCACCGGGCTGCCCAGCACCGCTTCGGCGCGGCGGATGAACTCGCCGCGGTTGCGTGCTTCGCGCAGGGCGTTGGTGCCGACGATGCGCACCGCGCCGGGCGGCAGGCCCTGGGTCAGCTGGGCGAAGCGGCTCAGGCAGTCGAGGCCGCGCTGCATGGCTTCTTCGCTGAGCAGGCGCTGCTCGTCGAGGCCGGCGGCCAGCTGGACCTTGTCGCCCAGGCGCTCGAGGATGCGCACTTCGCCATGGTCGGCCTTGGCCAGCACCATGTGGAAGCTGTTGGAGCCGAGGTCAATGGCGGCGATCAGGGGAAACTGCTTGGCGGCTTGGGGCATCGTCAGGGGTCTCGAGACGTTAGGCAGGCATCCTGCCATGATCCGGCAGGGGCTCCAATGTCGCCCAGTTTAACTCTGCGCGCCCTTCCTGCCGCATTCTTTCATCAGCTTTCCCCGGGGATGGCGATAGGCAAGGACAATGGCTTGCGGCTTTCAGCTGCGGCCAAGCCGGGCTATCATGGCGCCACTTTACTGCTTCCGACTCCGGAGACTATTCATGAGCGAGTTCATCACCAACGTCAGCGACGCCAGTTTCGAAGACGACGTGATCAAGGCCGAAGGTCCGGTCCTGGTCGATTACTGGGCCGAATGGTGCGGCCCGTGCAAAATGATCGCCCCGGTGCTCGACGAGATCGCCCAGACCTATCAGGGCAAACTGAAGGTCTGCAAGCTGAACATCGACGAAAACCAGGAAACCCCGCCGAAGTACGGCGTGCGCGGTATCCCGACCCTGATGCTGTTCAAGAACGGTAACGTCGAAGCGACCAAGGTTGGCGCGCTGTCCAAGTCGCAGCTGGCTGCCTTCCTCGACGCCAACATCTGAGACCGCTCCCGGCTTCGGCCGGGATGCCGTCCAACGCGTCATAAAAGCCCCGCATCTTGCGGGGCTTTTTCATGGGCGCGGGCTGGACTCCCCCTTTTGCCGGTGTTACATTCGGCCTTGCTGCGGTTTCTCCGTAGCCCTCCAAGCCGTCGCCGACGCATCCCAATTCGATAATATCGAGCGATCCAGTCGCCTTCTTCGCGGCGCGGCTTCCAAAGCCCAGTGCTTTCCCTTCCCTTCCTCAAAGCTACGTCATTCCTATGAATCTGACCGAACTCAAGCAAAAGCCGATTGCCGAACTGCTCGACATGTCCGAACAAATGGGCCTGGAAAACATGGCCCGTTCGCGCAAGCAGGATGTCATCTTCGCCCTGCTGAAAAAGCACGCTAAAAGCGGCGAAGAGATTTCCGGTGACGGCGTGCTGGAGATCCTCCAGGACGGCTTCGGCTTCCTGCGCGGCGCCGACTCCTCCTACCTGGCCGGCCCGGACGACATTTACGTCTCGCCCAGCCAGATCCGCCGCTTCAATCTGCGTACCGGTGACACCATCATCGGCAAGATCCGCCCGCCAAAAGAAGGCGAGCGTTACTTTGCCCTGCTCAAGGTCGACTCGATCAACTTCGACCGCCCGGAAAACGCCAAGAACAAGATCCTGTTCGAGAACCTCACGCCGCTGTTCCCCAACGAGCGTCTGAAGATGGAAGCCGGCAACGGCTCCAAGGAAGACCTCACGGCACGGGTGATCGACCTCTGCGCCCCGATCGGCAAGGGCCAGCGCGGCCTGATCGTCGCCCAGCCGAAGGCCGGTAAAACGATCATGCTGCAGAACATCGCGGCCAACATCACCCGCAACAACCCCGAGTGCCACCTGATCGTTCTGCTGATCGACGAGCGCCCGGAAGAAGTGACCGAGATGCAGCGCACCGTGCGCGGCGAAGTGGTTGCTTCCACGTTCGACGAGCCGCCGACCCGCCACGTGCAGGTCGCCGAGATGGTGATCGAAAAGGCCAAGCGCCTGGTCGAGCACAAGAAGGACGTGGTCATCCTGCTCGACTCCATCACCCGTCTGGCGCGTGCCTACAACACCGTGATCCCGAGCTCCGGCAAGGTCCTCACCGGTGGTGTCGACGCCCATGCCCTGGAGAAGCCGAAACGCTTCTTCGGCGCCGCGCGTAACATCGAGGAAGGCGGCTCGCTGACCATCATCGCCACCGCGCTGGTCGAAACCGGCTCGAAGATGGACGAAGTGATCTACGAAGAATTCAAGGGTACCGGCAACCTGGAGCTGATCCTCGACCGCCGTGTTTCCGAGAAACGCGTGTTCCCGGCCATCAACATCAACAAGTCCGGCACCCGCCGCGAAGAGTTGCTGACCGGCGAGGAAGAGCTGTCGCGCATGTGGATCCTGCGCAAACTGCTGCACCCGATGGACGAAATCGCCGCCATCGAGTTCCTCCTCGACAAGCTGAAAGACAGCAAGACCAACGATGAATTCTTCCTGTCGATGAAGCGGAAGTAAGTTCAGCGTTGCCGCAAAGGCCGGGGAAACCCGGCCTTTGCGTTTCCGCGGTCTTCTGAATAACCGACTTCGGCGCTAAACTTTGCGCCCCACCTGCACGCCCACACATGAGGCTCAAGCATGCAGTATCGCGACCTGCGCGACTTTATTCAGGGCCTGGAACAGCGTGGCGAACTCAAGCGCATCCAGACTCCCGTCTCTCCCGTGCTGGAGATGACCGAGATCTGCGACCGCACCCTGCGCAAGGGTGGCCCGGCGCTGCTGTTCGAGAACCCCACCGGTTTCGACATGCCGGTGCTCGGCAACCTGTTCGGCACACCCAAGCGCGTCGCCCTGGGCATGGGCGCCGAAGAAGTCAGCGAACTGCGCGAGATCGGCAAGCTGCTGGCCTTCCTCAAGGAGCCTGAGCCGCCGAAAGGCCTCAAGGACGCCTGGTCCAAGCTGCCGATCTTCAAGAAGGTCCTGAGCATGGCGCCCAAGGTGCTCAAGGACGCGCCGTGCCAGGAAGTGATCGAAGAAGGCGACGACGTCGACCTGAGCAAGCTGCCGGTGCAGACCTGCTGGCCGGGCGATGTGGCGCCGCTGATTACCTGGGGCCTGACCATCACCAAGGGTCCGAACAAGGACCGGCAGAACCTCGGCATCTACCGCCAGCAGGTGATCGGCCGTAACAAGGTGATCATGCGCTGGCTCAGCCACCGTGGCGGCGCCCTGGATTTCCGCGAGTGGTGCGAGAAGTTTCCCGGCCAGCCGTACCCGGTATGTGTGGCCCTCGGCGCCGACCCGGCGACCATTCTCGGCGCGGTCACCCCGGTGCCGGACAGCCTGTCCGAGTACGCCTTCGCCGGCCTGCTGCGCGGCAACAAGACCGAGCTGGTCAAGGCCCGTGGCAGTGATCTGCAAGTGCCGGCCAGTGCCGAGATCGTCCTCGAAGGGGTGATCCATCCCGGTGAGATGGCCGATGAAGGTCCGTATGGCGACCACACTGGCTACTACAACGAGGTCGACCGCTTCCCGGTATTCACCGTCGAGCGCATCACCCGCCGGCAGAAGCCGATCTACCACAGCACCTACACCGGCCGGCCGCCGGATGAGCCGGCGATCCTCGGCGTGGCGCTGAACGAAGTGTTCGTGCCGATCCTGCAGAAGCAGTTCCCCGAAATCACCGACTTCTACCTGCCGCCGGAAGGCTGCTCGTACCGCATGGCGGTGGTGACCATGAAGAAACAGTACCCCGGTCACGCCAAGCGGGTGATGCTCGGCGTGTGGAGTTTCCTGCGCCAGTTTATGTACACCAAGTTCGTTATCGTCACGGATGATGATGTGAATGCGCGGGATTGGAACGATGTGATCTGGGCCATCACCACGCGCATGGACCCCAAGCGCGACACGGTGCTGATCGACAACACGCCGATCGACTACCTCGACTTCGCCTCGCCGGTCTCCGGTCTGGGCTCGAAGATGGGCCTCGACGCCACCCACAAGTGGCCGGGCGAGACCACTCGCGAGTGGGGCCGGGTGATCGAGAAGGATCCGGCCGTGACGGCGCGAGTTGATGAGCTCTGGGCCAGCCTAGGGATCGATTGATGAACGTCACCCTGCAACCGTCCGGTGCCGTGCTCGAGGTCGAGGCTGGCGAACGCATCCTCGATGCGGCGCGGCGGCTCGGCTACGAGTGCCCGCAGAGCTGTCGCAACGGCAACTGCCACATCTGCAGCGCGCTGCTGGTGGAAGGCCGCGTGCGCCAGAACGGCGAGGAGCGCGACCACGGCGAGCTGTACACCTGCCTCGCCGAACCGCTGGAAGACTGCGTACTGCACTGGGACGGCGTGCTGGCTCCCGGCGAACTGCCGGTGCGCAGCCTGACCTGCCAGCTGCTCGAATGTAGCGATGTCGGCGGCGATGTATTTCGCGTGCGCCTGCGCGCGCCGGCGGGCAAGGCGCCGCGCTACCACGCCGGGCAGTACCTGCTGATCCAGCGCGAGGATGGCGAGTTCGCCGCCTTCTCCCTGGCCTCGGCGCCGCACATGGGCCGCGAGCTGGAGCTGCATGTGCTGGCGCGCGAAGAGAGCGCCAGCACGCTGCTGGCCTACCTGCAGCGCCAGGGCTTCGCCAAGGTGCAGCTGCCGTTCGGCGATACCCACCTGGCCGAGCTGCCGGATGGCCCGCTGGTGCTGATCGCCGCCGGCACCGGCATGGCGCAGATGCACAGCCTGATCGAGCATTCACGCGCCGCCGGTTTCGCCCACCCGGTGCACCTGTACTGGGGCGTGCGCACGCCGGACGACTTCTACGACCTGCCGCACTGGGCCGACTGGCAACAGCAGCCGGGCCTGATCCTGCATCGGGTGGTCAGCGACCGGTGCAATTGGCAGGAACGCTGCGGCCTGCTGCACGAAGCGGTGTGCGAGGACTTCGCCGACCTCAGGCCGCTGCATGTCTATGCCAGCGGTTCGCCGGCGATGGTCTACGGCACCCTGGACGCCCTGGTGGCAGCCGGCATGGATGCCCACCAGATGCGCGCCGACGTGTTTGCCTACGCCCCGCGTTAAGGCATCAATGCAACGCGTAGCCCGGACTTCAGTCCGGGCTACGTCACTGATCGCCCGCTAATGAAAAAGCCGCCCGAGGGCGGCTTTTCTATTCTGCGGCTGGAGCAGTGCTTCAGCGAACCTGCACCACCACCTTGCCCACGGCCTTGCGCTGGCCGAGGTGGTTGATCGCCTCGGCGGCCTTTTCCAGCGGGAAGGTCTGCGACACCAGCGGCTTGATCTGCCCGGCGCTGAACCACTGGAACAGCTGCTGGAAGTTGGCGGCGTTGTCCTGCGGCTGGCGCTGGGCGAAGGAGCCCCAGAACACGCCGATCAGCGCGGCGCCCTTGAGCAGGGGCAGGTTGGCCGGCAGGGCCGGGATGCCGCCGCCGGCGGCGAAGCCGACCACCAGGAAACGGCCGTTCCAGGCGATGCAGCGGAAGGCCTCTTCGAACAGTTCGCCACCCACCGGGTCGTAGATCACGTCCACGCCCTGGCCGCCGGTGAGCTTCTTCAGCTCCTCCTTGAGGCTTTGTTCGCTGTAGTTGATCAGGTGGTCAGCGCCGGCCTTGCGCGCCACTTCCAGCTTCTCTGCAGTGCTCGCTGCGGCGATCACCTTGGCACCCATGGCCTTGCCGATTTCCACGGCGGCCAGGCCGACGCCACCGGAGGCGCCGAGCACCAGCAGGGTCTCGCCCGGCTGCAGGTTGGCGCGCTGCTTGAGCGCGTGCATCGAGGTGCCGTAGGTCATGCCGAAGGCGGCGGCGCTGGCGAAGTCCATGTCGGCCGGTACCGGAATCACGTTGTAACCGGGCACCGCCACTTCCTCGGCGAAGCTGCCCCAGCCGGTCAGCGCCATGACCCGGTCACCGGCCTTGAGGTGCTCGATCTTCTCGCCGACTTCGCGCACCACACCGGCCGCTTCGCCGCCTGGGGAGAAGGGGAAGGGCGGTTTGAACTGGTACTTGCCTTCGATGATCAGGGTGTCGGGGAAGTTGACCCCGGCCGCATGCACCTCGAGGAGTATCTCGTTCTTCTTGATCGCGGGGCTGGCAACTTCTTCCAGTACCAGGGTTTCGGCCGGGCCGAAGGCTTTGCACAGAACGGCTTTCATCACGAGATTTCCTCAGGGGTTGATGGTCAGGCAGTGTAGGTGGGGCGCCCGGCCGGTCAACGAGCATGCCCCTGCCTGATGCCCTCGTATAAGCGCCGGGCTTGGGTGCGGACCCGGCAATGGCTATGCTAGCGCCATACATTCATAAGGAACTGCCGCCGTGAAAACCTGGATCGCTCTGCTGTTGGCCCTGTCGTTGCCATTTACCGCTCTGGCCAGCGGTGGCGGAGAAGAGAAGGAGGGCGAGAACGCGGTGCCCAAGGTGGCCTACTACAGCCTGACCCCGGCGCTGGTCGGCAACTTCGGTGCCGGTCCCAAGCTGAAATTCTTCAAGGCCGATATCGCCCTGCGGGTGACCGGCACCGAGGCTGAAGAGAAGGTCGAGCACCACGAGCCGCTGATCCGCAACCAGCTGGTGATGCTGTTCTCCCAGCAGACCGAGGCCAGCATGGGCGACCAGAACGCCAAGGAGAAGCTGCGCGCCGAGGCGCTCAAGCAGGTGCAGGACGTGCTGACCCAGGAAGAGGGCAAGCCGATAGTCGAAGACCTGCTGTTCAACAACCTGATCATTCAGTGAGCCGGCTTATTCAGCCGCAGCCGTAGGCTGGGTAGAGCGCAGGGAAACCCGGCTGGGCCCCGTGCGAAAGCCCGGCGCGGTATGCGCCAATCCCGCGGCCCCGCTGTCGGGTTACGCCGCCGTCAATCCAGTCGCCAGGATTGATCATCCAGTTGGCAGCTTACCCAGCCTACGCTCCGGGGTCTGGGGCGCCTTGCCGCACCCGAAAAGCTACGCCATCTGCGCCAGGGTCTTGCGAAAGCGCAGCAGTGCCGCGGCGAAGAACAGCGTGCCGATGCCCGCGATGGCCAGCAGCTGCGGCCAGACGATGGACAGCCCGGCGCCGCGGTAGAGGATGGCCTGGGCCAGGGCGACGAAGTGGGTGGTCGGCGCCGCCAGCATGATCTGCTGCACCAGCTCGGGCATGCTCTCGCGTGGCGTGGTGCCGCCGGAGAGGATCTGCAGCGGCAGCAGCACCAGGATGATCAGCAGGCCCAGCTGCGGCATCGAGCGGGCCACGGTGCCGAAGAAGATGCCCATCGAGGTGGTGGCAAACAGGTGCAGCGCCGCCCCGCCGAGGAACAGCGCCAGCGAGCCCTCGATCGGCACCTGCAGCCAGCCCTGCACCACCAGCAGCAGCGACAGCGCGGCGGCCGCCAGCACCACCAGGCCCATCGACCAGACCTTGGCCAGCATGATCTCCAGCGGCGTCACCGGCATCACCAGCAGGTGCTCCACGGTGCCGTGTTCGCGCTCGCGGATCAGCGCGGCACCGGTGAGGATGATCGACAGCATGGTGATCTGGTTGATCACCTCCATCACCGAGCCAAACCAGGCGCGCGTCAGGTTCGGGTTGAACGCTACGCGCAGCGCCAACTCGGCCGCCTGCGGGCTGTCGCCCCGGTAGCGGCGGACGAACTCGGCGACCTCCGTCGCGCCGATGTTCTGGATATAGCCGGCGCCGGTGAAGGCCATGCTGACCTGGGTGGCGTCGACGTTGAGCTGGATCGCCGGGCTGCGTCCGGCCAGCACGTCGCGCTGGAAGTTTGGCGGGATGTTGAGGGTGAAGGTGTAGCGCCCGGAGTCCATGCCCTGATCCATCTGGCTTAGGTCGATGCGCGCCGGGGTGCGGAAGTAGGGCGCCTGGAAGGCCTGGATCAGCCGCTCGGAAAGCTGCGACTGATCCTCGTCGACCACCGCGATGGCGGCGTTGTGCAGGCTTTCCGGCAGGCTGGTGGCCGAGGAATACACGCCCAGGCTGAAGGCCCAGACGATCAGCAGCACCAGCGCCCAGTCGTGCTGCAGGCTGCGCAGTTCCTTGATGCCCAGGTGCAGGATATTGGTCAGGCGTTCCATCACACCTCCTGTTTGCGCAGCAGGCTGGCGCTGAGCAGCGTCAGCAGCGGCACGGTCAGCGCCAGGGCGGCGAAGTAGCCGAGCAGGTCATGCAGCTGCAGCGCCTTGGAGAACACCCCGCGGCTGATCACCAGAAACTGCGAGGTCGGGTAGAGCTGGCCGACCAGGGCGCCGAAGCCTTCCAGCGAAGCCACCGGGTAGATCAGTCCGGAGAACTGTACGGCCGGCAGCAGGGTGGCGATGGCGGTGCCGAACACCGCGGCGATCTGGCTGTTGGTGAAGGTCGACATGAGCAGGCCGAGGCCGGTGGAGCAGGCGACGTAGAGCAGCGCGCCGAGGCCGAGGGTAAGCGCGCTGCCTTTCAGCGGCACGTCGAACACGGTCACCGCCAGCAGCACCAGCAGGGCGCAGTTGAACAGGCCCAGGGCGATGTAGGGCAGCTGCTTGCCGAGGAGAAATTCCAGGCGGGTGACCGGGGTGACGTAGAGGTTGATGATCGAGCCCAGCTCCTTCTCGCGCACCACGCCGAGGGCCGTGAGCATGGCCGGAATCAGCATCAGCAGCAGCGGGATCACCGCCGGCACCATGGCCTTGAGGCTCTCCACGTCGGGGTTGTAGCGGTAGCGCACTTCCAGTTCGGCGGCGCTGGCGGCCTGCGGCTGGGGCGAGCGCCGCGCCAGTTCTTCCAGGTAGTGCTGGTGCAGGCCGGCGACGTAGCCCTTGATGGTCTCGGCGCGGGTCGGCATGGCGCCGTCGATCCACATGCCGATCTGTGGGCTGGCGCCGCGCTTGAGGTCGCGGCCGAAGTGCGGCGGGATCTCCACCGCCAGGCTGATCTCGCCATTGCGCAGGCGCCGTTCCAGCTCGGCATAGTCGTGCAGCGGCGCCTGCTCGGCGAAGTAGCGCGAGCCGGACAGGTTGCGGTGGTATTCCTGGCTGGTGGTGGTCTGGTCGCGGTCGAGCACAGCGAAGGTCAGGTCTTCCACGTCCAGGCTGATGCCGTAGCCGATGATAAATAGCAGCAATACCGTACCCAGCAGCGCCATGCCGCCGCGAATCGGGTCGCGGCGCAGCTCCAGGGCTTCGCGCCGGGCGTAGCTGAGCAGGCGGCGCAGGCTGAAGCGCTGGCGCTGTGGTGGCGGCGCCTGTTCCAGCGGCGGTGCGCTGTTGACCGGCTGCTCGCCCACCGCCTCCTGCAGGTAGGCGATGAAGGTCGCCTCCAGGCTCGGCAGGCCGCGCTTGGCCATCAGCGCGGCGGGGGTGTCGCTGTCCAGCACCTTGCCGGCGTGCATCAGCGAGATGCGGTCGCAGCGCAGTGCCTCGTTCATGAAGTGGGTGGAGATGAAGATGGTCACCCCGTCCTGGCGCGACAGGTCGAGCATCAGCTGCCAGAAACCATCGCGCGCCACCGGGTCGACCCCCGAGGTGGGCTCGTCGAGGATCAGAATCTCCGGCTGGTGGATCACCGCCACGGCCAGCGACAGGCGCTGGCGAATGCCCAGCGGCAGGCGCTCGGGGAGCATGTCCATGACCGCGCCGAGGTCGAAGCGCGCGGCCATCTCGGTGATGCGCGCGGCGATCCGCGCGGCCGGCACATGGAACAGCTGGGCGTGCAGCAGCAGGTTCTGCCGCACCGTCAGCTCGCCGTACAGGGAGAAGGCCTGCGACATGTAGCCGACCCGCTGGCGCGTGGCCATGTCCTGCGGGTCGACCGCCTGGCCGAACAGCAGGGCCTCGCCGGAACTGGCCGGCAAGAGGCCGGTGAGCATCTTCATGGTGGTGCTCTTGCCGCAGCCGTTGGAGCCGAGGAAGCCGAAGATCTCGCCGCGGCGGATGCGGAACGACACGGCGTCGACCGCGACGAAGTCGCCGAAGCGCATGCTCAGGTCGCGCGCCTCGATGGCGACTGTACCGCTGTCCGCCAGCGGTTCGATCAGCACCTCGCGGTGGCCGCGCCGGCGCTCTTCCGGCAGCAGGGCGATAAAGGCCTGCTCCAGGCTGGCGCAGCCGGTGCGTGCGCGCAGCTCGGCCGGGCTGCCGCTGGCCAGTACGCGGCCGGCGTCCATCGCCACCAGATGATCGAAGCGCTCGGCCTCCTCCATGTAGGCGGTGGCCACCAGCACGCTCATCTGTGGGCGCTGGGCGCGGATGCGGCCGATCAGCTCCCAGAACTGGTTGCGCGACAGCGGGTCGACGCCGGTGGTCGGTTCGTCGAGGATCAGCAGGTCGGGGTCGTGGATCAGCGCGCAGCACAGCCCCAGCTTCTGCTTCATGCCGCCGGACAGCTTGCCCGCCGGGCGCTCGCGGAAGGCGGCCATGCCGGTGCTGCGCAGCAGGTCGTCGATGCGCCGCGCGCGCTCGGCGGCGTCCTGGCCGAACAGGCGGCCGAAGAAGTCGAGGTTCTCGAATACCGACAGCGTGGGGTAGAGGTTCTTGCCCAGGCCCTGGGGCATGTAGGCGATATGCGGGCACACCTTGCGCCTGTGCCGGGCGTCGGCCATATCGCCGCCCAGCACCTCCAGTGCGCCGGCCTGCAGTTGCCGGGCCCCGGCGATCAGCGCCAGCAGGCTGGACTTGCCGACGCCGTCCGGGCCGATCAGGCCGACCATCTGCCGGGCCGGCAGCTGCAGGTCGACCGCTGCGAGGGCATGGGTCTGGCCATAGCGCAGGCCGACTCCGGCCAGGCAGGCGACCGCCGTGCTCATTGCGGAACCTGGACCGCCAGGCGCGCCGGCCATTCGACCTCAGGGTCGAGGCGCAGGTAGGCCATGCCCGGTACGCCGGTCTTCACCTGCTGCAGGTGCTTGTGCAGCAGTTCGGGGTCGATGCGTGCCTTGACCCGGAACATCAGCTTCTCGCGCTCGCTGGCGGTTTCCACGGTCTTCGGAGTGAACTGGGCGACGCTGGCGACGAAGCTGACCCGGGCCGGGATCACGTACTGCGGGATGGCGTCGATCACCAGGCGCACCTCGCTGCCGAGGGCAACCCGGCCGGCCTGGCGCTCGGGCAGGAAGAAGGTCATGTAGACGTCGGACAGGTCGACCAGGTTGAGCACCTTGCCGCCGGCGCCGAGCACCTCGCCGGGTTGGGTTACGCGGTACTGCACGCGACCGGCGCGCGGTGCCTTGAGCTGGCTGTCGTCGATATCCGCTTGCAGGCGCGCGACGCTGGCGTGGGCGGCTTCGGTGGCCGACTCCGCCTCGATTGCCTGCGATTCGGCGGCGGCGATGGCGGCGGCGGCCGAGCTGACCTGGGCACGTGCCGCGGCCAGCGCCGCCTCGGCGCTCTGCAGGCGGGCCAGGTCGTCGTCCAGCTGCTGCTGGGCCAGAGCGTTGCGCTTGACCAGGGTGGCACTGCGCGCGTGGCGCTTGCGCGCGGCGTCCAGCTCGGCCTGGCGCTGGCGTACCACGGCCTCGGCGGCAAGTTTCTCGCTCTGGCGCAGGCTGATCTGGCTGGCGGCAGTGATCTGGCCATTCTCGGCCTGCTTGAGCTGCGCGCGGGCCTGGGCCAGTTGGGCGTCGAGCACCTGGGTGTCCATCTGCGCCAGGACCTGCCCGGGCTGGACGAAGTCGCCCTCGTCGACCGCGATGCTGGCGATGCGCCCGGCCAGCTTGGTGGCGACATCCACCTCGGTGGCCTCGATGCGTCCGTTGCCGCTGGCGAAGCCTTCGCCCAGCTCGGCCGGACGTAGCTGCCACCAGGCGGCAGCCAGCAGGGCAAGGCCGGCGGCGATCAGATAAGGCAGGGGCCGTTGCATCTTCATCATCAGAGCTTCCCTTCTGCGAGCCCCGGGAGGGGGCAATGATTAGCAGGCTTCCATTCTCTGCCAGCTGCGCCGGGCGCGGTTTGATTCAGGTCAAACCGTCGGCCCGGGCAATGCGGCGAGGCTGGCGTTCCAGATGCAGGTGCGGTTGCGTCCTTCGTGCTTGGCCCGGTATAGCGCCTGATCGCTGTGCGCCACCAGGCTGGCGGCCAGCTCTTCGCTGACCGGCTCGGCCACGGCCAGGCCGATGCTCAGGGTCAGGCGCCCCAGGGGGCTGGCCGGGTGGGTAATATCCAGCCCGGCGATCAGCTCATGCACGCGCGCCGCCACATGCTCGCCGCCGTCCAGCCCGGTATTGGCCAGGATGATGGCGAACTCCTCGCCGCCGTAGCGGCAGGCCACATCCCCCTCGCGTTGCAGGCAGTCCTGCAGGGCGGCGCCGACCTTGCGCAGGGCATCGTCGCCGGCCAGGTGACCGAGGGCGTCGTTGAAGGCCTTGAAGTGGTCGATATCCAGCATCAGCAAGGTCAGCGAGGCGCCGATGCGGCGCAGGCGGCGCCACTCGCCCTGCAGCTGCTGATCGAAGAAGCGCCGGTTGTACAGGCCGGTCAGGCCGTCGAGCTGGGTCAGGCGCTGCAGGCGGGCTTCCAGCTGCAGGCGCTCGCTGTTGTTGCGCGACAGGCCGATCAGGTACTCCCGCCCGTTCAGCTGCACCAGCTGGGTATTGATCTCGGCGGGCTGGCTGCTGCCGTCGCGGCGGCGCATTTCGCGCTGGAAGATCCGCGACTGGTTGTCGTGCTGGGCGCTGCGCACCAGCTCCAGCCAGCTGTAGAAGCCTGGCAGCAGCTGTTCCGGGTTGTCGCGCAGGAGTTGGGCGAACTGTTCCGGGTGGTAGCCGAGGCTGGCGTAGGTGGCCTGGTTCATGTGCAGCAGCTGGCGGCTCTGGGTCTCGAAGATGAACAGGCTGTCGTGGCTGGAGTCGGTGAGGTCGAGCACCAGTTGCAGGCGCTCGCGGCTGTCGCGCAGCTCCTGTTCGGTATTTTCGCGGCGCCGGGCTTCGACCTGCAGGCGCCGGTTGGCCAGTTGCAGGGCCTGGGCACGCTGGGCGCTGACCAGGGCCAGGCCGAGGGCGGCGACCAGCAGCAGGCTGATGGCCAGGCTGGCACCCAGCACCACCTGCGGCAGCGGCGTACTCAGGCGTTGCAGCAGGGCCTGGGTGGGGCTCAGCTGCAGGCTGAAGCTGCGGTTGTTGAGCAGCTCGATCGGCACCTGCTGGGTCAAGTGGGGCAGGCTGCCCGGTTGTTCGCGGCTGTAGATGCTCTGGCCGTTCTCCAGCAGGCGTACGCTGAAGTCATTGCTGTCCAGGCTGGCCAGCAGTTCGCTCATCAGCAGCTCGACACGGAACACGCCTTGCAAGAAGCCGTCGAACTGCTGCTCGCCATTGCCGCTGCGCAGGTACAGCGGGGTGTAGAGCACGAAGCCGCGGCCACCCTGCACCAGCTGGAAGCTGTTGGAGAAGCGCTGCTCGCCGCTGCTGCGGGCCTGCATGGCCAGCGGATAGTTGGGGTGTTCCGCGCGGAGCTGGAAATTGACCGCCGCCTCGTTGCCTTCCTGCGGCAGCAGCCAGCGCATGTGCAGGTCGGCACCGACCCACTGCACCGACTGGTAGGCCGGGAAGTCGCTCAAGGCCAGGCTCGCCTCCTTTTCCCAGGCTGGCTTGGGCAGGCGCCCCAGGCTGTTCCACAGGCGGGCGATGCGCTCCAGGCTGTCGACCTCGCCGTGCAGCGTGCTCTCCATCTGCCGGGCCAGGGCGCGGGCCTGGAAGCCGACGCGCTCCTGCAGGCGCTCCTGCTGGTCGTCTTCCAGCTGGCGCCACAGCATGAAGCTGGCCAGGCACAGCACCAGCAGGAGGACGGCCAGCGCCAGGCGGGCCGGCCAGGCAGGGCGTGCGCGCATGGGGCGGACTCCGAGGGCTTCAGCACCGTGATAACACAGTGCGCGGGGCGACTCAACGCAGGGCGAGGATGGCCGCCCATTCGGCGTCGCTGACCGGCATCACCGACAGGCGGCTGCCCTTCTGCACCAGGGCCAGTCCGGCCAGTGCCGGCTCGCTGCGCAGGCGGGCCAGCGGCAGTACGCGGGGGAAGGCTTCGACGAACTCGACGTCCAGCGCGCTCCACGGGTTTTTCTCGTGGCTGGCCTTGGCGTCGAAGTAGTGGCTGTTCGGGTCCAGCGCGGTCGGGTCGGGGTAGGTCGGCCCGGCGATCCGCGCGATACCGGCGATGCCCGGCTCCGGGCAGCTGGAGTGGTAGAAGAAGAACTGCTCGCCGATCTGCATGCTGCGCAGGAAGTTGCGGGCCTGGTAATTGCGCACGCCATCCCAGCGCGCCTTGCCGAGTTGGCGCAGGTGTTTGATGGAAAGTTCGTCGGGTTCCGACTTCATCAGCCAAAAAGGCATGAACTTTGCTCCTGTTTGCCGGTCTTTTCGCCGGGATTGAATCTCGTTCCGATGAATGACAGCTGGTTGGCGCCAAAAACTGTGTAGTTCTTCACTGCCCTCGGGTGGCTGAAGGTTCAGGCTAGACGCCGCTTTAACGGCCAAATAATAAAACCGCCACCGGTCAATCGAGCAGTGTGCCTGGGAAGGGGGAGGCAGACACATGAAACGCAAACCAGATCTATTGTTGGTACTGGTCATCCTGTTCAGTCTGGGGATGGTTACTACCGGTTACACCCAGAGCCTGTGGGATCGCCAAGGCGAGCAGCCGGCCAAGTCGTCGCAGCAGTAAACCGCAGTACACGAGTGCCGCAAGGATCGCGGCTACTTCGTCAGTCCTTTAGGTGTACCAGCGCCTGTCCGTCACCACCGCCTGCAGTCGCACATCCCAGCTGGCCAGCGCCAGTCGATCAACTTTCTGACATTCATGGGCCAGGCCCAGCAGCGTCGGCTTGTGCCAATTTTTGCGCAGTTGCCGGTAGGCCAGGCTGCGGTCATAGAAGCCGCCGCCCATGCCCAGGCGCCCGCCCGTTTCGTCGAAACCCACCAGTGGCAGCAGGATCAGGTCGAGCGCCCAGGCCCGGCGCTGGCGTGTCGGATTAGCACGCGGCTCCTCGATGCGGAAACGGTTGCGTGCCAGTTGTTCGTGCGCCTGCACGCGCTGGAAAACCATATGAGTGCGTGGCCAGGCGCTCAGCACCGGCAGGTAAGTGCTCTTGCCACGGCGCTGGGCGGTGCGTAGCAGTGGCCGCGGGTCGATCTCGCCATCGCTCGGCAGGTACAGGGCGATATGCCGGGCACGGCGAAACAGCGGATGCTGGGCCAGTTGGCGGTACAGATCGCGGGCGGCTTGTTTTTGCTGGAGGGGGGAGAGCTGGCGGCGCGCCTGGCGCAGCTGGCGGCGCAGAACCGGGCGGGAGAGGGTGCCGGCTTCAAGCATGAAAATAATGACTCCCCGGTCATGCCGCTGTCGGTTTAGCCCTTGAACCCGAAAGTTCAAGGTGGAGATTGCAGGAGGCGTTCAGGCTTTCCGTCAGGCGGACATGCACACCGGCCCCACTTGCAACCCCCGTGGTTGTGCGTATCGGCTCAGGGACATCACCGACTGGCCAACACACCAGGGAGCTGAGGCCGAGTATACCTCAATCGACCGCTCTGCAATCAGGCGTTGAGGCCATCCTGATCGGCGGCCAGGGCATGGTCGACCCGATCCAGCAGGTCGCGCACGTGCTCGCGGGTGGAGTTGGCTTCCTGATCCAGGCGCTGCTGCTTGTGCAGCAGGTCGTGGGTGATGTTCAGGGCGGCCATCACGGCGATGCGGTCGCCGCCTATGACTTTGCCGCTGCTGCGGATCTCGCGCATCTTGCCGTCCAGGTAGCGCGCGGCGCTTTCCAGGTTGGCCCGCTCGTCTGCCGGGCAGCCGATGCAGTATTCCTTGTCGAGGATATGTACGGTAACGGTGTTTGACTGGCTCATGTGTCCTGCTCCAGGGCTTTCAGGCGCGAAATCATCGATTCGACCTTGTGCCGGGCCATTTCGTTCTTCTCGATCAGATGGGCACGTTCCTCGCGCCAGGCCTTCTCGCTGGCCAGGAGGGCACGGTTCTGCGACTTGAGCTGCTCCACGCGCTGGATCAGCAGGTCCAGTTTGCGTGTAAGGGCTTGCAGTTCGACGTCTTCCATGGGCTCCCTACCTGGGCAATGAGTGGCGGAACTATAAAGGATAACTCGGCCTGCGATGCGACCGGATCGCGATTCTCGATGGCCAGGTGCGGCTGGCCGCCGCACGCCTTCGATGGTCTTGCCGCGCCTGCCGGTGCTACGATACCAAGCCTCTATTCTAGTGATCGCGCGCCCTAGCGCCTAGTTACCCATGTCGACTTCGAACTCTCCGTACGATGCCTTCGCCGCCCTTCTGGCGAGCACTGGCAAACCTGTTTCCCCCGCCGAGCTGCACGGCCTGCTACTCGGTCGCAGCTGCGCCGGTGCCGGCTTCGAGGCCGAGCCCTGGATCGCCGATGCGGTCGAGCTGCTCGGCGACGAGCCGGCCGACAACGTGCGCCAGGCACTGCTCGGCCTGCAGGAAATGGTCAAGGCCGAGCTCACCGGCAGCGACATCACCGTGGTCCTGCTGTTGCCCAGCGACGACGCGCCGCTGGTCGAGCGCGCCAAGGCCCTGGGCCAATGGTGCCAGGGTTTCCTCGATGGTTTCGGCGTGACCCTGGGCAGCACCGCCTTGAGCGCCGAGGCCATGGAAGTGCTGCAGGATCTGTCCGCCATTTCCCAGGTGCAGAGCGCGCTGGAAGAGTCCGAGGATGGCGAGAGCGACTACATGGAAGTGATGGAGTACCTGCGCGTCGCGCCGCTGCTGCTGTTCACCGAGTGCGCCAAGGCTCCGGCCGCGGCCGCCAAACCTTCCCTGCATTAAGGTCGAAATCGCCATGGTCAGCATCCCCAAGTCGGAATACGCCCGTCGGCGCAAGGCGCTGATGGAGCAGATGGAACCCAACAGCATCGCCATCCTGCCGGCGGCGCCGGTGTACATCCGCAACCGCGATGTCGAGCATATCTACCGCCAGGACAGCGACTTCCAGTACCTCAGCGGCTTCCCCGAGCCGGAAGCGGTGCTGGTGCTGATTCCCGGCCGGGCCCATGGCGAATACGTGATGTTCTGCCGCGAGCGTGATCCGGAGCGTGAGCTGTGGGACGGCCTGCGCGCCGGCCAGGACGGCGCCATCAGCGCCTTCGGCGCTGACGATGCCTTCCCGATTGGCGATATCGACGACATCCTCCCCGGCCTGATCGAAGGCCGCGAACGGGTCTACTACGGCATCGGCCGCAACCAGGAGTTTGACCATCGGCTGATGGAGTGGATCAACGTGATCCGCTCCAAGGCGCGCCAGGGCGCGACGCCGCCCAACGAATTCGTTGCCCTCGACCATGTGCTGCACGACATGCGCCTGTACAAGTCGGCCAATGAAGTGAAAGTCATGCGCGAGGCCGCGGAGATTTCCGCCCGCGCCCATATCCGCGCCATGCAGGCCAGCCGTGCCGGCCTCGCCGAGTACCACCTGGAGGCGGAGCTGGACTACGAGTTCCGCAAGGGCGGGGCGAAGATGGCGGCCTATGGCTCGATCGTCGCCGCCGGGCGCAACGCCTGCATCCTGCACTACCGCGAGAACGACGCACCGCTCAAGGATGGCGACCTGGTGCTGATCGACGCCGGCTGCGAGATCGACTGCTACGCCAGCGACATCACCCGCACCTTCCCGGTCAGCGGCAGCTTCTCGGCCGAGCAGAAGGCCATCTACGAGCTGGTGCTGAAAGCCAACGAAGAGGCGTTCAAGCACATCGCCCCGGGCAAGCACTGGAACGAAGCCCACGAGGCCACCGTGCGGGTGATCACCGCCGGCCTGGTCGAGTTGGGTCTGCTTGAGGGCCAGGTCGACGAGCTGATCGCCCGCGAAGCCTACAAGCCTTTCTACATGCACCGCGCCGGCCACTGGCTGGGCATGGACGTGCATGATGTCGGCGAATACAAGGTCGGCGGTGAATGGCGCGTGCTCGAGCCAGGCATGGCGATGACCGTCGAGCCGGGCATCTACATCGCCGTCGACAACCAGAACGTGGCCAAGAAATGGCGCGGCATTGGCGTGCGTATCGAAGACGACGTGGTGGTGACCAAGACCGGTTGCGAAGTGCTGACCACCGGCGTGCCGAAGACGGTCGCCGAGATCGAGGCGCTGATGGCGGCTGCCCGTAGCCAGGCCGCCTGAGTCGATGAGTCGTGTGCAGCTAGCCATTATTGGTGGCGGTATTGACCGGCTCGGCGCCGGCCTGACAGCAGGAATGGTCTGATGGAGCGGGTACAGCTTGCGATCATCGGCGGCGGCCTGGTCGGCGCCAGCCTGGCGCTGGCCCTGCAAGCCGGGGCCAAGGCGCGCGGCTGGCGCATCCTGCTGGTCGAGCCCTTCGCTCCCGGCGAGGGCTTCCAGCCCAGCTACGATGCCCGCTCCACGGCCCTGTCCTACGGCAGCCGGCAGCTCTACGAGCGCCTGGGCATCTGGCCGGCGATCAGCCAGCGCGCCGAGCCGATCACCCAGATCCATGTCTCCGACCGCGGTCGCCTCGGTGCCACCCGCCTTAGCGCCGAAGATGAAGGCGTGCCGGCGCTGGGCTATGTGGTGGAGAACGCCTGGCTCGGCCACTGCCTGTGGCAGGCGCTCGACCCCGACGTGGTGAGCTGGCGCTGCCCGGCCGAAGTCACCCGCCTGCAGGCGCTCGGTGACGGCTACCGCCTGACCCTGAACGACGACAGCCAGATCGACTGCGACCTGGCTGTGCTGGCCGATGGCGGCCGCTCCGGCCTGCGTGAGCAGCTGGGCATCGCCGTACGTCATACGCCCTATGACCAGAGCGCGCTGATCGCCAACGTCAGCCCGGCCGAGGCTCACGGCGGCCAGGCCTTCGAGCGCTTTACCGAAGACGGGCCAATGGCCCTGCTGCCGCTGGCCGACAACCGCTGCGCGCTGGTCTGGACCCGCCCGCCGGTGGATGCCGAGCGCCTGCTCAATCTGCCCGATGCGGCTTTCCTCGGCGAGCTGCAGCAAGCCTTCGGCTATCGCCTGGGTGCCTTGCGCCAGGTCGGCAGCCGGCACCTCTATCCGCTGGCTCTGGTCGAGGCCACCGAGCAGGCCCGTCCGCACCTGGTGGTGCTGGGCAATGCCGCACACAGCCTGCACCCGGTGGCGGGGCAGGGCTACAACCTGTCCCTGCGCGACACCCTGGTGCTGGCCGAAACCCTGCTGGACAGCCCGGCGCCGCTCGGCGATTTCGCCACCCTGCAGCGCTACCTGGCCCGCCAGCGGCAGGACCAGGCGCTGACCGTGGGCTTCTCCGACCGCCTGCCGCGCCTGTTCGGCCGTGGCGAGTCGCTGCTGGTCGCCGGTCGCACCCTCGGCCTGCTCGGCCTCGACCTGTTGCCGCCAGCCAAGCGCTGGTTTGCCCGCCAGGCCATGGGCCTCGGCACCCGTACCCTATGAAAAACAGGCCCAAAGTGGCTGCGCTCGGTCATGCAGCGTTAGGAATGGCTTCGGCTGCTCATTTACAGCTCGTAAACTCCGCTGCCTCAGCCGCTTTTATCAGCCAGAGGCTGTTATTAGGCGGCGCCTTGCCTGACCTTCGCTCGCCGACTTTGCTTCCTGCTTCTGAGACTTTCTATGAGTGACCGTAAACTCGCGCGCCGCGCCCGCCTGCTGCGCCTGGGCTTGAACCTCTACCCGCCGTACATCGGCGCGGGCATCAAGGTGCAGCGCATTTCCCCCGATTGCCGCCAGGCGCGGGTGAAGATGGCGCTGCGCTGGTACAACCGCAACTTCGTCGGCACCCAGTTCGGCGGCTCGCTGTACAGCATGGTCGACCCCTTCTACATGCTGTTGTTGATGCCCCTGCTGGGCGACGACTACATCGTCTGGGACAAGGCCGCCAGCATCGACTTCATCACCCCGGGCAAGGGCCCGGTGTATGCCGAGTTCCGCATTGATGATGCCCTGCTGGCGGATATCCGCGAGAACACCGCCGGCGGCGAGAAATACCTGCCCGAGCTGCAGGTGGATATCCGCGATGGTGCCGGCACCCTGGTGGCCACTGCACACAAGACCCTCTATGTCCGACTCAAGCCGCGCGCGCGGCAAGCTGCATAAGGAAAGAAGATGCAAGCGGACCTGATCATCGTTGGCGCCGGCATGGTTGGCAGCGCCCTGGCTCTGGCCCTGGAGCACAGCGGGCTGGAGATTTTGGTCGTCGATGGCGGCCCGCTGAGCGTCAAGCCATTCGCTGCGGAAGCTTCTTTCGAACCGCGGGTCAGCGCCCTGTCCGCCGCCAGCCAGCGCATCCTCGAGCGCCTCGACGTGTGGCCGGGCATCGCCGCGCGGCGCGCCTCGCCGTACCGCGATATGCAGGTGTGGGACGGTTCCGGCACCGGCAGCGTGCATTTCTCCGCGGCCAGCGTGCATGCCGAATCGCTCGGCCACATAGTCGAGAACCGCGTGGTGCAGGACGCCCTGCTCGAGCGCCTGCACGACAGCGATATCGGCCTGCTGGCCAATGCGCGCCTGGAGCAGCTGCGCCGCTCCGGCGACGGCTGGCTGCTGCAGCTGGCCGATGGCCGCGAACTGCGCGCGCCGCTGCTGGTGGCCGCCGACGGCGCCAATTCGGCGGTGCGTCGTCTGGCCGGCTGCGCCACCCGCGAGTGGGATTACCTGCACCACGCCATCGTCACCAGCGTACGCTGCGCTCGACCGCACCAGCGCACGGCCTGGCAGCGCTTCACCGATGACGGTCCGCTGGCCTTCCTGCCGCTGCAGCGCGGCGACGACCAGCACTGGTGCTCGATCGTCTGGTCCACCGTGCCAGCCGAGGCCGAACGGCTGATGGCGCTGGACGATGAAGCCTTCCGCCATGAACTGGGCAAGGCCTTCGAATGGCGCTTGGGCGAAGTCACTCAGGTCGACCCGCGCCTGTGCATCCCGCTGCGCCAGCGCCATGCCAAGCGCTATGTGGAAAGCGGCCTGGCGCTGATCGGCGACGCCGCCCACAGCATCCACCCGCTGGCCGGGCAGGGGGTCAACCTGGGTTTCCTCGATGCCGCGGTGCTGGCCGATGTGCTGCTGCATGCGCTGGAACGCGGCGAACAGCCAAATGACGTGCGCGTGCTGAGTCGCTACGAGCGCCGCCGCATGCCGCACAACCTGGCGATGATGGCGGCGATGGAAGGCTTCGAGCGCCTGTTCCAGGCTGACCCGCTGCCGCTGCGCTGGTTGCGTAACAGCGGCCTGAACTGGGTCGACGAACTGCCGGAAGCCAAGGCCCTGTTCGTCCGGCAGGCGCTGGGCCTGGTCGGTGACCTGCCGCCGCTGGCCAGTCTGTAGAGTGCGCGGGAAACACCCGGTTAAAGAAAGCGCTACAGCTCACAGCTGAGACTGACTATCATTTGTGGCTTTCCGCTGCCACGAGAGTCTCGCCCATGTCGCTTCGCAAACGCCTGTTCGCTGCTCTGGCCCTGAGCGCTGCCGCCACATCCGCACACGCCGCCGAGGAAGTGGTGGTGTATTCCTCGCGCATCGACGAACTGATCAAGCCGGTGTTCGACGCCTACACCGCCAAGACCGGGGTGAACATCAAGTTCATCACCGACAAGGAAGCGCCGCTGATGCAGCGCATCAAGGCCGAAGGCGACAACGGCGTGGCCGACCTGCTGATCACCGTGGATGCCGGCAACCTTTGGCAGGCCGAGCAGATGGGCATCCTGCAGCCGTTCACCTCGCCGACCATCGACGCCAACATCCCGCCGCAGTATCGCTCCAGCGCGCATGCCTGGACCGGCCTGTCGCTGCGTGCGCGCACCATCGTCTACTCCACCGACCGCGTGCAGCCGGGCGAGTTGAGCACCTACGAGGCGCTGGCCGACAGCAACTGGGAAGGCCGCCTGTGCCTGCGCACCAGCAAGAAGGTCTACAACCAGTCGCTCACCGCCACCCTGATCGAGACCCACGGCGCGGCCAAGGCCGAGCAGATCATCCAGGGCTGGGTGAACAACCTGGCCACTGACGTGTTCGCCGACGACAACGCGGTGATCCTCGCCGTGGACGCCGGCCAGTGCGACGTCGGCATCGTCAACACCTACTACTACGGCCGCCTGCACCAGGCCAACCCGCAGCTGCGCGCCAAGCTGTTCTGGCCGAATCAGGGCGACCGTGGCGTGCACGTCAACCTGTCCGGCGTCGGCCTGGCCCGGCATGCGCCGCACCCCGAGGCGGCGAAGAAACTGGTCGAGTGGATGACCACGGCCGAGGCGCAGAGCCTGTTCGCCGACATCAACCAGGAGTTCCCGGCCAACCCGGCGGTCAAGCCGTCCGTCGAAGTGCAAGCCTGGGGTGCGTTCAAGGCCGACACCCTCCCGGTCGAGGTAGCCGGCAAGCGCCAGGCCGAGGCGATCAAGATGATGGATCGGGTTGGCTGGAACTGAACCGCAGTATCAGCTCGGCACCCGTAGGTTGGTGTTGAGCGCAGCGAAGCCCAACAGCCGGAGCAGGGTTCGTTGGGCTTCGTCGCGTTGCTCCTCAACCCAACCTACGTCTGCCGTTATACTCGACGCCCCGGCCCGCCCGGGGCGTTTCGTTTTTACCGCCGAGGAGTCTGCGTGGCCCATCCCGCCCAACGCCGCTGGTACCCCATCGCCTTTGCCATCGCTGCGCTGGTGCTGCTGCCGCTGTCGGTGCTGCTGCTGTCGTGGCACGAGATCGACCGGGAGATCTGGGCGCACCTGTGGGCCACCCAGATGCCGCGCCTGCTCGGCAACACCCTGGTGCTGGTGCTGGGGGTCAGTGTTGGCGTGACCCTGCTGGGCGTCAGCCTGGCCTGGCTCACCAGCCTCTGCGAGTTCCCCGGGCGGCGCTGGCTGGACTGGGCGCTGATGCTGCCGTTCGCCATCCCGGCCTATGTGCTGGCCTTCGTCTTTATCGGTCTGTTTGATTTTTCGGGGCCGGTGCAGAGCCTGCTGCGCGAGTGGTTCGGCAGTGGCATTCGCTTGCCCCGGGTGCGCTCCACCGGCGGAGTGATCGTGGTGCTGGTGCTGGTGTTCTACCCCTACGTCTACCTGCTCGCCCGCAGCGCCTTCCTGGCCCAGGGCAAGGGTTTGATGGAAGCGGCGCGGGTGCTTGGCCAGTCGCCCTGGCAGGCGTTCTGGCGCGTGGCCCTGCCGATGGCGCGCCCGGCCATCGGCGCCGGCCTGGCCCTGGCGGTGATGGAGACCCTGGCCGACTTCGGCGCGGTGGCGGTGTTCAACTTCGATACCTTCACCACCGCCATCTACAAGACTTGGTACGGCTTCTACAGCCTGTCCAGCGCCACCCAGCTGGCCAGCCTGCTGCTGCTGGCGGTGATGCTGGTGCTCTACGGCGAGCGCCGCGCCCGTGGCGCCAGCCGGCCGAGCAACGAGCGCCCGCGCGGCCAGGCGTTGTACCGCCTGCATGGCTGGCAGGCGGCGCTGGCCAGCGGCTGGTGCAGCCTGGTGTTCGCCTGTGCCTTCGTCGTGCCGCTGCTGCAGCTGCTGGCGTGGTTCTGGCAGCGCGGCCGCTTCGATCTGGACGAGCGCTACGTCGGCCTGATCCTGCATACCCTCTACCTGGGCGGCCTGGCCGCGCTGATCACCGTGGTGGTGGCGCTGCTGCTGGCTTTCGCCCGGCGCCAGGCGCCGACCCGGCCGGTACGCGGCGCGGTGAACCTGGCCAATCTCGGTTATGCCTTGCCCGGCTCGGTGCTGGCGGTGGCGATCATGCTGGCCTTCAGTTACCTCGACAAACAGCTGGTGATGCCGCTGTCGAGCTGGCTCGGCGGCGCCGGTAAGCCGCTGCTGCTGGGCAGCCTGGCGGCGCTGCTACTGGCCTACCTGATCCGCTTCATCGCGGTGGCCTACGGGCCGCTGGAAAGCAGCCTGGCGCGCATTCGCCCGTCGCTGCCGGAAGCCTCGCGCAGCCTCGGCGTCGGCGGCCCGGCGTTGTTCCTGCGGGTCTACCTGCCGCTGCTGGTGCCGGGCGCGCTGTCCGCTGCGCTGCTGGTGTTCGTCGACGTGCTCAAGGAAATGCCCGCCACCCTGCTGATGCGTCCCTTCGGCTGGGACACCCTGTCGGTGCGCATCTTCGAGATGACCAGTGAAGGCGAATGGGCCCGCGCGGCGCTGCCGGCCCTGACCCTGGTGTTGGTCGGCCTGTTGCCGGTGATCGGCCTGATCCGCCGTTCGGCGCGCCAGCCGGGGCACTAGGCCTGGCAACGTGCCGGACTGACCGGTCACTTTGCGAGATGACCAGACAGGTTTGCGGGGCTACAATGCGCGCCTGCCGACGCAGCCCGACCATGCAACCCGCTTCCGCTGCAGGCCACGGCCGGCGCGGGCGGGCGTCTAGCACAAGGAGTTTTCCATGGGACAGCGTACCCCTCTGTACGAACAGCATCTGGCGCTCGGCGCCAAGATGGTCGATTTCGGTGGCTGGGACATGCCATTGCACTACGGCTCGCAGGTCGAGGAGCACCATCAGGTGCGTCGTGACTGCGGCGTGTTCGACGTATCCCACATGACCGTGGTCGACGTCACCGGTCCCCAGGCCAAGGCCTGGCTGCAGTACCTGCTGGCCAATGACGTCGAACGCCTGAAGACCCCGGGCAAGGCGCTCTACAGCGGCATGCTCAACCCCACTGGCGGGGTGATCGACGACCTGATCGTCTACCTCACCGACTGGGGCTACCGCGTGGTGGTCAACGCCGCCACCCGTGACAAGGACCTGGCCTGGATGCAGCAGCAGACCGCCGGCTTCGACGTCACCCTGACCGAGCGCGCCGAGCTGGCCATGCTCGCCATCCAGGGCCCCAACGCCCGCGCCAAGACCGCCGAACTGGTCAGCGCCGCGCGTGCCGCGATCATCAACGAACTCAAGGTGTTCCAGGGCCTGCCGGAAGGCGACTGGTTCATCGCCCGCACCGGCTACACCGGTGAAGACGGCCTGGAAATCATGCTGCCGGCCGCCGAGGCCGCCAGCTTCCTGACCGAACTGGTCGGCGCCGGCATCGCCCCGATCGGCCTCGGCGCACGCGACACCTTGCGCCTGGAAGCCGGGATGAACCTGTATGGCCAGGACATGACCGACGATGTGTCGCCGCTGGCCGCCAACATGGCCTGGACCATCGCCTGGGAGCCGGCCGAGCGCAACTTCGTCGGCCGCAGCGCCCTGGAAACCCAGCGCGCCGAAGGCAGCCAGCCCAAGCTGGTCGGCCTGGTGCTGGAAGAGCGCGGCGTGCTGCGCGCCCACCAGGTGGTGCGCATCGACGGCGTCGGCGAAGGAGAGATCACCAGTGGCAGCTTCTCGCCGACCCTGGGCAAATCCATCGCCCTGGCCCGTGTGCCGGCCGCTACCGGCGAACGTGCCGAGGTGGAGATCCGCGGCAAGTGGTATCCGGTGCGGGTGGTACAAGCCAATTTTGTGCGTAACGGCAAAGCTGTTATCTGACTGCTAAATTTTCCGGGCGGGTCTTCCGCTCCCTGATTTCGAGGAATCCGACATGAGCAATATCCCCGCCGATCTGCGTTACGCCGCCAGCCACGAGTGGGCCCGCCTGGAAGCCGACGGTAGCGTCACCGTGGGCATCTCCGACCACGCGCAGGAAGCCCTGGGCGACGTGGTCTACGTCGAGCTGCCGGAAGTCGGCAAGCAACTGGCTGCCGGCCAGGAAGCCGGTGTGGTGGAGTCGGTGAAAGCCGCCTCGGACATCTACGCCCCGATCGCCGGTGAAGTCATCGCGGTCAACGACGCGCTGTCCGACAGCCCCGAGCTGGTCAACGGCGAGCCCTACACCGCCTGGTTCTTCAAGCTCAAGCCGAACAATGCCGCCGACCTCGACGGCCTGCTCGACGCCGCTGCCTACCAAGCCGCCAGCTCCGCCGACGCTTAAGTTCAGGTGTCGCGCCCAGCGCGCGGCCTGACGATTTCCGCTGTCGAGCCTCGCTAGTCGAGGCTCTGTCATTTTCCGAGAGTCCCGCCATGTCCCAGACGCCCAGTCTCGCCCAGCTGCACCAGCCCGATGCCTTCCTTCGTCGTCACCTCGGCCCGGACGCCGGCGAGCAGCAGGCCATGCTGTCCGCCCTCGGCGTGGCCAGCCGTGACGAACTGATCGTGCAGACGGTGCCGCCGGCCATTCGCCTGAATCGCCCGCTGGACCTGCCAGTGGCGCTGGACGAGCGGGCTGCTCTGGCCAAGCTCAAGGGCTATGCCGAGCAGAACCAGCAGTGGACCAGCCTGATCGGCATGGGCTACCACGGCACCCTGACGCCGGCGGTGATCCTGCGCAACGTGCTGGAAAACCCGGGCTGGTACACCGCCTACACGCCGTACCAGCCGGAAATCGCCCAGGGTCGCCTGGAGGCGCTGCTGAACTTCCAGCAGCTGACCATCGACCTCACCGGTCTGGACCTGGCCAGCGCCTCGCTGCTCGACGAAGCCACCGCCGCCGGTGAAGCCATGGGCCTGGCCAAGCGCGTGGCCAAGTCGAAGAGCAACCTGTTCTTCGTCGACCAGAACTGCCACCCGCAGACCATCTCCGTGGTGCAGACCCGCGCCGAAGGCTTCGGCCTCGACGTGGTGGTCGGCCCGCTGGAGGAGCTGGGTCAGCACCAGGTGTTCGGCGCCCTGCTGCAGTACCCCGACACCCACGGCGAGATCCGCGACCTGCGCCCGCTGATCCAGCAACTGCATGAGCAGAACGCCCTGGCCTGCGTCGCCGCCGACCTGCTGTCGCTGCTGCTGCTGACCCCGCCGGGCGAGCTGGGTGCCGATGTGGTGTTCGGTTCGGCCCAGCGCTTCGGCGTGCCGATGGGCTACGGCGGCCCGCACGCGGCGTTCTTCGCCACCAGCGACGCCTACAAGCGCGCCATGCCTGGCCGCATCATCGGCGTGTCCAAGGATGCCCGCGGCAACACCGCGCTGCGCATGGCCCTGCAGACCCGCGAGCAGCATATCCGCCGCGAGAAGGCCAACTCCAACATCTGTACTTCGCAAGTGCTGCTGGCCAACATGGCCAGCTGCTACGCGGTGTACCACGGCCCGCAAGGCCTCAAGCGCATTGCCCAGCGCGTGCACCGGCTGACCGCAATCCTCGCAGCCGGCCTCGAGCAAAAGGGCATCCAGCGGGTCAACCAGCACTTCTTCGACACCCTGACCCTCGACGTCGGTGGCATCCAGACCGCCATCCTCGAGTCGGCCAAGGCCGCACAGATCAACCTGCGCATCCTCGGCCGCGGCAAGCTGGGCGTGAGCCTGGACGAGACCTGCAGCGAGCAGACCGTCGAGCAGCTGCTGGCGATCTTCCTCGGCGCCGACCACGGCCTGTCGATTGCCGAGCTGGACGCCGGTGAGCTGCCGCAGGGTATCCCCAGCGCGCTGCTGCGCAGTTCGGCCTACCTGAGCCACCCGGTGTTCAACACGCACCACAGCGAAACCGCCATGCTGCGCTACCTCAAGCGCCTGGAGAACAAGGACCTGGCGCTGAACCAGTCGATGATCCCGCTGGGCTCCTGCACCATGAAGCTCAACGCCACCAGCGAGATGATCCCGGTGACCTGGCCGGAATTTGCCAACCTGCACCCCTTCGTGCCGGTCGAGCAGGCCCAGGGCTACAAGCTGATGATCGACGAGCTGGAAGAGTGGCTGCGCGCCATCACCGGCTTCGACGCCATCTGCACCCAGCCCAACTCCGGCGCCCAGGGCGAGTACGCCGGCCTGCTGGCGATCCGCAAGTACCACCAGAGCCGTGGTGACGAGCATCGCGACATCTGCCTGATCCCGGCTTCGGCCCACGGCACCAACCCGGCCACCGCGCAGATGCTGAGCATGCGCGTGGTGGTGGTGAACTGCGACGCCGCCGGCAACGTCGACATGGACGACCTCAAGGCCAAGGTGGCTGAGGCCGCCGACAAGCTGGCCTGCCTGATGATCACCTACCCGTCGACCCACGGCGTGTACGAGGAAGGCATCCGCGAGATCTGCGAAGTGATCCACGCCGCCGGCGGCCAGGTGTATATGGACGGCGCCAACCTCAACGCCCAGGTCGGCCTGGCGCGTCCGGCCGATATCGGCGCCGACGTGTCGCACATGAACCTGCACAAGACCTTCTGCATCCCGCACGGCGGCGGCGGCCCGGGCATGGGCCCGATCGGCGTGCGCGCGCACCTGGCACCCTTCGTCGCCAACCACCCGGTGGTCGAGCTGCAAGGCCCGAACCCGCAGAACACTGCGGTCAGCGCCGCGCCCTGGGGCAGCGCGAGCATCCTGCCGATCAGCTGGATGTACATCGCCATGATGGGCCCGCAACTGGCCGACGCCACCGAAGTGGCGATCCTCAACGCCAACTACCTGGCCAGCCAGCTGACCGGCGCCTTCCCGGTGCTCTACACCGGCCGTAACGACCGTGTTGCCCACGAGTGCATCCTCGACCTGCGCCCGCTCAAGGCGGAAACCGGGATCAGCGAGGAAGACGTGGCCAAGCGCCTGATGGACTACGGCTTCCACGCGCCGACCATGAGCTTCCCGGTACCGGGCACGCTGATGATCGAACCGACCGAGAGCGAGTCCAAGGAAGAGCTGGATCGCTTCATCGAAGCGATGCTGAGCATCCGCGCCGAGATCGGCAAAGTCGCCAGCGGCGAATGGCCGGCCGAGGACAACCCGCTCAAGCGCGCGCCGCACAGCCTGGCCGACGTGGTCGGGGTGTGGGAGCGTCCGTACAGCATCGAGGAAGCGGTAACCCCGTCCGCGCACACCCGTGCGCACAAGTACTGGCCGGCGGTGAACCGCGTGGACAATGTCTACGGCGACCGCAACCTGTTCTGCGCCTGTGTGCCGATGGACGACTACCGCGAGTAAGCGTTTGCGCTATGCACAAGGCCGCCTGCGGGCGGCCTTGTCGTTGGTGCCGGGTAGGTTGTGGTTGAGCGCAGCGAGGCCCAACGGCGGACGGCTAGGCCACTGCGCTGCCTGAGCCTTTGCTCGTTGGGCTTCAGCGCTGCGCGCCTCAACCCAACCTACGGTCAGGAGTCTGCGCGGTCTTCTTCGGCGACGGACGGCAGCGCCGGCTCGTCGTTGGCGCCGCTGACCAGACGATTGCGCCCCAGCTGCTTGCCGCGATACAGGCGGCGGTCGGCGCAGCGATAGAGCTCGTCGGGGCTGCGGCCGTCGGCCGGCCATTCGGCCAGGCCGAAGGTGGCGGACAGCTCGATGCGCTGCTCACCATAGACCAGTGGGTTGTCGGCGATCTGTTGGCGCAGCTGCTCCACCAGTGGCGTGGCGCAGGCGTTGTCGGTGCTGCGCAGGAGCAGGCCGAACTCCTCGCCGCCCAGGCGACCGAGGCTGTCGGTGATGCGCAGGCGGTCGAGCAGTTGCTCGCAGATATGGCACAGCGCGTGGTCGCCGGCATCGTGGCCCCAGCGGTCGTTGACGCTCTTGAAGTGGTCGATGTCCATCAGCACCAGGACCAGCGTGCTGCGGCTGCGTTCGGCCTCGCGGATCGCCCGCAGCAGCGAGCGCTTGAAGCTGCCACGGCTGGCCACGCCGGTTAGCGGGTCGGTCTGTGCCTGGTATTCGAGTTGCTGGTAGGCCAGGGCGCGGCGGGTCTCGTAGAGGTGGACGAAGACCATCAGCAATAGGCCGCAGAGGATCGCATTGCCGATATCGATCAGCCCGGCGGCATCCAGCGGCAGGCGGTAGCGCAGGAAGTACAGGACCACGGCGGTGGCCATGAATGGCAGGGCCAGCAGCGCGCCGCGGCGCTTTCCCAGCAGCAGGTAGGCCATCACCGGCATCAGGTAGGTCCAGGTGAAGGCGGTGGCCGAGGCGTGCGGCATGAGGATGATATAGATCAGGAAGCAGAAGGTCGGCAGCAGGTACAGGTAGATCCACAGCTCCAGGCGCCTGGCCTGCCGGATGCCGCGCGAGCCCCACAGCAGCACGGCGCAGATCAGCAGCTCGAAGGTGGCGAACAGCGCGTTGTCGGCGAGGAACTGCAGGATCGAGAAGCCGCCGATGGTCAGCCCAGTGGCGCCGAGGATCAGGCTCATCAGCGAGCGCCGGCCATTGTCCTCGAGGCCGGTGGGGCTGGCGTCGTGATCCGTGCGGCGGGGTGACGGGGCGCGGTGTTTCATGCCGTTCTGCTCGGGCAGGCGATGGAGAGGGGTGAGAGGCATTCACCTGTGCCAGCACGATAGCACTGCTGGTGGCGCGACGGGAGCGCCGCTCAGTCGGCGCAGCCCTCGCTCGGCAGGCTGCTCAGGGCCCGGCCGATCAGTTCCTTGCTGCGGCTGCTGTGCAGGATGCCGACATGGCTGTCGCGCAGCAGGTACAGGCGCGTGGCCTCATCCTGCGCGGCTTCGCGCAGCTGGCTGACCAGTGGCACCACGCCGTCGTTGGGTTGTGGCAGCAGGCGCGTGTTGCCGCCATAGCTGACCAGCAGCCACTGGCGGATATGTGCCGGCAGCGGCGTGGCGAACAGCGCCTGCAGGTAGTGGCTGCCCGGTGCCATATCACGCCACACCGGCGCCACTACCGGTGAGCGGGCGAGACCCTTGGCCGCCGACGGGTGGCCGCCCCAGGGGGTGCCGAGGGTGAGAAACAGGCACTGCTGGTCGGTACCGCCACCGGCCGCGAGCAATTGCACCGCGCGCCGGGCGACCAGCCCGCCCATGCTGTGGGCAAACACGTGGAAGCGCTTGGGCGCGTAGCGCAGCTGCACATCGCGTATGGCTTCGCTGAGCAGGTAGGCGCTGTTGTTCAGCGGCAGGCCGCTGGGGTAGTGGTACAGCACCACCTGGAAGCGCTCGGGGTCGATGCTGTCGACCAGCTCGCGCCAGATCAGCGGCGCGCTGTTGATCCCGTGGATCAGGAAGACCGGCTCCTTGTCAGGGTCCCAGGGCTGCAGCAAATACAGGCCGTAACCGACCTCGCTGAGGAAATCCAGCGGCTGCCAGGCGCCCTGGCTGACCCGTTCCGCCGAGAAACGCGGGTCGTCGAAGTCCACCACCTGCAGGTAGTTGCGTTGCAGGCGGGGCAGTTCGCGGTACAGTTGGTCGAGGCTGAGGTCGACAGTCGGCGCCGTGCCGGTTGCCGGGCTGGGTTGCAGCAGGTTCAGACGACCCAGGCGCGCGCGTTCGACGGGCGTCGGCTGCACCAGGAAGGGCGTCGTGCGCGCCTGTTGCAGCCAGTGGCGCGGCTCGTCGGCATCCAGCTGCAGGTTGCCGTTGTGGTCTTCGAAGGCCAGCAACTGGTAGTCGCCGGCCGGCATGCTGAAGTAGAACAGCCCGCCGGGCTGGACGATGCGGTAGGACTTCAGCCGGCTTTGCTGGTCGAGCAGCACGACCAGCGCCGGCTGCCGCGAGTCGGGGTTGTGCAACTGGCCGGGGATCAGCACCAGTTGCTCCTGCGCGCTACGTATCTGCCGCTCCAGCTCCAGCAGCTGGCAGCCGCCGAGCAATGCCAGCAATGCCAGCAGGGGCCACTTCGCCATCCTTGTGCTCCCGTACGACAACCATGCCCGCAGTCTAGCCGGCCCGGCGCTGACCGCCCGGCATCGACGGTTTCAGTCGAGTGCCTCGACCTTGAGCAGCACACCGTCCTGGCCGACCACGCGCACTTCGCTGCCAGCCGGCAGGTCGGCGCCGATCACCAGCCACAGGCTGTCGCCGGCCTTGATCTTGCCACGCCCGCCGACTATCGCCTCGTGCAGGACGAAGCTGCGGCCGACGAATTCGCTGCCGCGCTGGTTCAGCCCCGGCTGCGCCGAGACCTTGCTGCCCGCGCGCTGGCGCTGCCACCAGAACACCGCGGTGAGCACCGAGAGCAGGCCGAACAGGACGAACTGCCAGGCCCAGGGCAGGGCCGGGAACAGGTAGGTGAGCACGCCGACGCTGGCCGCTGCCATGCCGATCCACAGCAGGTAGCCGCCGGCGCCGAACACTTCGAGGATCAGCAGCAGGGTGCCCAGCGCCAGCCAGTCCCAGTAGGAGAGGTGCTGCAGGTAGGCGATCATTTTTGCTTGTCGGCGAAAGTGGCTTTGACGATCTCGCCGATGCCGCCGACCGCGCCGATCACCTGGCTGGCTTCCAGCGGCATCAGGATCACCTTGCTATTGTCAGCCGAAGCCAGGTTGCCCAGGGCCTCGATGTACTTCTGCGCGACGAAGTAGTTGACCGCCTGCACGTTACCGCTGGCGATCGCCTCGGACACCATGCGGGTGGCCTCGGCCTCTGCCTGGGCGGCGCGTTCGCGCGCTTCGGCTTCGAGGAAGGCGGCCTGGCGCTGGCCCTCGGCCTTGAGGATGTCGCCCTGCTTCTGCCCTTCGGCGGTGAGGATGGCGGCGGCGCGCAGGCCTTCGGCTTCGAGGATCTGTGCACGCTTGATCCGTTCGGCCTTCATCTGCCCGGACATCGCGGCCATCAGGTCGGCGGGCGGGCTGATGTCCTTGATCTCGATGCGGGTGATCTTGATGCCCCAGGGCGCGGTGGCTTCATCCACGGTCTTGAGCAGGCGCTCATTGATCGCGTCGCGCTGGCCGAGCATGGCGTCCAGCTCCATGGAGCCGAGCACGGTGCGGATATTGGTCATCACCAGGTTGCGGATGGCGTGCTCGAGGTTGTTCACCTCGTAGGCGGCCTGGGCGGAGTTGATGATCTGGAAGAAGCAGATGGCGTCGATCTGCACCGTGGCGTTGTCGGCGGTGATCACTTCCTGCGGCGGGATATCCAGCACGCTTTCCATGACGTTGAGCTTGCGGCCGATCTTGTCCATCACCGGCACGATGATGTTGAGGCCCGGCTTGAGCGTGTTGGTGTAGCGGCCGAAGCGCTCCACCGTCCACTCGAAACCCTGCGGCACCACCTTGAAGCCCATGAACACCACGGCCACGGCCAGGCCGACAAACAGGAACAGTACGCCACCGATTTCCATGTAATCCCTCTCCATGTTGCTTGTGATTGAACCGGCATCTAAGCACAGCCGGTTTCAGCCTGCATGGGCCAGGCGTTGCCGGGCATTGCCGGCCGCGCGCGGACCCTACTTCTGCTCGCTCTGCGGGGTGACCCGCAGCACTTCCTCGATGGTGCTCAGGCCGGCGGCGACCTTTTGCGCGCCGGACAGGCGCAGGCTGCGCATGCCGTCCTTGAAGGCGTGGCGGCGCAGGGCAATGAGGTCGGTGTCGGCGGTGATCAGCGGCTTGATGTTGTCGTTCAGCAGCATGATCTCGTAGACCCCGGCGCGCCCGCGGTAGCCGGTCTCGCGGCATTCCAGGCAGCCGACGGCGCGGTGCGCGCCGGTCGGTGGTGGCGAGCTCCACGGCTTGGTCAGGCTTTGCCAGTCTTCCTCGCTGATCTGCACCGGCTCCTTGCAGTGCGGGCACAGGGTGCGCACCAGGCGCTGGGCCATGACGCCTAGGATGGTGGCCTTGAGCAGGTAGTGCGGCACGCCCAGTTCGAGCAGGCGCGAGATGGCACTGGGCGCATCGTTGGTGTGCAGGGTGGACAACACCAGGTGGCCGGTGAGCGCCGCCTGGATCGCCATCTCGGCGGTTTCCAGGTCACGGATCTCACCGACCATGATGATGTCCGGGTCCTGGCGCATCAGCGCGCGCACGCCGCTGGCGAAGGTCAGGTCGATGTTGTGCTGCACCTGCATCTGGTTGAAGGCGCCTTCGATCATCTCGATCGGGTCTTCGATGGTGCAGACGTTCACTTCCGCCGTGGCCAGCTGCTTGAGCGTGGTGTACAGGGTGGTGGTCTTGCCCGAACCGGTGGGCCCGGTGACCAGGATGATGCCGTTGGGCTGGCTGGTCATGCTTTCCCAGCGGCGCAGGTCGTCCGGAGAGAAACCCAGCTGATCCGGGCTTTTCAGCAGCACTTCCGGGTCGAAGATCCGCATCACCATCTTCTCGCCGAAGGCGGTGGGCAGGGTCGACAGGCGCAGTTCGACTTCGCCGCCGTCCGGGGTCTTGGTCTTGATCCGGCCGTCCTGCGGCTTGCGCTTCTCGGCCACGTTCATCCGCCCCAGGCTCTTCAGGCGGCTGACGGCGGCCATGGTCACCTGCGGCGGGAACTGGTAGACGTTGTGCAGCACGCCGTCGATGCGGAAACGCACGGTGCCGGCTTCGCGGCGCGGCTCGATATGGATGTCGCTGGCGCGCTGCTGGTAGGCGTACTGGAACAGCCAGTCGACGATATTGACGATATGCGCGTCGTTGGCGTCCGGCTCCTGGTCGCTGGCGCCGAGGTTGAGCAGTTGCTCGAAGTTGCCGACGCCGCTGATCTTCTGGTCCGCCGCCGAGGCGCCGCTGACCGAGCGGGCCAGGCGGTAGAACTCGGTGGTGAAGCGTTGCAGGTCGACCGGGTTGACCACCACGCGCTTGATCGGGCGCTTGAGCACGTGGATCAGGTTGGCTTCCCAGCTGTGCACGAAGGGCTGGGTGCTGGCGATGGTCACCGCCTCGCTGTCCACCGCCACGGCGAGGATCTTGTGGCGCTGGGCGAAGGCATAGGACATCAGCGGGGTGACGGCGGCGACATCGATCTTCAGCGGGTCGATGCGCAGGTAGGGCTGGCCGGCCTGGTTGGCCAGCCACACGGTGAGGCCTTCCAGGTCGTGCTTCTTGCCCGGGCGCAACAGGTCGTCGACCTGCTGCGCGGCGAGGAACTCCAGCGGGTGCAACTGCGCGTTGCTCGAGCTGCGGCGCAGCATCATGCACTGCTCGGCGCTTTCCTGGGAGACCCGGCCCTGGGCGACCAGGTCACGCAGGATGTCGTTGAGATCCAGCCAGCGATCCTGGGCGGGCGAAGCTAGAGCAGACATGAGGCTCCCTATGAAATCGGCGATGGGCTGCGCAGCTTATTTCATCAGCTGCTTCCAGGGTTTGAGCGTCGCCACAGTATGGGCCTGTGCCACCCGGGCGGCCAACACCTCGGGGTTCAGCGCCTGTTGCGCCAGTTCGTGCAGCTTGCTCATTTCGCCATACAGGCGGTCGAGTTCCGGTACTTCCAGAATATGGCGGGCCAGGTGCAGCCAGACCTGGATGCGCTCGATACGCGGCAGCTGTTCGGCGAGGTCTTCCGGCTGCTGCTGATAACGCTTGAGTTGCAGGGCGGCGCCTTCTTCAGCCAGCAGGTGCGGCAGCCAGTTGCCCAGCACGGCGGCGCCCTGGCGATTGCCACGGTTGTTGCGCTCGACAGTCCAGGCACGGGCCAGCAGCCAGCGCGACAGGTTCAGCGAGAACAGGCCCCAGCGATTGCCCTGCAGCTCGGCGGCGAACAGCGCCGGCGCGTTCTGCCGCAGGTTGTCGTTGTCCTGGCCGGCCTGCAGCCGTGGGCGCCAGTCAGCCAGCAGGGCGTCCAGCGCCTCGCGCAGGGCATTGCTGGAGGCGCGCGGCGCAGCCTGGCCGAGGCTGCCGATCAGGGCGCGCAGCTCCACCAGTTTGTCCAGCCATTGGCTGAGCAGTTTCCAGTGGCCGTTGAAGCGGTACTGCTCGGCCAGGCGCTGGCTGCTGCCGAGCAGGTGCCAGGCCAGAGCGGTGAAGGCGTCGTCGAGGCTCTGTTCGGCGTTCAGCTCGGGCGCCGGCAGGCTCAGGCTGTAGCTGCCCGAATCGAACAGGCGGTAGCCACGCTCGGCCTTGCTGATATCGCAGGGCATCAGCGGCAGGTCGGCAGCCAGCTCGGCAGCCAGTTCCAGCAGGGCGGCCGCATCGCCTTCGCGCAGCTCCAGCTCCAGCTCGCAGATTTCCTCTTCGCCTTCGCCGGCAATCACCTTGCCCAAGTCGAGGGCCGCCTCGATCACTACCTTGGCCTTGCCACGGCCCCAGGCGATCTCGGCCTTCTGGCGGACGAAGTCGGTGGTGAAGATAGGTTTCAGCTGCTTCTTGTCCAGTTCGGCCAGGCTGGCCGGCCAGCACTCGTCGGTGAGCTTCTTAGTGTCCAGCTTGGCCTTGGGCAGGTACCAGTCCCACTCGTTGCGCTCGGACAGCCCGGCCACGCTCTGCCCGCGGGTCTTCAGGGTCTGGATGAACTGCTCGCCGTCGCGGCGCAGGCGCAGCGCCACCTTGGCCTGGGCCAGGTCGCGGTCGAGGGTGTCGAAATACTGGTTGAACAGCTCGCGCTGCTCCCAACCGGACTTGTTGCGCTTCTTCAGCAGCGGGTGGTCGCGCAGGGCGGCAAGGGTTTCGCGGCTGACGCGCAGCTTGATTTCGGTTTCTTTGTTCATGGGCAGGGGCATTCGGACGCAGCGCGGAGATGGCTGCCAGTGCCCGCCAGTTTACAGGACATGGCGCCGGCGCGCCGCGTTAGGGGCTGCCCCTAGGTTTCGCCTGGGCGCTGCTGGCCCTATGATGGGCCTCTCAAGGAGAACGACCATGTCACTGCCCAGCCTCAAGGACCAATTTGCCGCGCTGATCGCCACGCCGTCGGTGAGCTGCACCCAGCCCAACTGGGACCAGTCCAACCGCGCGGTGATCGACCTGCTGGCCGGCTGGCTCGGCGACCTGGGCTTCGCCTGCGAAATTCAGGAGGTCGCGCCGGGCAAGGCCAACTTGCTGGCGACTTATGGCAGCGGCCCCGGCGGCCTGGTGCTGGCCGGCCACAGCGACACCGTGCCGTTCGATGCCGCCCTGTGGCAGAGCGACCCGCTCAGGCTAACCGAGCAGGGCGACCGCTGGATCGGCCTTGGTGTGTGCGACATGAAGGGCTTCTTCCCGCTGGTGATCGAGGCCGTGCGCGGCCTGCTTGACCAGCCGTTCCGCCAGCCGCTGCTGATCCTCGCCACCTGCGACGAGGAAAGCTCGATGGCCGGTGCCCGCGCCCTGGCCGCCGCCGGCAAGCCGCTGGGCCGCGCCGCGGTGATCGGCGAGCCGACCGGGCTCAAGCCGATCCGCCTGCACAAGGGCGTGATGATGGAGCGCATCGACATCCTCGGCCAGAGCGGCCACAGCTCCGATCCGAGCCTCGGCCACAGCGCCCTGGAGGCCATGCACGATGCCATGGGCGAGCTGCGCGGCCTGCGCGCGCAGTGGCAGCGCGAGTTCAACAATCCGCAGTTCGGCGTGCCGCAACCGACCCTCAATTTTGGCTGCATCCATGGTGGCGACAACCCCAACCGCATCTGCGGCCAGTGCTCGCTGGAGTTCGACCTGCGCCCGTTGCCGGGCATGGACCCCGAGCAACTGCGTGCGGCGATTCGCAGCAAGTTGCAGCCGCTGGCCGAGCGGCACCAGGTGAAGATCGACTTTGCCCCGCTGTTCGCCAACGTGCCGCCCTTCGAGCAGGGCGCCGACAGCGAGCTGGTGCGACTGGCGGAAAAGCTCACCGGGCATGCGGCGCAGGCGGTGGCATTTGGCACCGAAGCGCCGTATCTTCAGCAGCTTGGTTGCGAGACCATCGTCCTCGGCCCCGGCGATATCGCCTGTGCCCACCAGCCGGGCGAGTTTCTCGAGCTGGCGCGCCTGGATCCCACGGTGCGGCTGCTGCGCCAACTGATTCAACACTACTGCCTGTAGAGCCTGTTCACGATTTTCTGAATTAGAGCCAGACAAGGCAAAAATGGCCGAGGAAGCGGAGTTTACGAGCTGTAAATGAGCAGTACTCGTTTCACTCGCCCTCCGGGCCGCGCTAAAGCGCGTTAGTCGCAAGCGACTTGCCGAGGGCATTTTTAACGCGGTATGGCCGACAGTCAGAAAATCGTGAGCAGGCTCTAAGCCTGTCTGAGCCATGAAGGAGTACCTGATGTTGCGACGAAGCTAGGTCGATTCCCTTTTCCCCCGGCGGGGAGGCTTTCCATCGCTCGTCCATCCATCGCTCGACAGGCTTTTTCATGCACGACTACGTCAACTGGCTGCGCCACGCTACGCCCTATATCAACGCTCACCGGGACTGCACCTTCGTGGTCATGCTGCCCGGCGAAGGCGTCGAACACCCGAATTTCGGCAATATCGTCCACGACCTGGTGCTGCTGCACAGCCTCGGCGTACGCCTGGTGCTGGTGCATGGCTCGCGCCCGCAGATCGAGACGCGCCTGACCGAGCGCGGACTGACGCCGCGCTACCACAACAACCTGCGCATCACCGACGGGCCGACTTTGGAATGCGTGATCGACGCCGTCGGCCAGCTGCGCATCGCCATCGAGGCGCGCCTGTCGATGGATATTGCCGCCTCGCCGATGCAGGGCTCGCGCCTGCGTGTGACCGGCGGCAACTTCGTCACCGCGCGGCCGATCGGCGTGCTCGATGGCGTCGACTACCACCACACCGGCGAGGTACGCCGGGTCGACCGCAAGGGCATCAATCGCCTGCTCGACGAGCGCAGCATCGTCCTGCTGTCGTCGCTCGGCTACTCGCCCACCGGGGAGATCTTCAACCTGGCCTGCGAGGACGTCGCCACCCGCGCCGCCATCGACCTGCAGGCCGACAAGCTGCTGCTGTTCAGCGCCGAACGCGGGCTGCTCGACGAGAGCGGCAAGCTGGTGCGCGAGCTGCGCCCACAGCAGGTGCCGGCGCACCTGGCGCGGCTTGGCGCCTGCTATCAGTCCGAGCTGCTGGATGCGGCAGCCCAGGCCTGCCGCGCGGGGGTCAAGCGCAGTCATATCGTCAGCTACATGGAGGACGGCTCGCTGCTCACGGAACTGTTCACCCGCGACGGTGGCGGCACCCTGGTCGACCAGGAACAGTTCGAATCGCTGCGCGAGGCGACCATCGAGGACGTTGGCGGGCTGATCGACCTGATCACCCCGCTGGAGGACCAGGGCATCCTGGTGCGCCGTTCGCGCGAGGTGCTGGAGCGCGAGATCGAGCAGTTCAGCATCGTCGAGCGCGACGGCCTGATCATCGCCTGCGCCGCGCTGTACCGCATCGCCGACTCCGATTGCGGCGAGCTGGCCTGCCTGGCGGTGAACCCGGAATACCGCCACGGCGGTCGTGGCGACGAGCTGCTCGAACGCATCGAGGAGCGCGCCCGTGAGCAGGGCCTGAAGACCCTGATCGTGCTCACCACCCGCACCGCCCACTGGTTCCAGGAGCGCGGTTTCGGACCGAGCAGCGTCGAGCGCCTGCCGGCGGCGCGGGCCTCGCTGTACAACTATCAGCGCAATTCGAAGATATTCGAGAAGGCGCTCTAGGCAGGGCGTGGGTAATGAAAAAGGGCCGCTATTGCGGCCCTTTTTCATGTGTTCGCGGGTTCAGGCGCTGCGCCGTTGGTGCAGCTTGAATTGTTCGTTGCCATCGTCCCAGCCGGCTTCCCAGGCCGCGGCCATGACCTCGGCGGGGTAGGGTTGCTGGTGCTGCGGCTGGCCGGTGAGGCCGGCCATGTAGCCCTGCTGATAAGCCTTGTTCAGGCTTTCCAGGCTCCAGTGGCTGTCTTCGCTGTCGTGTTCGTCGTGCGGCGTCATCGGGCTTGGCCAATGCGGGTTTCCCACACAGGTTAGCCTTCGTCGGCCACCGCCGCGAGCCATTGGTCAGGGCTGAGCGGTCAAGCTGGCGGATTTGTGACGGGCTACCCTTAATTACCTAAACCCGTCACCTAGGTCGCTGATTTCAAACGCCTATGCCGAGAATGCTGGCCTGGTAGGCGGCGACGAAGGTATCGAAGTCACCCGGTTCGGCATTTTCCAGCTCGGCCTGCTCGGTCAGCGATTGGCGCGCCATGGCGGCGAAACTTGCCTGTTCCTCGGCGCTTAGCGGCTGCGCACGGAAGTTTGCCGCATGCTGCTTGCTGTGACGCAGGGCAAAGCTGCGGAAGTTTTCGCCGGTCTCGCGCAGCTCGGCCAGCACCCGTGCCGAGGGCGTCAGCGCGGGGGCGTCGACCTTGCGCTGTTGCAGGTGCAGGGCAGTCTGGAAGGCGTCGCCGCCGTAGGCGCGGTCGAGCAGCTGGGCAATCGGCGCGAAGCGTTCGAGCAGCTCGCCGGCCCATGCCTTGAGTTCCACCTGCTCGCCGTCGCGCTGCAGGTGCAGTCCCGGGCGGCGGCCTTCCTTGACCGTCTTGAGGAAGTTGTCGGTGCTGGCGCGGCATACGCCGCTGGCCAGCAGCGGGCTGTCTTCCAAAGCGCAGAACAGCACGAAGGCGTCGAGGAAGCGCGCCTGGTCCAGGTCGATGCCTAGTGGCAGGTAGGGGTTGATGTCCAGGCAGCGCACTTCCACGTACTGCACGCCACGGGCCATCAGCGCCTGGATCGGTCGCTCGCCCGAGTAGGTGACGCGCTTGGGGCGGATGCTCGAGTAGTACTCGTTCTCGATCTGGATGATGTTGGTGTTGAGCTGCAGCCATTCGCCGGCGGCGTTCTTGGTGCCGATCGCGGCATAGGCCGGATAGGGCGTGGCCACTGCCGCGCGCAGGCTCTCGGTGTAGCTGGCCAGGTCGTTGTAGCAGGGGGTCAGGCCGGACTGGGCGCTGCTCTGGTAGCCCAGGTCGCTCATGCGCAGGCTGGTGGCGTACGGCAGGAACAGGGTGTCGGCATCGAGCTGCTGCAGCTGGTGCGGGCGCCCGCGCAGGAAGCTGGCGTCCAGCGCCGGCGACGCGCCGAACAGGTACATCAGCAGCCAGCTGTAGCGGCGGAAGTTGCGGATCAGCGCAATGTAGCTGGCCGACTGGTAGTCACGCGGGCTCTGCGTATCGCCATCCAGCTGCTGCAACAGCGGCCACAGGCCTTCGGCCAGGCTGAAGTTGTAGTGGATGCCGGCGATGCACTGCATGGTCTTGCCGTAGCGCAGGGCCAGGCCTTGGCGATACACGTACTTGAGGCGGCCGATATTGGAGCTGCCGTAGCGGGCGATCGGAATGTCCGCCTCGTCCGGCAGCAGGCCGGGCATCGACGGGCTCCACAGGTATTCGCCATCCAACTGGCTGCTGGCGAAGCGGTGGATGCGCTCCAGCTCGGCGATGGTATCCGCCGGGTTGGGTTCGGCCGGAGTGATGAACTCCAGCAGCGACTCGGAATAGTCGGTGGTGATCTGCGGGTGGGTCAGGGCCGAACCCAGGGCGCGCGGGTGTTCGCTCTGCGCCAGGCTGCCGTCGGCGGTGACGCGCAGGCATTCGCGTTCGATGCCGTGCAGATTCTGAGTCAGCAGGGGCAGGGCGGCAGCATCGCCGAGCAACGCCAGGCGGCGGGAGAAAAGCTCGCTCAAGATGGTTATTCCTTCACTCGACGGTCGCCCCTATATGGGGGTGGATCCGGCGCTTACAAGTCGGAACGGACCGATTGACCTGGTGGCCTGACCGGAAACGGGAGGATGCGCCGAGCAGGGTGCCTGACGCAATCCTGAGAAATGACGCAGGGCCGGACCCCTGCGCAGCTGGCTTACTTGCAGATAAAGGTGGCCTGGGCCGTGGCGATCAGCTTGCCGGCCTGTTCCACCTTGGCCTCCAGCACATGCACCTTGCGCCCGGCATTCAGCACGCGGGCCGTGCAGAGGATCTCGCCCTGCTCGACCGCGCGGATGTAGTTGACCTTGCACTCCAGGGTCATGCTGCCGGCCTCGCCGCCGAACAGGCTGTGGCTGGCCTGGCCGAGGGTGGTGTCGAGCAGCGAGAACAGCGCGCCGCCGTGCATGCGCCCATGCAGGTTGAGCAGGTGCTCCTGCATGCTCATGCGTGCCTGGGCTTCGCCGTTCTCGGCCTTGTCGATGACGATGCCCAGTAGTTTGCTGAAGTTGCTGTCCTGGCCGACCGGCGAGGTGCTGCTCATGGCTTACTTCCTCAGGTTCTTGGCATTGGCGAACAGCGCGGCCATGCCGGCATTGGCCGGGGCCGGCTTGTCCTGGCTGGAATGGCGCTCGCTGCGCGGCTGGTTGCCGCCGCGGTTCTGCCCGCCGTTGCCTGGGCGCGCACCGCGCGGGCCGTCGACCTTCTCGCCGGGGGTGTCGCTCATGCGCATGGTCAGGCCGACGCGGTTGCGCGGGATGTCCACTTCCATGACCTTGACCTTGACGATGTCGCCGGCCTTCACCACTTCATACGGGTCTTTGACGAACTTCTCCGACAGCGCCGAGATGTGCACCAGACCGTCCTGATGCACGCCGATGTCGACGAAGGCACCGAAGTTGGTGACGTTGGTCACCACGCCTTCCAGCACCATGCCCGGCTGCAGGTCTTTGAGGGTTTCCACGCCTTCCTGGAACTCGGCGGTCTTGAACTCCGGACGCGGGTCGCGGCCGGGCTTGTCGAGTTCCTTGAGGATGTCGGTGACGGTCGGCAGGCCGAAGCTTTCATCGGTGAAACGCTTGGGATCGAGGCCGCGTAGGAAGCTGGAGTCGCCGAGCAGCGAGCGGATGTCGCGGCTGGTATCGGCGGCGATGCGCTGCACCAGCGGGTAGGTTTCCGGGTGCACTGCGGAGGCGTCCAGTGGGTTGTCGCCGTTCATCACGCGTAAGAAACCGGCGGCCTGCTCGAAAGTCTTCTCGCCGAGGCGCGAGACCTTCTTCAGTTCGTCACGGGTCTTGAACGCACCGTTGGCGTCGCGGTGGCTGACGATGTTCTGCGCCAGGGTCGCGTTGAGGCCGGAGATGCGCGCCAGCAGGGCGACGGAAGCGGTGTTCACATCCACGCCGACGGCGTTCACGCAGTCCTCGACCACCGCATCCAGCGAGCGCGCCAGTTTGAGCTGGGACACGTCGTGCTGGTACTGGCCGACACCGATGGATTTCGGGTCGATCTTCACCAGCTCGGCCAGCGGGTCCTGCAGGCGGCGGGCGATGGACACGGCGCCGCGCAGCGATACGTCCATGTCCGGGAATTCCTTGGCGGCCAGCTCGGAAGCCGAGTACACCGAGGCGCCGGCTTCGCTGACCATGACTTTGGTCAGCTTGAGGCTGGGCAGGTTCTTGATCAGGTCGGCGGCCAGCTTGTCGGTCTCGCGGCTGGCGGTGCCGTTGCCGATCGAGATCAGGTCCACGGCGTGCTTGGCGCACAGCTTGGCGAGGATTGCCAGGGTGCCGTCCCAGTCGTTGCGCGGCGCGTGTGGGTAGACGGTGGAGGTTTCCAGCACCTTGCCGGTGGCATCGACCACCGCCACCTTGCAGCCGGTACGCAGGCCTGGGTCGAGTGCCAGGGTGGCGCGCGGGCCGGCAGGGGCGGCCAGCAGCAGGTCGTGCAGGTTGCGGGCGAAGACGTTGATCGCCTCTTCCTCGGCCTTCTCGCGCAGCTCGCTGAACAGGTCGGTTTCCAGGTGGGTGTAGAGCTTGACCTTCCAGGTCCAGCGCACCACTTCGCCCAGCCACTTGTCGGCGGCGCGGCCGCGCTGCTCGACGCCGAAGCGTTCGCCGATCATGCCTTCGCACGGGTGCAGGCTGCCCGGCAGCTCTTCACCGACCTTGAGGCTGGCGCCGAGGATGCCTTCGTTACGCCCGCGGAAAATTGCCAGGGCGCGGTGCGACGGCACGTTCTTCAGCGGCTCGTCGTGCTCGAAGTAGTCGCTGAACTTGGCGCCCTCGGTTTCCTTGCCGGCAACCAGGCGGGCGCTGAGGGTGGCGTTGTCCTTGAGGTAGCTGCGCAGGCGCTCGAGCAGGGTGGCGTCTTCGGCGAAGCGCTCCATGAGGATGTACTTGGCGCCTTCGAGCACGGCTTTCACATCGGCGAAGCCTTTCTCGGCGTCGAGGAAACGTGCGGCCTGTTCTTCGGGATTCAGCGTCGGCTCGTTGAACAGGCCGTCGGCCAGCTCGCCGAGGCCGGCTTCCAGAGCGATCTGGCCCTTGGTGCGGCGCTTCTGCTTGTACGGCAAATACAAGTCTTCGAGGCGCGTCTTGGTGTCGGCCAGGTTGATCTCGCGGGTCAGTTCGGGAGTCAGCTTGCCCTGCTCCTCGATGCTGGCGAGGATCGCCGCGCGGCGGTCATCCAGTTCACGCAGGTAGCGCAGGCGTTCTTCCAGGTTACGCAGCTGGGTATCGTCCAGGCTGCCGGTGACTTCTTTGCGGTAGCGGGCGATGAACGGCACGGTGGAGCCTTCATCAAGCAGCGCCACGGCGGCGGCGACCTGTTGCGGGCGCACGCCCAGTTCTTCGGCGATGCGAGTGTTGATACTGTCCATTTAAAACACCTGACGGAGAACACCAGCCGGCCGCTGCATGAGCGGCCCGGCACGAAAGCGCCGCATTATAAACACCGGGCCTTGCGGCATTGGGAACCGTTCGGGGAAAAATCTGCTAACAATGGGGCAGGCCGCCAATCATCGGTGCTGGGCGATAATGCCGGCACTTCGAATGGGAGAGAACATGAGCAGCACACCTGTAGTGGAAGGCGAGAAAATCCTGATTGTCGACGACGACCCCGGCCTGCGCCGCCTGCTGGAGCGCTTCCTCAGCGAGCAGGGCTACCGCGTGCGCGCGGTGGAAAACGTCGAACAGATGGATCGCCTGCTGGCCCGCGAGCTGTTCCAGCTGCTGGTACTCGACCTCATGCTGCCGGGCGAGGATGGCCTGTCCGCCTGCCGCCGCCTGCGTGCGGCGAACAACCAGCTGCCGATCATCATGCTCACCGCCAAGGGCGACGAGGCCAGCCGCATCCAGGGCCTGGAAGGCGGCGCCGACGATTACCTGGCCAAGCCGTTCAACCCGCGCGAGCTGCTGGCGCGGATCAAGGCCGTGCTGCGCCGCCAGGCGCCGGTGGTGCCAGGCGCGCCGGGCAGCGAGGACGAGAGCGTCAGCTTCGGTGAGTACGAACTGTCGCTGGCCACCCGCGAGCTGAAGAAGGGCGAGGAAGTGCACATGCTCACCACCGGCGAGTTCGCCGTGCTCAAGGCCCTGGTCCAGCACGCCCGCGAGCCGCTGACCCGCGACAAGCTGATGAACCTGGCTCGCGGTCGCGAGTGGGACGCCCTGGAGCGTTCCATCGACGTGCAGATCTCGCGTCTGCGCCGGCTGATCGAGCCCGATCCGTCCAAGCCGCGCTATATCCAGACGGTGTGGGGCGTGGGCTACGTGTTCGTGCCGGATGGCAGCAAGTAAGCCGTAGGTTGGGTTGAGTCGCGTAGCGGCGAAGCCCAACTGCCCGTCCGTTGGGCTTCGCTGCGCTCAACCCAACCTACATCGAGTGCTCATGAAAACCCCGCTCTGGTTCCCGCAAAGCTTCTTCGCCCGCACCCTCTGGCTGGTGCTGGTGGTCGTGCTGTTCTCCAAGGCGCTGACCCTGGTTTATCTGATGATGAACGAGGACATGCTGGTCGACCGCCAGTACAGCCACGGCGCGGCGCTAACCCTGCGGGCCTACTGGGCGGCTGATCCGGAGGATCGTGCGCACATTGCCGAGGCGGCCACCCTGCAGCGGGTCTCACGTGAGGAAGTGCCGCCCACCGAGCAGCACTGGCCGTACTCGGAGATCTTTCTGCGCCAGATGCAGACCGAGCTGGGTCCGGACACCGAAGTGCGGGTGCGCGTGCAGAGCCCGCCGGCGCTCTGGGTGCATGCGCCGAGCCTGGGCGACGACTGGCTCAAGGTGCCGCTCTACCCGCACCCGCTGCGCGGACAGAAGATCTGGAGCGTGCTCGGCTGGTTCCTCGGCATCGGCCTGCTGTCTACGGCAGCGGCGTGGATCTTCGTGCGTCAGCTCAATGCACCGCTCAAACGCCTGGTGTTCGCCGCCCGCCAGCTTGGCCAGGGGCGCAGCGTGCGCCTGCCGATCAGCGACACGCCGAGCGAGATGACCGAGGTCTACCGCGCCTTCAACCAGATGGCGGAAAATGTCGAGCAGGCGGCACGCGAGCGCGAGCTGATGCTGGCCGGGGTGTCCCATGACCTGCGCACGCCGCTGACCCGCCTGCGCCTGTCGCTGGAGCTGCTCAACAGCGATTCGGACCTGACCGAGGACATGGTCCGCGACATCGAGGACATGGACGCCATCCTCGACCAGTTCCTCGCCTTTATCCGCGACGGCCGCGACGAGACGCCGGAGTCGAGTGACCTCGGTGAGCTGATCCGCGAAGTGGTGGCGCCCTACAATCAGCAGGGCGAGCAGGTGCGCCTGTATCTGGAGACGCTGCCGCCGTTCCCGCTACGCCGGGTGTCGATCAAGCGCCTGCTGGCCAACCTGCTGGACAATGCCCTGCGCTATGGTGGCCAGGGCGTCGAGGTGGTGGCCAACCTGTCCGGCGACTGCAGCGCGCCCTATGTGGTGCTCAGCGTGCTGGACCGTGGTCCGGGCATCGACCCGTCCGAGCAGGGCAATCTGTTCAACCCCTTTATCCGTGGCGACCTGGCGCGCGGCGGCAAGGGCGCTGGCCTGGGCTTGGCCATCGTCAAACGCATCGCCGCCCTGCATGGCGGCAGCGTCGAGCTGCGCAACCGCTCCGGTGGTGGGCTGGAGGCACGTATCTGCCTGCCGCTGGGGCTGCTGCTGCCGCGCGATGCGGTATAGGTGGCTCTAAGCCGCTGCGTGGCGGTGGGCTGATCTATGCTCCTCAGGTAGCTTCTCTGAGGTCAGCATGCCTGCCGTATCCGACCGACTGCCACTCTGGAGCTGGTGGCTGCCATTGCCACTGCTGCACCTGGGGACCTGGCTGACCCTCGCCCTGGGTACCGTGGGTGGGGTGGCGCTCGGCTATGTGCCTTTTGCCCTCGGTTTGGCCGGTGTGCTCTGGTGGGGGCCGCGGGTGTTGCCGGCGATGTACCTGAATGCCGTGTTCGGCGCCCTGCTCTGGGGTGTCGCCTGGCCGCTGGCGGCGCTGCATGCGCTGCCGGAAACCCTCGGCCTGGCCCTGGCCTGGGCCCTGTTGCGCCAGCGTCAGGTCGAGGCGACCCTGTGCAGCCTGCCGCACCTGCTGCGTTTCTTCCTGTTGGGTGTGCTGTTGCCGGCCTTGCTCATGACCCTGGGCCTGCGCGCGGTGCAGCTGCTGGCCGGCCAGGCGCCGCCGGCGGACTGGCTGCGAACCAGCCTGGGCCTGTGGCTGGCCTACGGCCTGAGCAGCCTGGTGATCGCCATCCCGTTGCTGGTCGCTTGCACTCCGTACCTGCGGCAGCGCGGCTGGGTGCTGCCGTCGCGCACCGGCGAGCAGGGCGTCGCACCGGCCTGGCGTCATCTGCCGCCCGGGTCGCTGTTGCTGCTGTTGCTGGTCGGCCTGCCCTGGTTGGTGGGTGTGTTGCCGCTGTCGCTGACCCTGCCGCTGATTGGTCTGGCGATGCTCAGCCTGGGCCTGTTTTGGGGCTTTCCCGGGGCGCTCTGCGGGCTCGGTCTGACCGCACTGGTGACCCTCCTGCCGTTGCTCGGGACGACGCAGAGCGGCAGCGAGTGGTTGACCCCGCAGCGCAGCGAGCTGCACCTCAGCGTGCTGGTGCTGCTGATCGCCACCCTGCTGGTTGGCCGCGCCCTCAGTGACCTGCGCCAGACCCTCAAACGCAGCGCGGCGATGCAGAAGGAGCTGGCGCTGGCCAACCTGGCGCTGCAGTCCTGTCCGCTGGGCGTGTCGATTACCGACCTGCGCCAAGCCAATGCCCCCTTCATCTATTGCAACCCGGCGCTGGAACGCATCAGCGGCTATTCCCGTGAGGAGATCATCGGCACCTCCAGTCGCCTGCTGATCGACAAGGACGAGGAGCAGAGCGGCCTGCTGCGTGTGCGCCAGGCGATCCGCAGCGGCGTGCCGCACCAGGAGGTGCTGCGCAATTACCGCAAGGATGGCCGGCAGTTCTGGAACGAGGTGACGGTGGCGCCGTTGCTGGATGAGCACGGCCAGGTCAGCCATATCGTCGCCCTGAACAACGATGTGACCGAGCGCGAGTGTCAGGCCCAGGAGCTGGCTGCGCGCCGCGAGGAGCTGCTGCGCCAGGCCCACTTGCTGTCGCAGACCGAAGAAGTGGCGGATATCGGCGGCTGGGTGCTGAACCTGGCGGATCAGAGCATGTACTGGACCGACGGCTGCTTCCGCCTCAACGAGATGGACCCGGCCGGCGGCGCGCCGGACATGCAGGCCTCGCTGGATCGCTACGACGCGCAAAGCCAGGAAGTCATGCAGGCCGCCCTGGAGATGATCCTGCAGACCGGCAAGCCCTACGACCTGGAAGTACGCCTGATCGGCGCCAGGGGCACTGTGCGCTGGGTACGCCTGAAGGGCTTCCCCGAACGTGATGGCGAGCAAACGGTACGTATCTATGGGGCGATCCAGGACATCACTGCGCGGCGCCGCGCCGAACAGCAGCTGCGCGAGCGCGACGAGTGGCTACGGCTGTTCTTCGAGGCGCCACTGATCGGCATGGCCATGATCGGCCCGCAACGGCAGTGGCTGGAGGTCAACCACAAACTGTGCGAAATCCTCGGCCGCAGCCGCGAGGAACTGTGCAACAGCCAGTGGCTGGAGCTGACCCACAGTGCCGACCTTGAGCGCGAAGACCAGCTGTTCGAGACCCTGAACAGCGGTGAGCGCGACGATTGCGAGCTGGAGAAGCGTTTCCTGCGCCGCGACGGCAGCCTGGTCTACACCCGTCTCAGCCTGCGTGCGGTACGCGGGCAGAAGGGCCAGCTGGAGGCCTGCCTGGTACTGATCGAAGACATCACTGCGCGCCACGATGCCGAAGCGCGCTACCGTACCCTGGTCGAGCATGCACCGGAGGCGATCCTGCTGTTCAGTCCGAAGAACGGCATCATCGATGCCAACGAGAATGCCGAGCGCCTGTTCCGTCTCAGCCGTGCCGAGTTGCTCGGGCGCAAGCCGATCGAGCTGAGCCCGCCACGCCAGCCCAGCGGCGAGGAGTCCGAGCCGGCGGCGCGCAAGCATCTGGAGGCGGCCGTCGGCGGCGGCACGCCGGTGTTCGAGTGGCTGCACCGCGACAGCGTCGGGCGCCTGCTGCCCTGTGAAGTTCGCCTGGTGCGCATGCCCGGCAAGCCGTTGCTGATCCGTGCCAGCATCACCGATATTTCCGAGCGCCAGCGCTATCAGCGCGAGATCGAGCGTCTGGCCTTCAGCGACGAGCTGACCGGCCTGCCCAATCGTCGCCTGCTGCAGGACCGCCTGCAGCATGCGATGACCCGCGAGCTGCGCGACGGCAGTTTCGGCGCCCTGCTGTTTATCGATCTGGACCATTTCAAAACGGTCAACGACAGCCTCGGCCACCCGGTCGGCGATGCCTTGCTGCGCGAAGTTACCGCTCGCCTGGGGCATAGCCTGCGCGCCGAGGATACCCTGGCGCGGCTGGGTGGCGACGAGTTTGTGGTGCTGCTCGAAGCCATCGGCGAAAGTCCCGCGCTGGCCGCCGAACATGCGGCGGAGGTGGGCGACAAGCTGCTGGCCAGCCTGCAGGGCAGCTACCGGGTGGAGGGCCACGACCTGGCGGTGACGGCCAGCATCGGCATCACCCTGCACCCGCTGCCGGGGCAGGGCGCGGCCGATGTACTCAAGCAGTCGGACACCGCCATGTACCAGGCCAAACAGGGTGGGCGCAACGCCGTGCACTTCTTCGCCCCGGAGATGCAGGCGGTGATCGACCAGCGTCTGCAGCTGCAGAGCGAACTGCGCCAGGCGATGAACCGCAATCAGCTGTACCTGGTGTTCCAGCCTCAACTGGAGCTGGCTACGGGGCGCGTGGCCGGGGCCGAGGTGCTGCTGCGCTGGAACCATCCGCAGCGCGGCGATATTCCGCCGGGGCAGTTCATTCCCCTGGCCGAGGAAACCGGGCTGATCCAGGACCTAGGCCACTGGGTGCTGGAGCATGCCTGTGCCAGCCTGGCGCGCTGGCAAGCCGCCTGGCCGCACCTGGTGCTGGCGGTCAACCTCAGCCCGCGCGAGCTGCGCCAGAGCGATTGCGCCGAGCGCATCGGCGCCTGCCTGCAGCGTCACGGTCTGCCGGCCGAGGCCCTGGAGCTGGAAATCACCGAAGGCGTGCTGCTGGAAGACGTCGAGCAGTGCATCGCCGCGATGAGCGTGCTGCGCCAACTGGGCGTGCGCTTCGCCATCGACGACTTCGGTACCGGCTACTCGTCGCTGACCTACCTCAAGCGCCTGCCGCTGGATCGGCTGAAGATCGATCGCAGCTTCATTCACGATCTGGAGGGCGCGGCCAGTGGGCAGATGCTGGTCGAGACCATCCTGCTGATCGCCCGCAACCTGGGCCTGGAGTGCGTCGCCGAAGGCATCGAGAGCGAGCAGCAGCTGCAGTGGCTGCGCGAACACGATTGCGCGCTGGGCCAGGGTTACCACTTCGGCCGGCCGCTGGCCGAAGGCGAGTTTCTCGACTGGATGCAGGCGCGCGGCGAGGTTTCGCTGGGCGGGTGAGGTTCGGCTTATGCGGGTACTAGGGTGTACCCGGCTGGCTCAGCCACGGCCTTTGGTGCGAGTCTGGCCGGGCTCGGCGTTCTTTTCCAGGTACTCGATGATGATGGCGGCCACGTCCTTGCCGGTGGTGGTCTCGATGCCTTCCAGGCCGGGCGAGGAGTTCACCTCCATCACCAGTGGGCCGTGGTTGGAGCGCAGGATGTCGACCCCGGCCACCGACAGGCCCATGACCTTGGCGGCGCGGATGGCGGTCATGCGCTCTTCCGGGGTGATCTTGATCAGGCTGGCGCTGCCGCCACGGTGCAGGTTGGAGCGGAATTCGCCGGGCTTGGCCTGGCGCTTCATTGCCGCGATCACCTTGTCGCCGACCACGAAGCAGCGGATGTCGGCGCCGCCGGCTTCCTTGATGTACTCCTGCACCATGATGTTCTGCTTGAGGCCCATGAACGCTTCGATCACCGACTCGGCGGCTTTCTCGGTTTCGCAGAGCACCACACCGATGCCCTGGGTGCCTTCCAGCACCTTGATCACCAGCGGTGCGCCGTTGACCATCTGGATCAGGTCGGGAATGTCGTCCGGCGAGTGGGCGAAGCCTGTCACCGGCAGGCCGATGCCGCGCCGCGACAGCAGCTGCAGCGAGCGCAGCTTGTCGCGCGAGCGGCTGATGGCCACCGACTCGTTGAGCGGGAACACGCCCTGCATTTCGAACTGGCGCAGCACCGCGCAGCCATAAAAGGTCACCGAGGCGCCGATCCGCGGGATCACCGCATCGAAGCCTTCCAGCGGGTGGCCGCGGTAGTGGATCTGTGGCTTGTGGCTGGCGATGTTCATATAGGCGCGCAGGGTGTCGATCACCTGCATTTGATGGCCGCGCGCCTCGCCGGCTTCCACCAGGCGGCGAGTCGAGTACAGGCGCGGATTGCGCGACAGGATGGCGATCTTCATTGGGCACCGGGAGAAATGGTTAATTGCGGTTTGTCCTGCACGTAGGTCAGCGCCGGGTTGACCACCAGCTGGCCGGCGACCAGCGCCTTGGAGCCGAGCAGCACCCGGTAGCGCATGGTCTTGCGGCAGGCCAGGGTGAACTCCACCTGCCATTGCCGATCGCCGAGCGCGAGCAGGGTGTGGATCACGTAGCGGCTTTGCACCTGGCCATTGGAGCTACGGATGGTCTTCACCGTCACCAGCGGCGCTTCGCAGCGGTGGCGACGTTGCACCTGGGTGCCGAAGTGGGCAGTGAAACGCACCCAGTCCTCCCCGTCGCGCTCGAAGGGCTGGATATCGCTGGCGTGCAGGGTCGAGGTGCTGGCGCCGGTATCGATCTTGGCGCGCAGACCGACCATGCCCAGTTCGGGCAGGTTGATCCATTCACGCAGGCCGATGACCGACAGTTGATCGAAAGTCTTCAATACAGGCTTTCCGCAGGCAGTGCTGGCATTCTAGATGTCCCATGTGACAACTGCATCAGGCAAGATTCAGACCTGCGACAGACTTTTCCGAGTGACTGATGAGCGACAAAGACAACGACAAGGTACGCCTGGACAAATGGCTGTGGGCGGCGCGCTTCTACAAGACCCGCGCGCTGGCCAAGGACGCCATCGAAGGTGGCAAGGTGCATTGCCGGGGCGAGCGCTGCAAGCCCTCCAAGGAACCCAGGCTGGGTGACGAGTATGTGATTCGCGCCGGCTTCGACGAGCGCACCGTGGTGGTATTGGCGTTGTCCGTGGTCCGTCGCGGTGCGCCCGAGGCGCAGTTGCTGTATGCCGAAACCGCGGACAGCATTGCCCGTCGCGAAGCCGCCGCCGAGCTGCGCAAGGCCGGTGCCCTAGGCCTGCAGACCGATGGCCGGCCGAGCAAGAAGCAGCGCCGCCAGCTCCAGCATTTCCGTGGTGGGCAGGACTGATAGAGTGCACCACTCCAGTCGATAGACAACCGGCCCTTGGTCGCGCCGGGCTTTGCGCCTAAAATCGCCGGCCCTGAAACCAAGCAGAATCCGGGCATGTCCGATTTCACCCAACGTTTCCTGTTCGACGACGCCGATGTACGCGGTGAGCTGGTCAATCTCGGCGAGAGCTACCAGCATGTGCTGGCCAAGCACCCCTACCCGCAGCCGGTCGCCCAACTGCTCGGCGAGATGCTCGCCGCCGCCGCCCTGCTGGTCGGCACCCTGAAGTTCGATGGCCTGCTGATTTTGCAGGTGCGCTCCTCCGGTGCGGTACCGCTGCTGATGATAGAGTGCTCCAGCGAGCGCGAAGTGCGCGGCATCGCCCGCTACCACGCCGAACAGATCGGTGCCGATGCCGGCCTGCGCGAGCTGATGCCCGATGGCGTACTGGCGCTGACCGTCGACCCGAAGCAGGGCCAGCGCTACCAGGGCATCGTCGACCTGGATGGCGAGACCCTGGCCGATTGCCTGTCCAACTACTTCGCCACCTCCGAGCAGCTGTCCACCCGTTTCTGGCTGCACGCCGACGGCCAGCGCGCCCGCGGCCTGCTGTTGCAACAGCTGCCGGTGGATCGTCTGCCCGATGCCGATGAGCGTGCCGCCAGTTGGGAGCACCTGCTGACCCTGGCCAATACCCTGACCGCCGAAGAGTTGCTGGGCCTGGACAACGAGACGGTGCTGCACCGCCTCTATCACCAGGAGGCTGTGCGCCTGTTCGAGCCGCAGCCGCTGTGCTTTCGTTGCAGCTGCTCGCGCGAGCGCTCGTCGCGGGCGCTGATCAGCCTCGGCGAGCCGGATGCCCAGGCGCTGCTGAACGAGCACGGTGGCCAGGTGGTGATCGATTGCCAGTTCTGCAACCAGCGCTATGCCTTCGACGCCGCCGACGTGACGCAACTGTTTGCCGGCGGTGGCAGTCAGAACCCATCGGCAACCCGCCATTGACCTATAGGGTGCGTCTATCGACCACCTTAAAAGATCAGAGGCTGCCAAGGAGCGTGCTTTTCTGGCATACTCCCGCGACTTTTTTATCGCTGTAGTGGGCTTCAGGGCTCACTACACAACGTTCGGAAGACTCGGCCAGTGGCCGACGGGGAACCTCATGACGCAAGCCAACACCGCCGTATACACCGATATCAGCGCTGCCCAACTGGTCGAAGAGGCCATCAGTCGTGGCGAGGGTGAACTGGCCGCCAACGGTTCTCTGGTTGTCCGTACCGGTCACCGCACCGGTCGCTCGCCTGCCGACCGTTTCATCGTCCAGGAGCCGAGCACCGAGGCGAAAATCGCCTGGGGCAACATCAATCGCCCGTTCCCGGCCGACAAGTTCGATGCCCTGTGGGACCGCGTTGAAGCCTTCAACAATGCCCAGGAACACTTCGTTTCCCACGTGCATGTTGGTTCCGCCGATGCCCACTACCTGCCGGTCAAGATGACCACCCAGACCGCCTGGCAGAACCTGTTCGGCCGTTGCCTGTTCATCAACCCGGAAACCTACAACCCGGGCGCCAAGGCCGAGTGGCAGATCCTCAACGTGGCCAACTTCGAGTGCGTGCCCGAGCGTGACGGCACCAACTCCGACGGCTGCGTGATCATCAATTTCGCCGCCAAGAAAGTCCTGCTCGCCGGCATGCGCTACGCCGGTGAAATGAAGAAAGCCATGTTCTCCGTGCAGAACTTCCTGCTGCCGGAAGCCGACGTGCTGCCGATGCACTGCGCCGCCAACATCGGCGAAGAAGGCGACGTGACCCTGTTCTTCGGTCTGTCCGGCACCGGCAAGACCACCCTGTCCGCTGACGAAAGCCGCTACCTGATCGGCGACGACGAGCACGGCTGGGGCGTAGGCGTGGTGTTCAACATCGAAGGCGGTTGCTATGCCAAGTGCATCGACCTGTCGGAGAAGAACGAGCCGGTGATCTGGAAAGCCATCCAGTTCGGCGCCGTGCTGGAAAACGTGGTGCTCGACGAAAACCGCGTACCGGACTACACCGACGACAGCCTGACCCAGAACAGCCGTGCGGCCTACCCGCTGGAACTGGTCGAGAAGCGCAGCGAGAAGAACCTCGGTGGCGAGCCGAACGCTGTGATCTTCCTGACCTGCGACCTGACCGGCGTTCTGCCGCCCGTGTCGATCCTCAGCGAAGAGCAGGCGGCCTACCACTTCCTGTCCGGCTACACCGCGCTGGTCGGTTCCACCGAAATGGGCAGCGGCGGCGGCATCAAGTCGACCTTCTCCACCTGCTTCGGCGCACCGTTCTTCCCGCGTCCGGCTGGCGAGTACGCCGAGCTGCTGATCAAGCGCATCCGTGGCTTCGGTTCCAAGGTCTACCTGGTCAACACCGGCTGGACCGGCGGCGGCTACGGCGTTGGCAAGCGTTTCAACATTCCGACTACCCGTGGCGTGATCGCAGCCATCCAGAGCGGCGCGCTGATCGGTACCGAAACCGAGCAGCTGCCGATCATCAACCTGAGCGTGCCGAAGGCCGTGCCGGGCGTCGAGACCAACCTGCTCAACCCGCGCAACACCTGGGCTGACCAGAACGCCTACGACGAAGCTGCCAAAGGCCTGGCTGGCCTGTTCATCGAGAACTTCAAGAAGTTCGACGTGTCCGACGCCATCCGCAACGCCGGCCCGCAACTATAAAAGTTTAGGCCAAAGAAAAAGCCGCCCTCGGGCGGCTTTTTTGTGCGCTGTCGTCTAGCGGTCAGGCACGGGTTGCAACGTAGGGCTCCGGCTGGGCCGGATCGTTCTCGGGCCGCTCAGGGCGGCTGGGTAGATCTTCGATGTTCTGCGCCCGGTCGTTACGCTGCTGCGTTTCACTCAGATTTTGTGCGGTTTCCAACGGACTCGGCTGGCTATCGACTTCGCCTTCGCTGGCTACTGCCAGATATGTTTCGATCTGCCGTTGCTGGGTGTTGGCGCTGTAGATCTGGGTGGCTGCGTCGCGCTTGGCGGCCTGGCTCAGTTCGCGGCTTTCCTGGCGCTCAGCGACTCGGTCAGAAGTAGCGTCCACAACCTTGTTCACCTGTTCGGGATTGGTCGGGCCGTACTTGTTGATGACCTGGGTCGAGAGAGGCAGGTTGCTGCTATAGCCTGATACCTGCATGCCGTTCTCCTGTATGGCTCTGCTGTTTTCAATCTACCTCGCCCAGCGCAGGGAGGTTAGACGGATTGGCGATAGTGCTGTCATTGCAACAAGCGCTTTCGCCGCAGCGCAGGCTCCTGTGGCCACTGCCTGGCGGGGGCGGCCCGGGGTGCCGCGACAACCGCTAGTCGGCGTCTGCTGCCATGGCCTTGTGTCCTTCGCGGGCAACGGTCTCGGCCAGGGCGCCCGGGCTGAGCAGGCTGGCGAGGATCAACAGTAGGGGGGCGATGCGCTTCATAGTGCCTCCGTGGATGCGGGGGACTGCTCATTTTTGTTCTAGTCGATCACTTCCGCGCCGTGAATAGTCAGTTCCGGCAGCGCGGCAGGCATCGGGCAGATCTGCAGGTACTTGATGCTCTCGCGCGGGATCATCAGCAGGTCGCCATCCACCTCGATGCTCAGGAAAGGCGATTCCAGCTGTTTGCGCAAGGAGTGGGCGACGACCGCGGGGTCGTCGGCCTGCCTGGGGAAGCGCAAAGCCAGGCGCTGGCCGTCCTGAAAGTACAGGTACAGATGCTTGAGTGGTTTCATCGGCGCTCCTTGTGCAGGCAGGTGCTGCCCGCGCTAAGGATGCCGGCGAGTCAGCTGCGGTCGGCCAGTACGCCGATCAGGAAGAAGACTAGTAGCAGTACCGGGGCCAGGGTGAAGTTGTTGAAGTAGCCCAGCCCGTGGGACAACCAGGGCGTCAGGAAGACAATGGCCAGGCCATAGCCGACCGCGCAGACCAGGACGAAGATCAGGGTGCGCAGGAAGAAGTTGAAGCCGCCGATGGAGCGCTGTACCCAGGCGTTGAGGCCGGGCCCGAACAGGACGAAGAGGGTGGCCATGATGGCCAGTGAGATGTCGTACAGATTGCCGCGACACCAGCGCGACAGGGTGGCGATCAGGTCGAGCAGCAGATCCATCGGTTGTCCTTATTATGGGCGGTGGGCGAGCGTGCCCGGCAGTTTACCGTCTGTCGCCAGGGCTGGGGTAGGTTGGGTTGAGGTGCGTAGCGCCGAAGCCCAACGAGCGAAGCTGGGGGCGCGCGTCGTCGTGGCCTGGTTGTCCGCCGTTGGGCTTCGCTGCGCTCAACCCAACCTACGGCAGAAAATGCTGCAGCAGGTCGTTGAGAAACAGCTGGCCTTCGTGGGTGGCGGTCAGGCGCTGCGGGTCGTCCAGCAGCAGCTTGCGCGATTCGGCCTCGCGGCGGGCCCCGGCGAGCTGCGCCAGCGGCAGGCCGGTGCGCTCGCTGAACAGGGCGGCGGGTACGCCCTCGGTGAGGCGCAGCACGTTCATCAGGAACTCGAAGGGCAGCTCGTCGGCTGTCAACAGGCGCTCGCCGGCCTGGAAGGGCTTGGCTGGGTCGAGGTAGTCCTTGGGCAGGCGGGTCTTCCAGGTGCGCACGATCTGCCCGTTCGGGCTGCTCAGCTTGGCGTGCGCGCCGGCACCGATGCCGAGGAAGTCGCCGAAGGTCCAGTAGTTGAGGTTGTGCCGGGCCGCCTTGCCCGCCTGGGCGTAGGCCGACACTTCGTACTGCGCGTAACCCTGCTCGGCGAGCAGGGCCTGGCCGGCTTCCTGGATGTCCCACAGCAGATCGTCTTCGGGCAGCTGCGGCGGCTGGCTCCAGAATACGGTGTTGGGTTCCATGGTCAGCTGGTACCAGGACAGGTGCGTCGGGCCCTGGTCGATGGCGGTACGCAGGTCGAACAGGGCGTCCTCGATGCTCTGCTCGGGCAGGCCGTGCATCAGGTCGAGGTTGAAGTTGTCGAAGCCGGCATTGCGCGCCATGTCGGCGGCGCGGATCGCCTCGCCGCCATCGTGGATGCGGCCCAGCGCCTTGAGCTTGGCTTCCTGGAAGCTCTGTACGCCGATCGACAGGCGATTGATGCCCAGGCTGCGGTAGTCGCGGAACTTGGCCTGCTCGAAGGTGCCCGGGTTGGCTTCCAGGGTGATCTCGATGTCGCGGGCGAAGCGTACGCGCTGCTCGACGCCATCCAGCAGGCGGCCCAGGGCATTGGCGCTGAACAGGCTGGGGGTGCCGCCACCGAAGAAGATCGAGGAAAGCGTGCGGCCGTGGACATGGCCGAGGTCGGCGTCCAGGTCGGCCAGCAGGGCGTCGACATAGTCCTCTTCCGGCAGCGTGGGGCCGGCGGCGTGGGAGTTGAAGTCGCAGTACGGGCATTTGCGCACGCACCAGGGGATGTGGATGTACAGCGCAAGGGGCGGGAGCAGGAGGCTCCCGCCGCTGGGCGTGTTCATGCCAGCCCCAGGCGTTGCTTGAGCAGGGCCATGGCGCGGGCGCGGTGGCTGAGCTGGTTCTTCTCGGCGGCGGCCAGTTCGGCGCTGGAGCAGTTGCGTTCCGCTACCCAGAACAGCGGGTCGTAGCCGAAGCCGTGTTCGCCGCGTGGTGCGTGCAGGATGCTGCCGTGCCACAGGCCTTCGCAGAGGATCGGCAGCGGGTCGTCGGCATGCTGCACCAGGGCCAGGGCGCAGACGAACTGGGCACCGCGCTCGGCGTCCGGCACATCTTTCAGCGCGTCGAGCAGCTTGGCGTTGTTGGCTGCATCGCCCTGGCCATCGGCATAGCGCGCCGAGTAGATACCGGGGGCGCCACCGAGGCAGTCCACTGCCAGGCCGGAGTCGTCGGCCAGTGCCGGCAGGCCGGACAGGCGGGCGGCATTGCGTGCCTTGAGGATGGCGTTCTCGACGAAGGACAGGCCGGTTTCTTCCGGCTCGATGCTGGAGAACTCACCAACCGAGCGCACGCGCACCTGCTCGCCGAGCATGGCCTGGAGTTCCTTGAGCTTGCCGGCGTTGTGGCTGGCGAGTACGAGTTCGGTGAGGGCTTTCATTCGTCTGGGAACACTTCCTGGTCGAAGCTGAATTCGTTGGGCGCTTCGTCGCCGACCTGCACGCTGAGGCTGAACTTGAGCATTTCCCGCTCGCGCAGGGGGAATTCGGCGAGGTAATACACGGCGCCGCTCTCCAGCACCTGCTTGAAGCTCAGCTGGGTGGTCTGGCCGAGCAGGTTCTTGACCTGGCCGCTGACCTTGGCGGGCACGCCCTTGCCAGCCTGCAGGGCGGCGACGTTGAGCACGCCACCGGTCTTGCTGCGGGTCAGGCCGGCGGCCGCGGCGATGTCCGGCTGCAGGAAGCTGGAGTTGAATACGCTGTAGTGCACGTCGAGGCTGCCGAAGCTCTGTTTGCGTTCGGCGAGGGCGGGCAGGGCGAATAGCAGGCAGAGCATCAGGGATGCAAGGCGAAGCATGGTGAACCTCCGGGGCGTCAGGCGGTTTAGACGGCTACGCGGTGATCGGCCAGGCCGGGACCGCTGACGCGATAGATGCCGATCTCTCCCAACAGATTAGGCCAAAGCCGGCTGCCGAGATTGTGGCGATGGGCGTGATCCACCGCCAGACGCTCCTCGACCCGCGCACCCTGGGCATGGCACAGGCGCTCGAAGTCTTCGAAGGTGCAGAAGTGGATGTTCGGCGTGTTGTACCAGGTGTAGGGCAGGAACTCCGATACCGGCATGCGGCCCTTGGTGGCCAGGTACCAGCGGCAGTGCCAGTGACCGAAGTTGGGGAAGGTGATGATGCAGGTCTTGCCGACCCGCAGCATTTCCTTGAGCACCTTGTCCGGGTAGCGCAGGGCCTGCAGTGACTGAGTCATTACCACCACATCGAAACTGTCGCTGGCGAAGTTGCCCAGGCCCAGGTCGAGGTTCTGCTCGATCACGTTGACGCCGCGCTCGATGCAGGTGGCGATCTTGTCGCCGTCGATCTCCAGGCCATAGCCCGTGACCTGCTTGTTGGTACCCAGCCAGGCCAGTAGTTCGCCGTCGCCGCAACCCAGGTCGAGCACGCGGCTGCCGGCGGGAATCCACTCCTGAATGATTTCCAGATCAGCGCGCATGCTTATACCTCGATCCGTTTCATGTAACCGCCGAAGGCCTGCAGGTAACGCGGGATCGGGATGAGGAAGGCGTCGTGGCCCTGCGGCGCGTCGATTTCCAGGTAGCTGACGTTCTTGTTGGCGGCCAGCAGGGCGTCGACGATTTCCCGCGAGCGCGCTGGCGAGAAGCGCCAGTCGGTGGTGAAGGACATCACGCAGAAGTCGGCCTTGACCCCGCTCAGGGTCCGGGCCAGGTCGTCGCCGTGGGCGGCGGCCGGGTCGAAGTAGTCCAGCGCCTTGGTCATCAGCAGGTAGGTGTTGGCGTCGAAGCGCCCGGAGAACTCCTCGCCCTGGTAGCGCAGGTAGCTCTCGACCTGGAATTCGACGCTGTGGAAGTCGTAGTTGAGCTTCTCGCTCTTCAGGCCGCGGCCGAATTTCTCGCCCATGGCGTCATCCGACAGGTAGGTGATGTGGCCGACCATGCGCGCCAGCATCAGGCCGCGCTTGGGGATCACGCCTTGTTCCTGGAAGTGCCCGCCGTGGAATTCCGGATCGGTGAGAATCGCCTGGCGCGCCACTTCGTTGAAGGCGATGTTCTGCGCCGACAGCTTGGGCGCCGAGGCGATGCACAGGCAGTGGCGGATACGTTCCGGGTAGCTGATGGCCCACTGCATGGCCTGCATGCCGCCGAGGCTGCCGCCGACCACGGCGGCCCACTGGCCGATGCCGAGCAGGTCGGCCAGGCGCGCCTGGCTGTGTACCCAGTCTTCCACGGTCATTACCGGGAAGTCGGCGCCATAGACCTTGCCGGTGGCCGGGTTGACGCTGCTGGGGCCGGTGGAGCCGTTGCAGCCACCGAGGTTGTTGAGGCTGACGACAAAGAACTTGTTGGTGTCGATCGGCTTGCCGGGGCCGATGCAGCTGTCCCACCAGCCGGGCTTGCGCTCGTCGGTGCTGTGGTAGCCGGCGGCGTGGTGATGGCCGGAAAGGGCGTGGCAGATCAGCACGGCGTTGCTGGCGGTGCTATTGAGCGTGCCGTAGGTCTCGTAGACCAGTTGGTAGTCGCTCAGCGTGCGCCCGCAGACCAGCGGCAGAGGCTCGCTGAATTGCACGGTCTGTGGTGTGACCAGGCCTACGGAGTCGTCGGGGAAAACAGTCGGCATCGACCCTGCTCTTGATCAAGGGAGAGCGGCAGTCTAAAGAGCACGGCCCCCGGCAGCAAGCGCCGGGGGCCGTGGCTAAGGTGTTGAATTGCCTGGCTCGGCGCTATTCGGCGGCGCCCTGCTGGCGTGCCACACCGGGCAGGCTGACGACTTTGCCTTGGCGCTGGATCGGCGCCGGCCGGCGCAGGGCGCGGAGCATGTCGTTGGCCTGGCCGAGCTGGGTCTCCAACTCGCCGATGTAGCGCGTCAGTTGCTGGCCGCGCTGGCGCGCCTGCTGGGTTTCCTGGGCCAGGGCCTTGAGTCGCAGCATGTGGGTTTCCAGCAGCTGCTTGTGCTCCAGGGTGTGTTGCATCAGTGGCATCAGCGCGTCGTTGGCCCACTGCTCGGCCTCGTTGCGCAGGCGCTGGTGCAGGCCGATGACTTCCTGCACCAAGGTGGCGAAGAAGCGCCGGGTCAGGCTGCGCTGCTCGGTGAGCAGGGTCTTCAGGTGCAGGCGGAACTGGTCGGCCTTTTTCTCCAGCTGCTGCATCTCGCGCTGGTAGCGCTTGCTGTTGAACTGCGGCGCGTCGACGCCATGCAGCGGGTTCTCTTCGTTGTGCCGGCGGTAGATGGCGGCAACCATCTTGTTGGCCATCTCGGCTTCCTGGCTGAGGCTGCCGAGGTCGTGGTCGACCGCGCGGAAGAAGCCGAGGATGGCCTGGTTGATGCCCAGGGTGGTCCAGCTGCCGGTGAGGCCTTCGCGCACCTTGGCCAGGTGTTCTTCCAGGCGCTCCGGGCGCACGGCGCTGCGCAGCAGGTCGCCTTGGCGCTTGAGCAGGCGCTGGTTGGTCTTCAGGCCAAGCAGACGCTTGTGGTGCTGGCTGTGGTCTTCCTTGGTTTTGGCGGTCAGCTCGAAGAGCATCTGGCCGTTGTCCTGCTGGTGCCCGGAGAGCAGTTGCTGCTGTTCGCGCACTTTCTCCAGGCGCAGGCTCAGCACATGCTGGCTGTTGTTGAGCAGGGCCAGCACCTGGTTGACCACGCGGTCTTCAATCAGGCGCTCTTTCTGCGCGACGATACGTTCGCACAGCAGGTTCTCCAGGTCGGCCAGCTGGCTGCGGGCGAGCAGCGGCTCGTCCTTGCGCACCTTGGCCAGCAGGGCCTGCTTGGCCGACAGCGGTAGCACGACGTCGGCGTTGATGCCGAGTTGCTTGGCGGTGCTGTGACGGATCTGGCCAATGGCCTTCTGCACGTAGTCTTCGCCGGCCAGGTCATCCCACAGCACGTCGATCTTGTTCAGCACGGCGAACAGGCTGGACTGGGTGTCTTCGTCGAGCTGGCGTATATGTTGTTGCCAGATGGCCATATCGCTGGCCGTGACGCCGGTATCGGCGGACAGCAGGAACAGGATCGCCTGGGCATTGGGCAGCATCGACAGGGTCAGTTCCGGCTCGCTGCCCAGCGCGTTCAGTCCGGGCGTGTCGAGGATGCGCAGGCCCTGGCGCAGCAGCGGGTGGTCGAAGTTGACCATGGCGTGGCGCCAGGCCGGCACCAGCACCTGGCCCGGTTTGCCGGCCGATTCGAGCATTTCCGGCAGGAAGCCGAGCTGGATCGCCTGCTCCACCGCCATCGGCTTGGTCTTGGCCACCTGGGCGAAGGCCAGGGCCATGTTGTTCGGGTCGCTGAGGTCCAGCGGGATGTTCACCCAGTGCCGCGGGATACGCTTGAACTGCGCCACGCTGGCCTCGGCCACGCGGGTCTCGATCGGCAGCAGGCGGATATAGGAGCGCTCGGAACTGGGGTCGAAGAACAGCTCGGTGGGGCACATGGTGGTGCGCCCGGCATGCGAGGGCAGCATGCGCTGGCCGTATTCGGAGAAGAACAGGCTGTTGATCAGCTCGGTCTTGCCGCGGGAGAACTCGCCGACGAAGGCCAGGGTGATGTGGTCGGTGCGCAGCAGCTTGAGGGCGCGCTCCAGCCGGGTGTCCATCGCTTCCGAGCCGAGGCGGTTGTGCGCCAGCCAGCTGCGGTAGCGGGTGATCTCGCGCATCAGCTCGCGCTTCCAGGCGACGTAGGCATCGACCTGCTGACTGAGTCGTTCCATGCTCATCCAGGCTCTCCTCTGGGTAATGCGTCCTGCAGTGGTTGGGGCGGTTCAGTGGCCGCAGACGGCGGCGACACGTACAACGAGCAGCTCCACGACAATACCCGAGGCTTTGCCGGAGATGCCTGCATTATGCGGGGGGCGGCGTTGTCGTCAATCGCTCTCGTTCACAAGTTCGGCCTGAAGGTTGTTCAGAGTGACCGAGCGGTCAGTCCGGGCAGGTCCGGCAGGCGTTGGGGAGTGCGGATGCGCACGCGTTTCTGGCGGTTGAGTTCGCCGCTTTCCAGGCTGACCTGGCTCTTCGCCACGCCGAAGGCCTTGCCGAGAAAGGCCAGCAGGTGGGCGTTGGCCTTGCCTTCCACCGGTGGCGCGGTGAGGCGGATCTTCAGCCGCTCACCGTGCAGCCCGGCGAATTCGTCGCTGCTGGCCTTGGGCTGGAGGTGGCAATCGAGAATCAGGTCGTCGCCATCCCAGCGGTACCAGGCCATGTCAGATGAAGGGGCTGAGAATGCCCGGCATCTGGGTCATGGCCGCCAGGTTGCCGATGACGAAGCGATCCAGCAGGTTCAGCGCGATAAAGGCGAAGATCGGCGAGATATCCAGGCCACCCAAGTTGGGGATCAGGCGGCGGAACGGCGCCAGCAGCGGCTCGCAGATTTGATTCACCAGCTGCGCGCCAGGGTTGTAGCTGCCGGGGGCGACCCAGGAAAGGATCACGCTGATGATCATGGCGAAGAAGAAGATCTTCAGGAACAGCGAGGTCACCGCGATGATTGCCCATACCAGCAGCTGCAGGCCGATGGCGACGGGGTTGTAGCCGGCGATCAGGACCACGATGACCATCAGCAGCAGCTGCACCAGGATGGCCAGCGCCAGCGACGCCAGATCCAGGCCGCCGAAGCCGGGGATGATCCGCCGCAATGGTTTGAGCAGCGGCTGGGTGGCCTTCACCGTGAACTGGCTGAGCGGGTTGTAGAAATCGGCGCGCACCAGTTGCAGGATGAAGCGCAGCAGCACGATCAGCAGGTACAGGCTGCCGAGGGTCTGGATGATATAGATGAGGGCTTCAGCGAATCCGGTCATGAATGCTCCTTATTGACCCAGTTGTTCGGCGAGTTCGGCCGAGCGGTTGGCGGCGGCGTTCAGTGCCTGTTGCACCAGCGCCTCGAAGCCGCCGGCCTGGAAGGCCGTGATCGCCGCTTCGGTGGTGCCATTGGGCGAGGTTACCCGGCGGCGCAGTTCGGCGGCGTCGACATTGCTTTCGGTGGCCATGCGCGCGGCGCCCAGAGCAGTATGCAGGGTCAGCTGCGCGGCGACGGCGCGCGGCAGACCAAGCTGTTCGCCGGCGGCGGTCATCGCCTCTATTAATAGGAAGAAGTAGGCCGGGCCGCTGCCGGAGACGGCGGTGACCGCGTCGATCTGCTGCTCCTCGTCCAGCCACAGGGCCAGGCCCACGGCGGACAGCAGTTGCTCGGCCAGTTGGCGCTGGGCGCTGTTGACCGCGGCGTTGGCGTACAGGCCGCTGGCGCCCTGGCGCAGCAGCGCCGGGGTGTTGGGCATGCAGCGCACTATCGGGCGGCTGGCGCCGAGCCAGTTGGCCAGGCTGGCGCAGCTGATGCCGGCGGCGATGGAGACGATCAGCTGGCCGTCGACCAGGCTCGGTGCCAGGGCCTGGCACACGCCCTTGAGCACTTGCGGCTTGGTCGCCAGGACTACCACGTCGGCACCGGCGATGGCGTCGGCGTTGTTTTCGAACAACTCGATACCGTATTCGCCGGCCACCTTGGCCCGTTGTTCGGTGCCCGGGTCGCTGGCGCGGATATGGCTGGCCTGGATGCCCTGGGCGAGCAGGCCGCCGATCAGGCTGGCGGCCATATTACCGGCGCCGATAAAGGCAATGCGGGGGTGGCTCATGTCAGGTTTCCTTCAAGCTTCAATTCTTTGGCGGTCATTCAAGGCTGGCCGTAGTCGCGGGCACCGAACAGCGCGGTGCCGATGCGTACCCAGGTGGCGCCTTCGTCGATGGCCGCCTCCAGGTCCTGGCTCATGCCCATCGACAGGGTATCCAGGTTCAGGTTCAGGCCGTCGCGCAATTCACGCAGGCGGGCCAGGGCGGCGTGTTGCGCGGCCGGGTCCTCGGTCGGTTCGGGGATTGTCATCAATCCCCGCAATTTCAGCTGCGGCAGTTGTGTAACCGCCTGTGCCAGGGCCGGCAGCTCCTGTGGGGTGCAGCCGGACTTGCTGGCTTCACCGCTGACATTCACCTGCAGGCATATAAACAGTGGCGGTAGGTGCGTTGGTCGCTGGGCGGCCAGGCGTTCGGCGATCTTCAACCGGTCCACCGAGTGCACCCAGTCGAAACGCTCGGCGATGGCCTTGGTCTTGTTCGATTGAATGGGGCCGATGAAGTGCCAGATCAAGTCCAGATCGGCCAATTCGACTTGCTTGTCGAGGGCTTCCTGCAGGTAGTTTTCGCCGAAATCGTGCAGGCCGGCCGCATGGGCTTCGCGGATGGCCGCCGCCGGCTTGGTCTTGCTCACGGCGAGCAGGCCGATAGACGATAAATCACGCTGCGAGGCTTGCGCCGCCTCACGGATACGCTCGCGAACCTTTGCAATATTCTCTGCTATGGTGGACATTACTTGCGCTCTATAGCCCGCCCGTCAGGGGTTCGCGGCATTCTACCTGCTTGCATGTGATTGGGGAGTCCCATGGATATTACTGAGCTGCTCGCCTTCAGCGCCAAACAAGGTGCGTCGGACCTGCACCTCTCGGCGGGTCTGCCGCCGATGATTCGTGTCGATGGTGATGTACGGCGGATCAACCTGCCGGCCTTGGACCACAAGCAGGTCCATGCGCTGATCTACGACATCATGAACGACAAGCAGCGCAAGGATTACGAGGAATTCCTCGAAACCGACTTCTCGTTCGAAGTGCCGGGCGTGGCGCGCTTCCGGGTCAACGCGTTCAACCAGAACCGCGGTGCCGGTGCGGTGTTCCGGACCATTCCGTCGAAAGTGCTGAGCATGGAAGACCTCGGCATGGGCGAGGTGTTCAAGAAGATCACCGACGTACCGCGTGGTCTGGTGCTGGTTACCGGGCCGACCGGTTCGGGCAAGTCGACTACCCTGGCGGCCATGCTCGACTACCTGAACAACAACAAGTACCACCACATCCTCACCATCGAAGACCCGATCGAATTCGTTCACGAGTCGAAGAAGTGCCTGGTCAACCAGCGCGAGGTACACCGCGATACCCTCGGCTTCTCCGAAGCCCTGCGTTCGGCACTGCGTGAAGACCCGGACATCATCCTGGTCGGCGAGATGCGCGACCTGGAAACCATCCGCCTGGCGCTGACCGCCGCGGAAACCGGCCACCTGGTCTTCGGCACCCTGCACACCACCTCTGCGGCCAAGACCATCGACCGGGTGGTCGACGTGTTCCCGGCCGAGGAAAAATCCATGGTTCGCTCCATGCTCTCGGAGTCGCTGCAGTCGGTTATCTCGCAGACCCTGCTGAAGAAGATCGGCGGCGGTCGCGTGGCGGCCCACGAAATCATGATCGGCACCCCGGCGATCCGTAACCTGATCCGCGAGGACAAGGTGGCGCAGATGTATTCGGCCATCCAGACCGGTGGCTCGCTGGGTATGCAGACCCTCGACATGTGCCTCAAGGGCCTGGTTGCCAAAGGCCTGGTCAGCCGCGAGCTGGCCCGCGAAAAAGCCAAGACGCCGGAAAACTTCTAAGAACAAGGCTGGCGCCCAGGCGCCAACCGCAAATGAGCAATACGGGCGGGAAAGATGGAATTTGAAAAGCTGCTGCGCTTGATGGTGGAAAAGGGTGGTTCCGACCTGTTCATTACCGCAGGCGTGCCGCCGTCGATGAAAGTCAACGGCAAGATCATGCCGGTGACCAAGAACTCCATGTCGCCGGAGCAGACCCGCGAGACCGTGCTGTCGGTGATGAACGAGCAGCAGCGCCGCGATTTCGCCGAGAACCACGAGTGCAACTTCGCCATCAGCGCCCGTGGCATCGGCCGCTTCCGCGTCAGCGCCTTCTACCAGCGCAACCTGGTGGGCATGGTGCTGCGCCGTATCGAGACCAATATTCCGACCCTCGACGACCTCAAACTGCCTGAAATCCTCAAGAAGCTGGCCCTGACCAAGCGCGGTCTGGTGCTGTTCGTCGGTGCCACCGGTACCGGCAAGTCGACCTCGCTGGCGGCGATGATCGGCTACCGCAACAAGAACACCAGCGGCCACATCATCTCCATCGAAGACCCGATCGAATACATCCACCAGCACCAGAGCTGCATCGTCACCCAGCGTGAAGTGGGTATCGACACCGAGTCCTTCGAGGTGGCGCTGAAGAACACCCTGCGCCAGGCGCCGGATGTGATTCTGATCGGTGAGGTGCGGACCCGCGAGACCATGGACCATGCCGTGGCCTTCGCCGAAACCGGCCACCTGTGCCTGGCCACCCTGCACGCCAACAACGCCAACCAGGCGCTGGATCGGATCATTAACTTCTTCCCGCCGGATCGGCAGAACCAGGTGTGGATGGACCTGTCGCTCAACCTCAAGGCCATCGTTGCCCAGCAACTGGTGCCGACCCCGGACGGCAAGGGTCGCCGTGCGGTGATCGAGGTGCTGATCAACACCCCGCTGGCCGCCGACCTGATCCGCAAGGGCGAAGTGCACGAGCTCAAGGCGCTGATGAAGCGTTCCACCGAGCTGGGCATGCAGACCTTCGACCAGGCGCTGTACAACCTCTACACCCAGGGCGAGATCACCTACGAAGACGCGCTGCTGTACGCCGACTCGGCGAACGACCTGCGCCTGATGATCAAGCTCGGCTCGGAAACCGATGGCGACCACCTGACTAGCATGAGCCAGGGCCTGAGCCTGGAAGTCAGCGAGGAAGATCCGGGTCGCCGCTTCCGCTGAGCCTGTCGGTCAATGCTAAGCAAAAACGCCGCTGTGCAGTCTCTGCCAGCGGCGTTTTGTTTTGGGCGGCAGCAATGCTCTAGAGCGGATTGCCGCTGGGTTCCGGCAATACCCGTTTGGCCAGGGCGTAGTGCTGTTGCCAGTAGGACTTCTTCAGACTGTCGATGCGCACGGCCTTGCCACGGCGGGGCGCGTGGATAAAACGGTCGTTGCCCAGGTAGATGGCGACATGGTTGACCCTGCGACTGCGGATATTGAAGAACAGCAGGTCGCCCGGCTCCAGTTCGGCACGCGTGACTTTCAGCCCGTCGCTGCGCGACATGGCGTTGGAAGTGCGCGGCAAATCGACTTCGGCGATCGGGTCGAAGGCATAGCGCACCAGGCCGCTGCAGTCGAAACCGCGCTCCGGCGTGCTGCCGCCCCAGCGATAGCGCACACCGAGGGCGGTGAGGGCGCGATCGAGCACGCTTTGGCTGGTCCCGGAGGCCTGCTCTGCAGGTACCGGGCTGGAGGCGTTGCGGCTGTGGCCATGAATGGCGCTGGTGTATCCGGTAGAGCCGGCCGGCAGCGGTTGATGGCGGTTACTGGCGATGGCGCTGAGTGGCAAAGACAGGAAGATGACAAGCCAGATACAGAAACTACGACGCATGCGGCAGGGCTCTTGATTAAAAAACGCACAGCTTTATAACAGATAAATTGTATGTTTTTTGACCATCTATCGGTTGTAACCTTGGCCTGACCACTGGCGGCTCGGGACAAAGTGCTGTTTTCCCGTGCAAGGGAAGTGAGTAACACTGACTCTGCGTCTTGCGGTAAGTTTCCCTTGTTACCCTGTTTCGGCTGATGCCGGGGCCAATCACCCGCCACTTTTTTGCCAGGAGGCAAGCATGGACGTACGCCAGGACACCCACAGCAAGGTCATCGGTTACCTGCTGTGGATATTCGGTTTTCTCGGGGCGCACCGCTTCTATTACGGCAAGCCGGTGACCGGGACTATCTGGTTCTTCACTCTCGGCCTGCTGTTCATTGGCTGGATCATCGACCTGTTCCTGATCCCGGGCATGGATCGCGAGGCCGACCTGCGCTTCAACGCCGGCGACACCGACTACAACGTCGCCTGGATCCTGCTGACTTTCCTCGGCCTCTTCGGCGTGCACCGCATGTACCAGGGCAAGTGGATCAGCGGAATCATCTACCTGCTCACCGGCGGGCTGTTCTTCATCGGCGTGCTCTACGACTTCTGGACGCTCAATGATCAGGTGTCGGTGGTCAATGCCAAGCGTGCTTGAGATCGGCACAACGAAAAAGCCCGCCAATTGGCGGGCTTTTTCATGGTGTGGCGTTCAGCCCTGGAAGCTGAGGCGGCCGTCGACCAGGGTGTAGCGCACCTTGCCCGGCAGGCAGTGGCCGATAAAGGGGCTGTTGCCGCCTTTCGAGTACCAGGTCTCGCCGGCCAGGGTCTGGCCTTGTGCCTCGAACAGCAGCAGGTCTGCCGGAGCACCCACGGCCAGGCGGCCGGCAGGCAGGCGCAGGGCCTTGGCCGGACCGCTGGTGAGGCGGGCGAGCAGGGTTGGCAGATCGAGCAGGCCGTCCTGCACCAGGGTCAGGGCCAGCGGCAGTAGCAGTTCGACGCTGCTGATGCCGGGCTCGGTGGCGCCGAAGGGCGCCAGCTTGGCGTCCGGCTCGTGGGGTTGGTGATGGCTGGCGATGGCGCCGATCACGCCGCTCTTCACCGCCTGGCGCAGGCCATCACGGTCGGCGGCCGTGCGCAGTGGCGGCTGCACGTGGTACAGGCTGGAGAAGCCCAGCAGTGCCTCGTCGGTGAGGATCAGCTGGTACATCGCCACGTCAGCGGTCACCGGCAGGCCGCGGGCCTGGGCCTGGGCGATCATCTCGGCGCCGCGGGCGCTGGTCAGCTGGCTGAAGTGCGCGCGCACGCCGCTCTGTTCGACCAGCAGCAGGTTGCGCGCCAGGGCCACGGTCTCGGCGGTTTCCGGGATGCCCGGCAGGCCGAGGAAGCTGGCGGTGGCGCCTTCGTGGGCCAGGCCGCCTTCGGCCAGGTCGGCATCCTGGGAGTGGAAGATCACCGTCAGGTCGAAGGTCGCCGCATACTCCAGGGCGCGGCGCAGGGTACGGTTATTGGCCACTGGCGCCAGGCCGTTGGCGAAGGCCACGCAGCCGGCGTCACGCAGGGCGACCAGCTCGGCCAGCTGCTCGCCGGCCAGGCCCTTGGTCAGTGCGCCGATGGGGAAGACCTTGGCATGCCCGGCTTCCTGGGCGCGGTCGAGGATCAGCTCGGCCACGGCCGAGGTGTCCAGTACCGGCTTGGTCAGCGGCGGACAGCACAGGCTGGTGACGCCGCCGGCGGCGGCGGCCAGGGTCTCGCTGGCGATGTTGCCCTTGCGGCTGTAGCCCGGCTCGCGCAGGGCCACGGCCAGGTCGACCAGGCCGGGCGTGGCGATCAGGCCGCGGGCGTCGATCTCCTGGTCGGCGACGAAGCCGCTCGGCGCCTGGTCGAAGGCAGCAATCTTGCCGCCATCCAGGTAGAGGTCGCGAACCTGGTCCTGGCCGCTGGCCGGGTCGATCACGCGGGCTCCGAGGATACGGGTACGCATCAGTTCTGCTCCTCGGCGTTGAGTTGGCGCTGCGCGGCCTGGCCGCTCATGGCCATCGACAGCACGGCCATGCGGATGGCGATGCCGTAGGTGACCTGGTTGAGGATCACCGATTGCGGGCCGTCGGCCACCGCCGACTCGATTTCCACGCCGCGGTTGATCGGCCCCGGGTGCATCACCAGGGCGTCCGGCTTGGCCAGCTTGAGGCGTTGTTCGGTGAGGCCGTAGAGGCGGTAGAACTCGCCCTCGCTGGGCAGCAGGCCGCCGGTCATGCGCTCACGCTGCAGGCGCAGCATGATCACCACGTCGACGTCCTTGAGGCCTTCGGCGAGGTCGGTATAGACCGTCACCCCGTACTGCTCGATGCCGACCGGCAGCAGGGTCTTCGGCCCGATCACGCGGATATCCGGGCAGCCGAGGGTCTTCAGCGCCAGCATGTTGGAGCGCGCCACCCGCGAATGCAGGATATCGCCGACGATGGCTACCGAGAGGTTCTCGAAGCTGCCCTTGTGCCGGCGGATGGTCAGCATATCGAGCATGCCCTGGGTCGGGTGCGCGTGGCGGCCGTCGCCACCGTTGATGATCGCCAGGTTCGGGCACACGTGTTCGGCGATGAAGTGCGCGGCGCCGGAGTCGGCATGCCGTACCACGAAGATGTCGGCGGCCATGGCTTCGAGGTTGCGCAGGGTGTCGAACAGGGTCTCGCCCTTGCTGGTCGAGCTGGTCGACACGTTGAGGCTGATCACATCGGCCGACAGGCGCTGGGCGGCCAGCTCGAAGGTGGTGCGGGTGCGCGTGGAGTTCTCGAAAAACACGTTGCATACGGTCTTGCCGCGCAGCAGCGGGACCTTCTTTACCGCACGGGCGCCGACTTCGAGGAAGGAGTCGGCGGTGTCGAGGATTTCCGTCAGCAGCTCGCGCGGTAGGCCGTCGAGCGAGAGGAAGTGGCGCAGCTGGCCCTGGTCGTTGAGCTGCAGCGAGCGCGTGGCGTCGGTGGGCATGGGCAGGCCTTAGGAATCAGAGAGAGTTTGCAGCTCGAGGGCGAGCGGCGTGGGGCCGAGCAATTTTACCCGTTCGTTGGCCGCCAGGGCGAGGGTCGCGCCCAGTACATCGGCATGGATCGGCAGCTCGCGGGCGTCCAGGTCGAGCAGGCTGACCAAGGTCACGCTGGCCGGGCGGCCGTAGTCGAACAGCTCGTTGAGGGCGGCGCGGATGGTGCGCCCGCTCATCAGTACGTCGTCGATCAGCACCAGGTGCTGGCCTTCGATCTCGAATGGCAGGGCCGAGGGGCGCACCTGCGGGTGCAGGCCATTCTGGGTGAAGTCGTCGCGGTAGAAGGACACATCGAGGGTGCCCAGCGGCTGCCGCGAACCCAGTTCGGTGAGCAGTGCTTCGGCCACCCAGATGCCGCCGGTGCGGATGCCGATGAAGTGCGGCTGTGCGATTCCGCGGCGCTTGAGCAGGGCCTGCAGGTCACGAGCCATGCGCGGCAGCAGTTCGGCGGGGTTGGGCAGGGCCATGGGCGTTCCTCTCGCGATCATTCCGAAGGGTGTTCGTTTAACCAGCCTTCCAGCAGCAGGGCGGCGGCCAGGGCGTCGACCGGGTTGTCCCGGTAACCGCCGCGCTGGCCCTGGGCCAGACGCTGGCCCTTGGCCTCGAAGGTGGTCAGGCGTTCGTCGTGGGTGTGCACCGGCAGGTTGAAGCGGCCGTTGAGGCGGCGGGCGAATTTCTCCGCGCGCTCGCTCATCTCGCTTTTGCTGCCGTCCATGTTCAGTGGCAGGCCGACGACTATGGCATCGGGCTGCCATTCCTTGAGCAGCGCCTCGACCTTCTGCCAGTCCGGCACGCCGTTCTGGGCTTTCAATACGCAGAGTTCGCGGGCCTGGCCGGTGATGACCTGGCCGACGGCGACGCCGATCTGTTTGCTGCCGTAGTCGAAGCCGAGCAGCAGGCGCAGGGGTTTGGCCGGTGCGCTCATGCGTGGCCGGCCTGGGCGGTGAGCAGGCTGAGGTTGACCCCCAGGCGTGCGGCCGCCGCGCTGAGGCGCTGGTCGTGTGGCAGGTCGAAGAGGATGGTGCTGTCGGCCGGGCAGGTCAGCCAGGCGTTTTCGGCCAGTTCGGCTTCCAACTGGCCGGCTTCCCAGCCGGCGTAGCCGAGGGTGATCAGGTGCTTGTCCGGGCCGCTGCCGTCGGCAATGGCGAACAGCACGTCCTGGGAGGTGGACAGGGCCAGCTCGCCCAGCTCCAGGGTGGCCTGGAAACTTTGCCCGGCCGGGTGCAGGACAAAGCCGCGGTCGGTCTGTACCGGGCCGCCAGCGAAGATCGGCAGGCCGTGGCAACGGGCGGGCGGCGTGTCGTCGGGGCGCAGTTGCTCGAGCACGTCGGCCAGGCTGAGGTCGTTGGGGCGGTTGATCACCAGGCCCATGGCGCCCTGCTCGTTGTGCTCGACCAGGTAGGTGACGGTCTGCGCGAAGTTCGGATCGGCCATGTGCGGCATGGCGATCAGGAAGTGATGCTTGAGATAGCTGGCGGCGGTTTTCATGGGGCTAGTTTCGACCCTGTTGCCGTCGGCTTCAAGCGTTGTGCGGTCGCAGTCAGTTGCTGGACAGGCGGTCGCCACGCTCGAAGCGCCAGGTGCGGATGATTTCCAGGCGGTCGATGTCGGCCAGGTCGCCGGTGAATGGCGAGAAGGGCGCGGCCAGGCGCACGATGCGCAGGGCGGCCTGGTCCAGTACGTCCTGGCCGGAGGACTCCAGCACCTGCACTTCATAGATGGTGCCGTCGCGGTTGATCGACACCAGCAGGCGCAGGCTGCCGTAGACGCGCTGGCGCCGGGCTTCCTCGGGATAGTTGAGGTTGCCGATGCGTTCGACCTTCTTGCGCCAGTCGTTCTTGTACCAGGCACCCTTGTCGCGCATGGTCGAGGCCGCATTCAGGCGCAGGATTTTCGGTCGTTTGGCGTAGCGCTGGATGTCCTGGGCGAGGTCGGCTTCCAGACTGGCGATTTCCGCCGACAGCTGGGTGCTGTCAAAAACCGGGGCCGGCGGGGCTTCGGGCTGCGGTTTATCTTCCTTGTGTTTGGTTGTGACCTTCTGTGGCTGCGGGGCGCGGGTGGCCACGGCGGCTTTGCTGGTGGTCTCTTTGTGCTCGCTCGGCCGTGGTGCGGCGGCCGGCGTGACCTTGTTCACCTGGGTGTCCTGGAAGGGGGCCTGGTGGGTGGTCTTGGGCATCGCCTTTTCTTCCAGGCTGCCGCTGCCCTGCTGGTTGTTCTGCGCCAGGTAGTCGGCCTGCTTGGGTTTCTCGTCACTCTTGAAGGTGGCCAGAGTGATTTCCAGGCTCTTGCTCAGCATGCCCGGCTCGGCCAGGCTGAAGCTGACGCCGAGGATCAGGGCCAGGTGCAGGATGGTGGCGACGAACAGGGTGAAGCCCAGCCGGTCGGCTGGGCGGACGCCGCTGCTGGGCAGTTCGGGAGGGAGGGAGGCTGCGTTCATCGGCTACCGGCAGACATCAGATTGCCGCGCAGTCTGCCGGCTCGCCATGGCCGCCGGCAAGCGCCAAGCGTCAAGCTGCCACCTGCTTCAAGCTTTCGCCGGACGGCCCATGGCGCTCAGCTTGCTGGCGATGGCGTCCATCAGGTGTTCGCCGATGCGCGTGTCGAAGGCCTTGTCGATCTCGCGGATGCAGGTCGGACTGGTCACGTTGATTTCGGTCAGGTGCTCGCCGATCACGTCCAGGCCGACGAATAGCAGGCCCTTCTCGCGCAGCACCGGGCCGACCTCGGTGGCGATCCAGCGGTCGCGCTCGGTCAGCGGGCGGGCCTCGCCGGTGCCGCCGGCGGCCAGGTTGCCGCGGGTCTCGCCCTGCGCGGGGATGCGCGCCAGGCAATAGGGCACCGGTTCGCCGTCGATCATCAGGATGCGCTTGTCGCCGTCCTTGATCGCTGGCAGGTAGCCCTGCGCCATGCACTGCTGGGTGCCGTGGGCGGTCAGGGTTTCGAGGATTACCGAGAGGTTGGGGTCGCCGTCGCGGTGGCGAAAGATCGAGGAGCCGCCCATGCCATCCAGGGGTTTGAGAATGATGTCACGCTGCTGTTTGGCGAAGTCGCGCAGAATGTCCGGCCTGCGGCTGACCAGCGTGGGGGGCGTGCATTGGGGAAACTGGGTGGCGAACAGTTTCTCGTTGCAGTCGCGCAGGCTTTGCGGGCGGTTGACCACCAGCACGCCGGCGCGCTCGGCCTGCTCCAGCAGGTAGGTGGAGTAGACGAACTCGTTGTCGAACGGCGGGTCCTTGCGCATCAGGATCACGTCCAGCTCGGTCAGCGGGCTGTCTGCTTCGTCGCCCAGGGTGAACCACTGCTGCGGATTGTCGAAGACATTCAGCGGGCGCATGCGGGCCCGGGCTTCGCCGCCCAGTTGGTAGAGGTCCTGCTGCTCCATATAGAACAGCGTCCAGCCGCGAGCCTGGGCGGCCAGCAGCATTGCCAGCGAGCTGTCCTTCTTGAAGCTGATCTGCGCGATGGGGTCCATGACGATCCCGAGGCGAATGCTCATGGGGGAAATCTCCGCAACCGTATGCCGGCAAAAATAAGCGGCCGAACTGGCCGTGCCGGGATGCGCAAGGGTGGCTCCGGCGCTCGTGCCGGTCAAGAAAAACCCCCTAAGTCAGGGGCTTATAGATTGCGCTTGTAGAGTGTGCTAAAAAGACCCGATGATCGGGTCGTAGCCCGTCGGTGGCAGGGCCTCTGGCACACTGTATAACGTAAAACAACGACTCACCGAGGCAATGGTAGGGCAGACATGGAACAGCATTCCGAGGGTTTGAGGGTTATGGTGATCGACGATTCGAAAACGATTCGTCGCACTGCTGAAACTCTGCTGAAGAAGGTCGGTTGTGAGGTCATCACTGCGGTGGATGGCTTCGACGCACTGGCCAAAATCGCCGATACCCATCCCAGCATCATCTTCGTTGACATCATGATGCCGCGGCTCGATGGCTACCAGACCTGCGCCCTGATCAAGAACAATAGTGCTTTCAAATCCACTCCGGTGATCATGCTGTCCTCCAAGGACGGTCTGTTCGACAAGGCCAAGGGCCGTATCGTCGGCTCCGACCAGTACCTGACCAAGCCTTTCAGCAAGGAAGAGCTGCTCGGGGCGATCAAGACCCACGTGCCCGAATTTATCCCGGTGGAGCAAGCTTCCTGATTTTATCCGGCCACAAGCCGGTGATGCCTATTCCGTATGGGGAACTCCATGGCTCGTATTCTGATTGTTGATGACTCTCCGACTGAAATGTACAAACTGACTGCCATGCTGGAAAAGCACGGGCATCAGGTGCTCAAGGCAGAAAATGGCGCCGACGGCGTGGCTCTGGCCCGCCAGGAAAAGCCGGACGCCGTGCTGATGGACATCGTCATGCCGGGCCTCAACGGCTTCCAGGCAACCCGTCAGCTGACCAAGGATGCCGAGACCGCACATATTCCGGTGATCATCGTCACCACCAAGGACCAGGAAACCGACAAGGTCTGGGGCAAGCGCCAGGGCGCGCGTGACTACCTGACCAAGCCGGTCGACGAAGACACGCTGATGAAAACCCTGAACGCGGTACTGGCCGGCTAGCAGCCGCACCAGTCCGTCGCTCAATAACAAGAAAAGGCCACGGTCGGCATGTCGGACGCGCAATCTCCCTTCCAGCTTCTCGTTGCAATCGATCAGCGCTGCCGTCTGTTGGCGGCCGGTTTGCCGTCGCAGCAGCGCACGGTGCAGACCTGGAGCGGGATCGGCTTTCGCATGGGCGAGCGTTATTTCGTGGCGCCCATGGGAGAGATCGGCGAGGTGCTGCACGAGCCTCGGCATACCTTGTTGCCCGGGGTGAAAAACTGGGTAAAGGGTGTCGCCAACGTGCGTGGCCGGCTGTTGCCGGTCATGGATCTGTGCGGTTTCTTCGGCTCCGAACTGTCGCCATTGCGCAAGCAGCGTCGGGTGCTGGTAGTGGACCACCAGGACGTGTTCGCCGGGCTGACGGTCGACGAAGTATTCGGCATGCAACACTTCCCGGTGGATACCTTCTCCGAGCAGTTGCCGCCCCTTGAGGCGGCCATCGAGCCTTTCATTCATGGTGTCTTCCAGCGCGAGCAGCCCTGGTTGGTGTTTAGCCCGCATGCGCTGGCCAAGCACCAGGGGTTTCTCGACGTGGCGGTATAAAGTTTTTCGGTTGGGTCGGCATTTGCCGGCCTTTTGGCGTTACATGGGAACTGAAGTGCGGTCGGTCCAGGCGGGGGCCAGATAATGAAAAAATTCAATGCAGGCAATCTTTTGGCGGGTGCGCGCAGTAACACGCTGATCGCGGGGCTGTTTATCGTCCTGATCGTGTCGATCGTGTTGCTGTTTGCCAACTTCGCCTACCTCAACACCCAGTCCAACTACGACAAGGAATACATCAGCCACTCCGGTGAGCTGCGTGTTCTGTCCCAGCGGATTGCGAAGAACGCCACCGAAGCGGCGACCGGTAAGGCGGCTGCCTTCCCGCTGCTGAAGGAAGCGCGTAACGGCTTCGAACAGCGCTGGGGCTACCTGACCAAGGGCGACGAAGAGACCGGCCTGCCGGTCGCGCCCGAGTCGGTCAAGGCGCAGATGGACGAGGTGCAGAAGGACTGGGACAGCCTGCGGCAGAACTCCGACGCCATCCTTGCCAGCGAGCAGACCGTACTGTCGCTGCACCAGGTAGCCGCCACCCTGGCCGAAACCATTCCGCAGCTGCAGGTCGAGTACGAGGAAGTGGTCGACATTCTCCTGCAGAGCGGTGCGCCAGCCGCCCAGGTGTCGGTTGCCCAGCGCCAGTCGCTGCTCGCCGAACGTATTCTCGGCTCGGTGAACAAGGTACTGGCCGGTGACGATGACTCGGTACAGGCCGCCGACATGTTCGGCCGCGACGCCAGCCTGTTCGGTCGCGTACTCAAGGCGATGATCGAAGGCAACCAGGCCATGGAGATTTCCAAGGTCACCGATCCCGATGCCCTCGAGCGCCTGGCCGAAATTTCCGAGCTGTTCCAGTTCGTTTCTGGTTCGGTGGACGAGATCCTCGAGACCTCGCCGGAACTGTTCCAGGTTCGTGAATCCGCCAACACCATCTTCACCGGTTCGCAGACCCTGCTGGACAAGGCTTCCGGCCTGACCGGCAACTTCGAAGACTTGGCCGAAGGCCGTTACTTCAACACCCTGGCCGGTTACGTGCTGGGTGCCATCGCCCTGGCCTCGATCATCCTGATCGGCCTGGTAATGGTGCGTGAGACCAACCGCCGACTGGCCTCCACCGCCGAGAAGAACGAACGTAACCAGGCGGCGATTCTGCGACTGCTCGACGAAATCGCCGACCTCGCCGACGGTGACCTGACCGTGGCCGCGACGGTAACCGAGGACTTCACCGGTGCCATCGCCGACTCCATCAACTACTCCATCGACCAGCTGCGCGACCTGGTAGCGACGATCAACTCGACCGCCGTCCAGGTGGCCGCCGCCGCCCAGGAAACCCAGGCCACCGCCATGCACCTGGCCGAAGCTTCCGAGCACCAGGCCCAGGAAATCGCCGGCGCATCCGCGGCGATCAACGAAATGGCCGTGTCGATTGACCAGGTATCGGCGAACGCCGCGGAATCCTCCGCGGTAGCGGAACGTTCCGTAGCCATCGCCAACAAGGGTAACGAAGTCGTACACAACACCATCACCGGCATGGATAACATCCGTGAGCAGATCCAGGACACCTCGAAGCGGATCAAGCGCCTCGGTGAATCGTCCCAGGAGATCGGTGACATCGTTAGCCTGATTAACGACATTGCCGACCAGACCAACATCCTCGCCCTGAACGCCGCGATCCAGGCCTCCATGGCCGGTGACGCGGGTCGCGGCTTCGCCGTGGTAGCGGACGAGGTACAACGCCTCGCAGAACGTTCCTCGGCGGCAACCAAGCAGATCGAGGCGCTGGTTAAAACGATTCAGACCGACACCAACGAAGCGGTTATCTCCATGGAGCAGACCACTTCCGAAGTAGTGCGCGGTGCCCGTCTGGCGCAGGACGCCGGTGTGGCCCTGGAAGAGATCGAGAAGGTATCCAAGACCCTCGCGGCCCTGATCCAGAACATCTCCAACGCCGCCCGTCAGCAGGCCTCGTCTGCTGGCCACATCTCCAACACCATGAACGTGATCCAGGAGATCACCTCGCAGACCTCCGCAGGTACCACCGCTACCGCCAAGAGCATTGGTAACCTGGCCAAGATGGCCAGTGAGATGCGTCGGTCGGTATCCGGTTTCACCCTGCCGGAAGGCCAGGCTTAAGCGGGAGAAGGGCGGAGGCCTGAAAAGGTCGCTGCCCAGGGCACTCGGCCATGAGCGAGGGGCACGGCATGCAGCCAAGCGGCGTCTGGGCCTTGAAACCCCTGGCCGATATGTCGCAGGCGGAGTTCCGCGACTGGCAGACCCTGCTGGAAGAGCGTACCGGCGTGGTGATCAGCGAACAGCGCCGGGCGTTTCTGCAGACCAACCTGAGCGCGCGCATGCGCGAGCTGGAGGTCGCCGACTATTCCACCTACTACCGCCAGGTCACCGATGGCCCGCGGGGGGCGGTGGAGTGGTCGACCCTGCTGGATCGTCTGACCGTTCAGGAAACCCGCTTCTTCCGTCACCGCCCATCCTTCGATGTGCTGGAAAGCTACTTGCGTGGCCGTCTGGCGACGGACGAGCAGCAGCAACCTTGGGCGCTGTGGAGTGTGGGCTGCTCGAGCGGCGAAGAACCTTACTCGATGGCCATTTGTGCCGCCGAGGTGCTGAACGATACCGCCAGCAGTCGCCAGTTTGGCGTGACCGGTACCGACATCAGCCTTAATGCATTGAGCAAGGCGCGTGACGCGACATACGGCGTGCGCCGCCTGGAACAGATGGATGCCGACCTGTGCGAGCGCTACTTCTGCGCCCAGGACGATGGCCGTCGCAAAGTGGTCAGCGATCTGGCGGAACGTATCTGTTTCGCCCGATTGAATGTGCTGGAACTGGGCAAAGCGCCAATGACCGGCATGGACGTAATTTTCTGTCAGAACCTGTTGATCTACTTCCGCCGCTGGCGGCGCCGCGAAATCCTCAACCGCCTGGCCGAGCGCCTGGCACCGGGGGGCTTGCTGGTCGTCGGCGTGGGGGAAGTGGTCGGTTGGCAGCATCCGGATCTTGAACCGGTGGCCGACGATCGGGTTTTGGCGTTTACCCGCAAGGGTTGAGCGAAGTCGAATATGAGTGGAGTCGGTATGGGTGATCGGCACGACTATGTCGCCCTGGAGTGGGTCAAAGGCGAAATCGCGGAGACCCTGAAACAGGCCCGCCAGGCCCTGGAGGCGTTCGTCGAGAACACCCAGGACGCCACGCGCATGCGTTTCTGCCTGACCTACGTGCACCAGGTGCATGGCACCCTGCAGATGGTCGAGTTCTACGGCGCGGCTCTGCTCGCCGAAGAAATGGAGCAGCTGGCCCAGGCCCTGCTCGACGGCCGCGTGCCCAACCAGGGCGAAGCCCTGGAAGTGCTGATGCAGGCCATCCTGCAATTGCCGGTGTACCTGGAACGCATCCAGACCGCCCGTCGCGACCTGCCGATGGTGGTGCTGCCGCTGCTCAACGACCTGCGCGCCGCGCGCGGCGAGAAGTTGCTGTCGGAAACCAGCCTGTTCTCCCCGGACCTGTCCGGTCGCCAGCCGGCGCTGTCCCACGAATCCCTGGAAAAACTGCGCACCGCCGAACTGCCGGTGCTGCTGCGCAAGCTGCGGCAGATGCTGCAGATGGCCCTGGTCGGGGTGATCCGCAACCAGGACCTGGGCACCAACCTGGGCTACATGGCCCGCGTTTTCGCGCGCCTGGAAACCCTGTGCAAGGAAGCGCCGCTCGGCCCGCTGTGGCAGATCGCTTCCGGCATGGTCGAAGGCCTGGCCAACGGCAGCGTGATCAACGGTGCTTCGGTGCGTACCTTGCTGCGTCAGGTCGACAAGGAGCTCAAGCGTCTGGTCGAACAGGGCGCCGACGGCATCAACCAGAGCGCCCCGGACGAGCTGACCAAGAACCTGCTGTTCTATGTGGCCAAGGCCCCGGCGCAGTCGCCGCGCATCCGTGCGCTCAAGGATCAGTACCGCCTGGATGACGCCCTGCCGGACAGCGACGTGGTCGACGAGGAGCGTGCCCGCCTGGCCGGTCCGGACCGCGACGCCATGCGTTCGGTGGTCGGTGCCCTGTGCGAGGAGCTGGTACGGGTCAAGGACAGTCTCGACCTGTTCGTACGCAGCGACCGCAAGCAGGTCGCCGAGCTGGACGCCCTGCTGGCGCCGCTCAAGCAGATCGCCGATACCCTGGCCGTGCTTGGCTTCGGCCAGCCGCGCAAGGTCATCCTCGACCAGATCGACGTGGTCCACGGCCTGTCCCTCGGCCAGCAGGAGCCCAGCGATGCGGTGCTGATGGATGTCGCCGGTGCGCTGCTGTATGTCGAAGCGACCCTGGCCGGCATGGTCGGCCCCAGCGACGATCGGCAGAACGAACAGAGTCACCTGCCCACCACCGACGTGGCGCAGATCCACCAGTTGGTGATCAAAGAAGCGCGTACCGGCCTGGAACAGGCCAAGGACGCGATCATCGAGTTTATCGCCTCGCAGTGGAACCACGAGCACCTGGCTCGCGTGCCGGAGCTGCTGACCCAGGTCCGTGGCGGCCTGGCGATGATCCCGCTGACCCGTGCAGCGACCTTGCTGCAGGCCTGCAACCGCTATATCGAAGAGCAGCTGCTGGCGCGCAAGGCCGTGCCCAACTGGCAGAACCTCGACACCCTGGCCGATGCCATCACCAGCGTCGAGTACTACCTCGAACGCCTGGCCGAAGACCATGCGACCCAGGGCGACCTGATTCTCGACGTAGCCGAGGAAAGCCTGGAAAGCCTGGGTTATCCGCTCAAGGAAAAGCCCTCGATCCTCGATCGTATCGAGGAACCGTATAAGGAAAGCATCGCGCCGCTGGCCGATCCGCTGCAGGACATCGAAGTTCTTGCGGCCGAAGAGCTGTCCCTGGACGACGAGCCGCAACTGCAGGCTTTCGAAGCGGCGCTGGAGCTAGATGCCCCGGCCGAGCCAAGTGCCCCGACTACCGACGGACTGAGCTTCGAGTTTGGCGAGCTGTCGCTGGAAGAACCCGTGCCGGCTGCCGAGAGTGGCGAGCTGCTGGTTTCCGACGACAACTGGAGCTTGGGCGAAGTGCTCCAGGACGACTCCAGCGCCGGTCTCGACCTGAGCCTGGATGCGCCGCTGGAGCTGGAGCAGCCTGCGGCAGAGCTGCCGAGCCTGGAGTTCGGCGAATTGCAGGTCGACGAGGTCGCCAACGAGCTGAACCTCGATGCCCCGCTGGAAGGCCAGGAGCTGTCGCTCGAGAGCCTGGAAGTGGAGGAGCTGCCTGGCGAGCCGCAGGAGCTCAGCCTGGAGTCGCTGGACGATACCCCGAACAACTGGGACGAGCTGGAACTGTCGGCACTGGATCTGCCCGAGGTCGAGCTGCCGAGCGCGCCGTTCGAGCTGCCGCTCAGCGCCCCGGTCGCCGACAAACCACTGTCCATGGCCGATGTGATGGCCGCTCCGGTGCAGGCGATCAACCCGCCGGCCCAGGACGTACCGCCGAGCCTGCTGCCACCGCCTGCCGATGAAGAACCGGTGGATGAAGAGTTGCTGGAAGTCTTCGTCGAGGAAGTCGGCGAAGTGCTGGAGACCATCGGCCAATACCTGCCGCAATGGTGTGCCGACACCACCGACAAGGACGCTCTGAGCGAGATCCGTCGCGCCTTCCACACCCTCAAGGGCAGTGGTCGCATGGTTCGTGCGCTGGTCATCGGCGAGCTGGGCTGGTCGATCGAGAACCTGCTCAATCGTGTGCTTGATCGCAGCATCGAGGCCGACGCGCCGGTGCAGCAGGTGGTCAAGGATGTGGTCGCGCTGATGCCGGCGCTGGTCGAGGAGTTCGCCTCCCAGGCCCAGCGCCAGCGCGACGACGTCGACCTGCTGGCCGCCACCGCCCATGCCCTGGCCCGCGGCCAGGTGCCGCCGAGCGCGCCGAGCGTAGCGCTGGATGCGCCGGCAGTGGTTGAGCTGGCTGAAGTAAACGAAGTGGCAGCAGTGCCCAGCGAAAGTGCCGCACTGGCCGCGTTCGAGGATGACTACGCCCTCGACCCGCAGTTGCTGGAGATTTTCCGCAACGAAGCCGAGACCCACCTGGACACCCTGGTCGGCTTCCTCGCCGACTGCGCTCAGGAACTGCCGCAACCGGTGACCGATGACCTGCAGCGTGCCCTGCATACCCTCAAGGGCAGCGCGCACATGGCCGGCATCCTGCCGATCGCCGAAATCGCCACGCCGCTGGAGAAGCTGGTCAAGGAGTTCAAGACCAACCTGATCCCCATGGACTTGGCCGAAGCCGAGCTGCTGCGCGATGCCGAGCACCTGTTCCGTGCCGGTCTGGAACAGCTGGAAAGCCAGCCACTGGCGATCATTCCTGGCGCCGCCGAGTTCCTCGAGCGGGTGCACAAACTGCATCAGGAACGCCTGGACAGCGCCGAGAGCGCGCGCAAGGAAGAGCATGGCGATAGCCGTGACCCACAACTGATTTCGATCTTCCTCGCCGAAGGCATGGATATCCTGCTGGATGCCGAGGACCTGCTGCGCAAGTGGCACGAACATCCCAGCGAACAGCAGGAGCTGAGTGCCCTGCTGGACGAGCTGAGCACCCTTGGCCGTGGCGCCGAGATGGCAGAGCTGCCGCAGATCGACGAGCTGTGCCAGGCCCTGCTGGCCCTGTACAAGGCGGTCGAAGAGGGCCGTCTGGCGATCAGCGAGCGCTTCTTCCACGAAGCCGAAGAAGCCCATGAAGCGCTGATCGGCATGATGGATCAGGTTGCCGCAGCGCTGCAGGTCAGCCCGCAGCCGGAGCGAGTCGCCGCCCTGCGCGCGCTGCTCGACGAGGCCCTGGATCCGGCCGCATTGGCTCTGCTGAGTGGCGATACGCCCGGCCTGGAAGTTATCGAACTGGACGAACCGGCCCTGCCCGAATCGAGCTGGCTGGTAGAACCGGAGCTGGAAGCCGCACTGGAGCCAGAGCCGCAGCCTGCGCCGAACGCAGAGCCGATTGCCAGCATCGCGCCGATCGAACCGCCCGCATTCGTCGCCGAGTCGGCGAGCGGCGGCAGCCTGCTGGAAAATCTGGACGCGGAAATGGTCGAGATCTTCCTGGAAGAGGCGGTGGATATCCTCGACAGCGCCGGCCAGGCCCTCGACCGCTGGTTGGCGGACCCGGACAACACCCTGGCCCTGTCCTCCCTGCAGCGTGACCTGCATACCCTCAAGGGGGGCGCGCGGATGGCCGAGATCCGCGCCATCGGCGACCTTGGACATGAGCTGGAATCCCTTTACGAAGGCCTGGTCGACCGCCGTTTCAGCCATTCGCCGGCCCTGGCCAGCCTGCTGCAGCAGAGTCATGACCGCCTGGCCGTGCTGCTGGAACAACTGCAGCGCAACCAGCCTCTGAGCGACCCCAGCGTCCTTATCGAAGCCATTCGCAGCTTCCGTCAGAACGGCGGGGTCGTTGCCCCGGCCGCTGTCGAGCTGCCCGTTGCTTCTGCAGCACAGCTGGAGAGCAAAGTTGTCAGCGAGCTAGAGACCCTGCCTGAGCTGCTGATCGACGACGAGCCGATCGATCTGGCGCTGGTCGAAGACCTTCAGCCGCTGGTCGAAGGCGAGCAGGAAATCGATCTGGGCGAACTGGCCGCTGCCGAGTTCAGCGCGCCGAGCCTGGAAGAACTGCCGGAGCTGCACCTGGCCGACCCGCTGGACCTCAGCGCCGAGCTGGCCAGTGCCGAGCTGGAAGAACTGCCGGCGCTGAGCCAGGACCAGTGGTCGCTGGATGGCGCCCTGCCGGAACTGGGCGCCGAGCCCCTGGCGGAACAACTGCAGGGCTACGAGTCGGTAGAGCCCGAGCAATTGCCGGACGATACAGACGAGCCTGCACAGTCGCCGGGTTTTGATGCGCTTCCGGCCGCCGCAGAGTTGCCGGAAGCTGCTGACGAATTCGTGCAGCCGGTTGCTGCCGAAGCACCCACAGTATTGGTCGCGCCGGCTCCTGTAGTGGATGACCGCGACCCCGAGCTGGTGGAGATCTTCCTCGAGGAAGGTTTCGACATCATGGACAGCGCCGGCGCCGCCCTGCAGCGCTGGATGACCGATGTCGACAACACCCTGGAAGTCGAAGCCCTGCAGCGCGACCTGCACACCCTCAAGGGTGGTGCGCGGATGGCCGAGATCCGCGAAATCGGTGATCTGGCCCACGAGCTGGAGTTCCTCTACGAGGGCGTCGGCGATGGTCGCCTGCGTGCCAGTGCAGATCTGTTCGCCCTGCTGCAGGCCTGCCACGACCGTCTCTCCGAGATGCTCGAGGCGGTGCGTGGCAATCGTGTGGTGCCGGACGGCGCCGCGCTGATCGAGACCATCAAGCAGTTCCGCGCCAACCCCGATGCGCAGTTGAGCATGCCGTCCAGCGTGCACCTGCAGCCTGTGGTCGACGAGGACGTGGGCGCCGAAGCCGATATCCTCGACATCTTCCTCGAGGAAGGTGACGACCTGCTGGAAGCCATGGAAGCCGCCATCGGCCGCTGGGAAGCCAGCCGCGAGGATGGCGGCGCCATCGACGAGATGCTGCGCATCCTGCACACCCTCAAGGGCGGTGCACGGCTGGCCGGGCAGAAGCGCCTGGGCGATCTCAGCCACGATCTCGAACAACACCTGACCGAGGCCCAGCAGCAGGGCGCGCCCTGGCCGGACAGCCTGTTCCTCGATGTGCAGTCCGGTTTCGAGGGCCTGCAGAAGGAACTCGACCAACTGCGCAAGCGCCTGGACGACAACCAGGTCGCCGAGCAACAGGCGGCCGAACTCGAGCACAGCGTCGTCGCGGAGCCGGTTGCCAGTGCGCCGACGCCGGTGACCCTGAGCACGCCCATCGTCGCCGCCAGCAGCGTGCCGCAGACCGCGCAGGAAATGCGCGTGCTGCCGTTCGTCCAGCGCGCCGCCGAAGCCGCTGCCGAGGCCGCCTCGCGGCGTGCCCCGCAGGAACTGGTCAAGGTACCGGCCGAACTGCTCGAAGGCCTGGTCAACCTGGCCGGTGAGACCTCGATCTTCCGCGGTCGGGTCGAGCAGCAGGTCAGCGACTTCGGCTTCACCCTTGGCGAGATGGAAGCCACCATCGAACGGGTACGCGACCAGTTGCGCCGTCTCGATATCGAAACCCAGGCGCAGATCCTCAGCCGCTACCAGGCCGAGGCCGAACGTGCCGGCTACGAAGACTTCGACCCGCTGGAAATGGACCGCCACTCGCAACTGCAGCAGCTCTCTCGCGCGCTGTTCGAGTCGGCCTCCGACTTGCTCGACCTGAAGGAAACCCTGGCCACGCGTAACCGCGATGCCGAGACCCTGTTGCTGCAACAGGCGCGGGTCAACACCGAGCTGCAGGAAGGCCTGATGCGCACCCGCATGGTGCCGTTCGACCGCCTGGTGCCGCGCCTGCGCCGTATCGTCCGCCAGGTCGCTTCCGAGTTGGGCAAACAGGTCGAGTTCCACGTCGGCAACGCCGAAGGCGAGATGGACCGTACTGTTCTCGAACGTATCGTCGCGCCGCTGGAGCACATGCTGCGCAACGCCGTCGACCACGGTATCGAGTCGGCCGACCAGCGTCGCGCCAGTGGCAAGTCGGAGGTCGGCAACATCCGCCTGACCCTCGGCCGCGAGGGTGGCGACATCCTCCTGACCCTGAGCGACGACGGTGGCGGTATCCGCCTCGACGCGGTGCGCCGCAAGGCCCTCGAACGCGGTCTGATGGACGAGGACTCCGACCTCACCGACCACGAGATCCTGCAGTTCATCCTCGAAGCCGGTTTCTCCACCGCCGAGAAGGTCACGCAGATCTCCGGGCGTGGCGTCGGCATGGACGTGGTGCACTCCGAGGTCAAGCAGCTCGGCGGCTCGATGAGCATCGAGTCGAGCGTGGGCGAAGGCACCCGCTTCCTCATCCGCCTGCCGTTCACCGTGTCGGTCAACCGCGCGCTGATGGTGCTCTCGGGTGAAGACCTCTACGCCATCCCGCTGAACACCATCGAAGGTATCGTGCGGGTCTCGCCGTACGAGCTGGAGGCCTACTACGGCCCGGACGCGCCGCGCTTCGAATACGCCGGCCAGGCCTATGAACTGAAATACCTCGGCGACCTGCTCAACAACGGCCAGCAACCCAAGCTGATCGGCCAGAGCCTGCCGCTGCCGGTGATCCTGGTGCGCTCCAGCGAGCACGCCGTGGCGGTGCAGGTGGACAGCCTGGCCGGTTCGCGCGAGATCGTGGTGAAGAGCCTAGGCCTGCAGTTCGCCGGCGTGCATGGCATCTCCGGTGCGACCATCCTCGGTGACGGTCGCGTGGTGGTGATTCTCGATCTGCTGGCGACCATCCGCGTGCGTCACGCGCACATGCTCGGCCAGCTGCATATGCCGCGCCTGGCCAGCCAGTCGCCGCAGACCGCCGCAGAAATTGAGGCGGATCGGCCGACCCTGGTCATGGTGGTCGACGACTCGGTCACCGTGCGCAAGGTCACCAGCCGCCTGCTCGAACGCAACGGCATGAACGTGCTGACCGCCAAGGACGGGGTCGACGCCATCGCCCAGCTGCAGGAGCACCGCCCGGACATCATGCTGCTGGACATCGAGATGCCGCGCATGGACGGTTTCGAAGTGGCCACCCTGGTGCGCCACGACGAGCGCCTGAAGGATCTGCCGATCATCATGATTACCTCGCGTACCGGTGAGAAACACCGTGAGCGGGCCATGGCCATCGGCGTCAACGAGTACCTGGGCAAGCCTTACCAAGAGTCGGACCTGCTCGAAAACATCCTGAAACTGGTCAAACGCCATGACTGATAGCCGCACAGCAGCACGGATTGCCGTTATTGCCGACACCTCGCTGCAGCGCCATGTGCTGCAGCAGGCGCTGTCCGGCAGTGGCTACCAGGTGGTGCTCAACAGCGACCCGGCACGCCTCGACGAGGAAGCCCTGGCCGCCTGCGAGGCTGACCTGTGGCTGGTCGACCTGGCCCAGTCGGAAGACTCGCCATTGGTCGACAGCCTGCTCGAACGTTCTACTGCCCCGGTGCTGTTCGGCGAGGGCCATGCCCCGGAACGTCACTCGGAGAATTACCCGCGCTGGGAGCGCAGCCTGTTCAGCAAGCTCAAGCGCCTGATCGGCGACCCGACCCAGGCCATCGGCCCGAGCCTGGAAGCCCTGCTGGCCGAGGCGCAGCGCCCCGGTCGCCTGGAGCTGCCGGTGGCCCTGGCCAGCACCCCGCTGGTGGCGGGCGAGCCGGCCAGGCAGGTCTGGCTGCTGGCGGCCTCTCTCGGCGGCCCGGCAGCGGTCAAGGCGTTCCTCGATGCCTTGCCCGGCGGTTTGCCGGTCGGCTTCGTCTACGCCCAGCATATCGATGCGGCCTTCGAGACCGCGCTGCCCCAGGCGGTTGGCCGGCACAGCCAGTGGCACGTCAATCCGGCGCGGCATGGCGATGCCGTGCGTTGCGGCGAAGTGGTGGTGGCGCCGATCAGCCATGAGCTGGGCTTTGCCGAGAATGGCACAATGCAGATCACCGACCGCAGCTGGCCGGAACCCTACAGCCCGTCCATCGACCAGATGATGCTCAACCTGGCTCAGCAGTTCGGCGCCCACTGCGGCGTGATCGCCTTCAGCGGCATGGGCAGCGACGGCAGCGCCGCGGCCGCCTACGTACGCCGCCAGGGTGGCCTGATCTGGACCCAGCGCGGCGACAGCTGCGCCTGCCCGAGCATGCCGGACAGCCTGCGCGAAGGCGGCTACAGCGCCCTCAGCGGTGACCCGCGCGAACTGGCCGAAGCCCTGGTCAATCACCTGGCCGCGCAGTGCGTTGACGCCTAGTTAAGGATCGCTCCATGAGCCAAGTTGCAACTACCCAGACCCCCGGCAACCTTACCGCGCTGCTGGTGCCGCTGGCGGATCGCACCCTGATGCTGCCCAACGTGGCGGTGGCGGAGCTGATTCCCTATCGCCCGCCGCAAGTCTCCCCGGGCCTGCCGGCCTGGTTCCTCGGCCAGGTGGCCTGGCGCAACCTGCAACTGCCGCTGCTGTCTTTCGAGGCGGCCTCCGATGGCCAGCCGCAGATCGGCCCCGGCTCCCGGGTAGCGGTGATCAACGCCCTCGGCGGGCGCGACCAGGTCAAGTTCCTCGCCCTGCTGGTGCAGGGCATCCCGCGCTCGCTCAAGGTCGACGGCCATCTGGCCCGCGCCAACGCGGCGCTGGCACCGCTGGAGCTGGATGCGGTGCAGCTTGGTGAAGCCGTGGTGAAGATCCCCGATCTGGTCGCCCTGGAACAGAAGCTGGCCGACGCCGGCCTGATCTGACATGCACCCGCCTGAGCGGATGCGCCTGGCGCGCATCGGCGGGCTGGAAGTCTGCAGCACCCAGGCCAACGGCCAGCAGTTCGACAAGCACAGCCACGACGAATTCGTTATCGGCGCCAACCTGCTGGGCGAAGAGCGCATCTGGCTGGACGGCCGTACCTTCAGCGCCGCTGCCGGCGCCATCACCACCTACAACCCCGGCGAGATCCAGGGCGGCGGTGCGCCCGAGGGCCAGCCCTGGCGCTACGTCAGCCTCTATGTGCCGGCGCCCGTGCTGGCCGCCAGCCTGGGCCTGGAGCAGCTGCAGTTCACCACGCCGCTACAGCAGCAACCGGGTCTGGCCATGGCATTGGCGCAGGCGGTGGAGCAGTGCCTGAGCGACGATGTCCTGCTGCGTGAGCGCGGCGAGGAAGGCGTGACCCTGCTGCTGGGCGAGATCGCCCGGTGTGCTGTCGTGCGTTTGCCCGGCAGCGCCGATATCGGCCGGGGGCCGGTGGCACGGCTGCAGGAACTGCTGGCCGCCAGCCTCGAACAGAGCCTGAGCCTAGAGCAGATGGCTGCCAGCGTCGGCCTGTCCAAATTCCACCTGCTGCGCGCCTTCAAGCAGCGCACCGGCCTCAGTCCGCGGCAGTGGGCCATGCAGCTGCGCACCCGTCGGGCCCAGGGCCTGCTGCGCACGGGCATGGCGGCCGGCGAGGTGGCCCATGCTCTGGGGTTCGCCGACCAGAGCCATCTCAATCGGCATTTCCGCGCAGCCTACGGGCTGACG